>MBAA01000068.1:5577-9774 GCA_001940655.1 Promethearchaeota archaeon CR_4
ATTTCGGGAGCTTGTTCAGAAAGGGAGTCCTATTGGGGTTCAAGGACTTTCCTACAAACAGAACGGCCAAGTTATCCACAATCCCGACCGTCCCCTTGCAAATTTAGATCAGTGTCGTTTACCAGCTAGAAATCTCCGGGTGCCTGAAGTCAGGCCTCAGTATAGTTTCCTCGGATATCCAATGGATTGTATGGAATCGAGTCGAGGGTGTCCCTATCAGTGCACATTCTGCTCCGTTCACAACTTTTATAGGCACACCTATCGTCATCGCTCTATTTCCCACATTATACAAGAAATCCGCGATATTCGCAAGTACTGTAGATCTGTCTATTTTATTGACGATAATTTCGTTGTAAATCCGAAACACGTGATAAAACTGTGTGATGTTATTATTCGGGAACGCCTCAACATGTTTTTCATGTCTACCGCGCGCGTTGATATGGTTTTGAAACACCCTGAAGTATTTGAAAAGATGGCCGCGGCAGGATTCATCTTATTATTCCTCGGATTGGAAAGCTTCTCCAACAAAACTCTCCTCAATTTGAAAAAACAATTTAAATTTAAGCAAATAAAAACCGCCATCCAGATCTTGCATAACCTCGGTTTTCTCATTCAAGGCAATATAATCTTGGGCGCAGATTTTTCCGATACCGAAGCAGACCTGCAAAGTACTATCGAGATTGCCAAATCCTTGGACGTGGATATCACTACGTTCTCTATCTTAACCCCTTATCCGGGCACTGAATTGATGGAAAAAGTATTGAAAAATAATACCCTAATCACCCGGGATTGGCGTAATTTCAACTGGGTGACACCTACAATGCGATATCCTAACTTAACACCAGAGCAATTGGTGAAATATCACTTCAAAGCATATGAAGACGTGCCATTCTTCTCCCATCCCCTTCGTCGAGTTAATCGACTATTTCGCGTACGCCGTCTCCCCTTTTTTGCCCTTCGCGGCGTAAATTTCGAAACCTGTAAGGGTCTTTTATCTTTGCTAAGAAAGCTTGTTCTTAAGCGCATTCGCGATCCCTATAGATAAAATAAAAACTAGTTTTCAAATAGTGTGCCGCTTACGTTCCCGTCCCATTCGATAACCTTAATAGTCGTTTATTGACCCACGATGGTAACCCGTACGATGTGATGGGGAATGGGAATTAAATTTAAAAAAAATTAGTTCTCACACTATTCAAATTGGCGAACATAAGGAAACTAATTTTGAAAAGGCGAGCATATGTTTAAATAATCTGTTAGAATTATATAACATAGTGTTAAAGATTTCGCACATATTGTGAGAAATATTCCACCTTTTTAATATAAAAAAAAGACAAACAGATGTGAATTTAAGTGGAGATAGATGAAAAATCGGATAAAATTGAAGGATTAACGGCCTTTGAGGAAAATATCAAAAAAAAAAGTAGAATTTGGTTGACAACTACAATACTTGTGTGTTGTGCCTATATAGTATGTTTATGCATCGTGGTTATTTCACAAGCAAATTTCCAATTTGACCTGTATATTAATTTATTTGGACTTATACTTATCCCGTTGTCTTCTTACACCATTTGGGTAATATATAAAGCCCTTCTAACAAAAAAATTTGGGATTCTTAATTGGAATGAACGTTATCGAAAGCCGATGGGGAAAGCTGGAGTAATCTCAAGTTTTCTTTTCGGTTTTATTTCAGTTTTTGTAACTCTTCTAGGGATAACCGCCATTTATCAAAAATATTTAGCTATCATCATCATTGTACTGATTACCTTCCATCTTTTTCGATTGTATTTTAAGAAAAAATCTTCGATTAAAATTCAAAAAACTATGACCATTAAAAAATTGAAAGGTTCGGATAAAATTCAAGGATTAGCGACCTTTGAGAAATATATTAAACAAAAACGCAGAATCTGGTTGATAATTACAATAATTGTGTTTTGTGCCTATTTAGTATTTATGTACAACACAGTTTTTTCGCAAGGAAATTTTGTTTTTGACCTGTATAGTAATTGGTTTGGACTTATGCTTGTTCCATTATTTTCCTTCGCCCTTTGGGGAATGTATAAGGGTATTCAAGCAGACCGTTTCGGGATTCCCAAAATGGATGAACGTCATCGAAAGGCAACATATAAAGCCGGATATATTACAATGTTTGTCACTATGGGTGTCTTAATTGTTTTTGGAAATCCTGAGGTTTATAATTTTTTAGGTATGAGCTTCAGTTCTCTTATGTATTTGGTTGCATTCATAATGCTGATTACATTCCTGCTAGTTCGAGTATATTATGATAAAAAAGGTTCACAGGAGGATGTGTAGTGGAAGGGGATTATATTGTTAAAAACCAAAATTAAAGAACTTCGGGCACGTTATAATTTAACCCAAGAACAGTTAGCGGATTTAGTCGGGGTGAGGCGAGAAACCATCGTTTTTTTGGAGAAAGGAAAATATAATCCATCTCTGCAATTAGCATATAAAATCGCAAAAGTACTGCGTACCCCTATAGAAGAAATCTTTTTTTTTGATAATGATACTTAGACTTTGGGTTGAACTTCTGGGATACTTGCTAGTATCTCATTACAGGAGGCGCTAAATAATCACCACGTACGCTCGTAAATGGTGTTTCCTCCCCACTCGATCGCACGCACAGTCATCGTTTCCCCTTTGACAATCACTCGCAGAATGTGGCGGCACAATTTGCCAAATTCTTGATATTGGCAAACGACAGGATCGTTCCGGAAAGGACTTCGGGGATTCCCTTCTAAAAATGGACGCGACTTTGCAATATGAACGCGATCAGACCATCTATAAGGGGATGCCGAATATTTCAGAGACACCCAATCGAGTTTTCCCCCACCACCCCCTGTCACGATAAACGCGGTTCCTCGCGGTTGGTTGATGTCTGGCCGAAAGAATGCCTCGAACAAGTGAGAGTGGCCGGCTACCACCAGATTTACGCGATACTTATTAATTAGAGGAAGGAGCAAAACCTCCAAGTCAGGGTCGCACCCGAAGTCCCCCGTTGTGTAAATGGCCTTATGAATTACAACCACGCGGTGTATGATGGTAGGAGGTAATTTGGCGAGTTCTTGGTCGAGCCAAGCAATTTGCTCCGGTGCTGGCACGAACTTGGAACTGCCCTGTCCTCGCCCGGCATTATAATTGTCCAAGATGAAGAACGAGGTATTCAGATACGTGAATGTGAAATACAAACCACTGGTTGGGTTTGCATACGGGTATGGTAACATTTTCCGCCAGTGGGAGGCTCCTCTCGCGAGTTCCGCGTCATGGTTGCCGGGTGCACTCTCGACGGGCAAATTTGACGCTACTAACCTCATCTGGTTCCATAATGTCCGCCAGTGCTGCCAGATCCGAGCGTCTGTTGTGATATCGCCCGGACTAAGGATGAATTTCACATTTGGTTCCAAATCACGAATGAGTTTGACGGTCTGGGACACGTCTTTCGCTGAACCATGCAAGTCCCCGACAATCACAAACTCGAACGCGGGGATTGTCTTGGTTTTCGGATCCCATTGGGGGGCAGTTTCGAAATGGAAGGTTTCCGTGTTTCGGGGAATTTGGTAATAATATGTATTCCCGGGTTGGAGACCCGCTAACGTAACACGTGCTAAGCGTTCGTTCAATTGTACCGTTCCAACGTGAGAAATTAACCCGGTTGGAGAGGTACCCATACGAAAGTCCTGTTCTTTCTGACAGTTTCTTCCTTGCTTGCTATTCTCCCATGTCAAAGTGATAGTAGTCGTAGGATCAGGACCAAAGGTGAGATATGGACCGAAAAAAGGACGAGCGCCATATTTTTGGCGGACGATCCACGCCTGCCCGTATAACCTTATCGCACTGAAGAAAACCAGACTATGTAGCATTAAGTTGAGTATAAAGAGAACTTTGATCGAGTATGCGGAGATAAACCATTCCGGCAAACCAGAGAGAATCCTAATGCCCTCGTAGCAAAAAATGGTCGTCACTAAAGTGATGTATGGGATGTGTATTATAGCAATAGTTTTGGTCAATCTATAATGCCCTAAGGTCAACCAATTACGCCAATAGATGTGCAGGGCGAGAGCGTAGATTAAAATGCCCCCACCAAGGTAACCAATAACCCACGCAGTGAGGTCCATTCGTTGTCAATTTCGCGATCCTTGAATAAATAAAAGAGAGGAAAATGATAGGTTAAAAAAATTTACA
>MBAA01000068.1:9784-12256 GCA_001940655.1 Promethearchaeota archaeon CR_4
AGCGCGAGATGGCGATAAAAACATTCTCCAGAAACAAAAAGAGGCAACTCGTCCAGCGGTTTAACAATCGATCAATATAATTGGTGTTCACAGTTTTCCTCTTTTCGAGGATTTTTTATTTCAGGCAGATATTTCCCACTTTTCATAAACATTCGTCTGGAAATGTCTTCCATCAAACCTGCTCCTTGCTTGGAACCAATAAATTTCCGGATTAAAGAAAATATATTTTGAATGTATTGCTCGACGGAAGTATTGTAGTATATAGTTTCCTTACTAACCGAGTCATACCAGATAATATATTGTCCAAGTAGGTGATCCGCGTCATAAATTTGGGCATTTTTTAAGAAGATTTTTTTGAAAAGGATAAAATTTTCCTCGGAAAAAGTCTCATCAAAGAAGAGAATCGCGCCATTCTGAATAAGTTCAATTTTCAGATGAATACCAACAGAGACTGTAATTCTTTCAAGAGCTGCGATTTCTGCTGGCGTTAGGCGCTCAAGTAATGGTGTGGTGCTTCTCAAACTAAAATAATAGACCATTATAGAGTGATTCGGGATGGAATATAAAAAATTCGCCATGAAGGCAAAGGTTCGAAAATGCAATTAAAATTCCGAGCTTTATTGCTTCTCTTTTTATTACCAGTGGCGGATATATCTCAAGCGGGCTAGTATCAAAGGCATACCTGCCAAGGTATTGAATACTTTAGTCACGTTGAGGCCGTTCTTCGCTGATGTGCGGTACGCTCCCAAGATATTCGTATCCTCGCATACCTTGACGATCTCCTCATCTAAAATCTTGTTCTCCTCCAGATCTGCCTTATTGATCAGTAAAATTGTCGGGACGTGAACCTGTTGGTTGACCAGTTCAATCCACCCGCGAACCCCTATTCTTTTAGTGAATTTATCTCCTTCTGCGCCATAAAAACTCTCGGGATCGTCCTGCGAGGCAACTACCATAGCCGCATGAGCCCCTTTGATGAAAGACTCGTGTAACGTTTCATATCTCGGTTGACCGGCGAGGTCCCAAATCATGAGGCGGTTCTGATAGGTAATTAATCCAAAGCTAACATCAACATTTTTGAGGGTGATGTCTGTGCCGATCGTGGTGGTATACTCGTCCTTGAACTTATTCTCCACAAACCTCCGGATTAAGCTTGTTTTTCCAACACCCTGGGACCCTACGACAATGACCTTAAATTTATAGGAGCTGGCACTAATTGCCTCGGGAGATTCAGTCACAGATCAAACCTCTTCGTGCAGTTTACGATAGTTAACGTGATGCAGCGATAATCCGTATGAAATCTGAAACACTCTCAGCAAGGTCGCCCATATCTTCCATGTGATATGTCATACTTCGGATCTGCATCATTATCCGGACGTCCATGTCGAAGGATTTAAAGAGGTCTGCTTCCAAGCTCCGGAAAATGTCGTCCACGACTTGTTCCCCCTTGTCAATTTCATCACACATGTTGTACACCCGCTTAGACCTTTTGGCGAGCTCGAAAATCGCTTCCCTGACGTTGGTGACACAACTGAGCACAGCTTTGCCAAGTTCCATAATTTGTCGAGTGATGTAATCATTCGGTTTGTACCTAATGTACGAGACGCGCACGGCAACCCCTTCCGCATAATCCGCTATCTCGTCTACCTTTAAAATTAAACGCAACAGGTCTTGCCGGTGGAGCACGGTTTCGGCTTCAGCGGTCTTGCGGAGCAAAATATCCTTGACACCATCCGCATCTTGCTCGTATTTTCGGGTAATATCGAGCTTTTCCTTCACGAGGGTCTCGTTTCCTTGCAACCATGCGTCAATGGTTTGCACCATCCCCTTCACAGTATTAACTACCTTTCGTATGTGGTCCTGACTCGAGTCAAGGATTTCTTGGTCAAAACTGCTGCTCATAGTTTCACGTCCAGATTGCAGATAAGGTAAGGTGGTGTTTTAACTCTTAAAAGTTTTTGAAGAGCTCTAAATTACGGCAGCGATAAAAGAAAGACAGACATAATGGGGTATCAGTTTCATATGCTATAAACCTACACCACCTGTGATGTCAAAGCGGACAACTTTTTTTATAGAGCATCTATGGGGAGAATTATTCCGATAAATTAGGTGAACTCCCCACGACATACACTGTTGGCGTTGACATTGGATCACTCTCGACAAAGGTAGCGCTAGCGAATGATGGTAAGATCATCGACACTGCAGTTGCTCGTTCGACACACGAGTTTGCACGGGTCGGACGGGAGATGTTCGACACGATGCTTCAAAAACACAATCTGCAAAAGAGTAATATTAATGAGATTCTAGGCACCGGTTACGGACGACATACTGTCGACTTTGCTACAAAGAAGGTGACCGAGATCACCGCCCACGCTCGAGGAGTGCAATTTTATTTACCCGATATCCGTACCATCATTGATATTGGGGGGCAAGATAGCAAGGTAATCTTAGTGTCCCCGAAAACCAAGAAAG
>MBAA01000068.1:12280-12610 GCA_001940655.1 Promethearchaeota archaeon CR_4
AGTGCGCAGCGGGCACCGGACGATTTTGCGAGGTAATGGCGAACGCACTCCAAGTACCCCTCGAGGAGCTTGGACCTTTGTCCTTAAAATCGAATAAACCAGAACAAATCTCGTCTACCTGTACAGTTTTCGCAGAAAGCGAAGTGATTTCCTTATTTGCCAAGGGTGCCAAGAAGGAGGACATTGCCGCGGGTATCCACGAGGCTATCGCTAAGCGGGTTGGGGGGATGGTGAAACGCTTGGGGGCGATACAACCCATCGCGTTCTGTGGGGGCGTGGCAAAAAACGTGGGCGTGCACCGGGCTCTCGAAAAAGAGTTAAACGCCACAA
>MBAA01000068.1:12632-15352 GCA_001940655.1 Promethearchaeota archaeon CR_4
GATGACCGGTGCCATTGGTGCGGCTTTACTGGGATTTGAACAGGTAGATCAATAGTTCTCGTAGGTGGTGTTCGTGGAGTTCACAATTGACTTTGCTCAGGAGATTAATGAATTCTTAGTCGCTGCGAAAGCAAGTGGCAAAAAAGTAATCGGTATCATCGGGCACGACATTATTCCCGAGGAGATCATCCTCGCAGCAGACGCAGTCCCTTTACGCCTCATATTTGCTGGTACGGAAGCGTTGACTAACGAAGGGGGGAATTACCTTTCCCCTACCACCTGCGTATTTTCCCGTGCAATCTTAGGCATGTTTGCCCGCCGTGAAGAGGACCATCTCTGGCATTTTTTGCAGAACTTGGACGCACTAATTGTCTCGAATTATTGCAATGGCGATAATAACTGCGAACTGGTAAAACAATATTTCAACATCCCTTTGTTTCGCTTGTATATTCCCTACAAGCGGACAGATCCCGCGCTCGCCCAATATCGATCCGAGATCACGCGTCTCCGGAACGCCATCGGCGAGTTTTGTGGTACCGAAATTATAGAAGATGCGCTCTGGAGTGCCATTAAAACCACAAATGAAATCAAGTTTAAACTTATGCAATTGAGTAAAATGCCATTGCCGGGGAGAAAAAAACAAGAGCTATTCTATCGTGCTATGCTATTCGGTTCAAAAGTAATTCCTGAATTAGACAAAGTATTAAATCAAACCGATCTTTTTGGACCCGAGCTTAAAGGGAAAAAAGTTCTCCTCACGGGGGCAGCTCCCTTCATTGGGGATCCCCTTATCGAACTATTTGAAGGATCGGGTGCAGTGGTAATTGAGAACCTTACCTGGACTGGCACTAATTATGCGATGCAGTTCGCTAACACGAGTCTGCAAGGCCAAACACCCGCGATTGACGAACTCGTGCAAGTCTTCAAGAAGAACGAGAGCTCGGAGCATTACGTGCCTTACTCCCACGAGAAAGTAGCTGAACGTATCTACAAATTCTGCACAGACGAGGGGATAAGCGGCGTAGTTTACCACATTCTTAAATTCTGCGAGTTTACGGGGACATTAAAAGATAAAATCCGAGACATTCTTATCGAAAAGGGATTAAAGGTACTCCAGATAGAACGGGATTACAGCGCCACCGCGACCGGACAACTTTCGACGCGGATTGAAGCGTTCCTAGAAATGTTATGAAAGAGTTGGCACTATGAGCACGTTACACGAGGATATGGAGCATTTCGGTTCTTTCCTCCGCATGGCTATCCATTTCCTACACGACCGTAGCAACCTCAAACGCATGAAGGTGAAGGAAAAAAAAGCCTTGGTGTCGATGACTTACCCCTTTTCCGAGATCGTGTTCGCGGCCGGGGCTATACCCGTAGTACCTATTCGGATGCACGAGTTTCCGAATAGTCAATACCTCTCCGCTATTAGTTCCGCAGGTAACTTATTTGGATGGAACAATACCGCAAAACTCGTGGGGATAATCCGTCAATTCGGAGCCGGACGGAACCTCATCAAGAATATATTCCACGATGTTGTCTCCTCGTTGTTCGCGAAATATAACGAGATGGTCGCGATAGCAGACGCGGCTGGGTTTGCCCCCGATGGCTGTTATGGCTTGAGAGGACTCTATGGTATGTTTGCTACCAAGGGGAAAAATTTGTCGTTGAACCTGAATTTTCTCTATCGGTGTTCAGCATACGTGAAATTTTGTGAAATTTTAAATGACTTTGTGCCCCGGTCGCACTATATAGACTGGCCGATCTTTCCACCTGGGCAACCGTCCGAAGCTAATATTCAGTACATGATGCAGGAAATTGAAAGCACTATTGCGGTTCTTGAGGATGTCACTGGGAATTCCGTCACAGAAGCGAGCTTGCGGGATGCTGCACGCGTGAGTAACGAGTGTCGGCAAGCCTACAAGGAGATTCTTCTCAACATCGGCAAGCAAGATTTTTGGCCGTGCACGCCGTCCACGTTCTCGGAAGTCCTCACCCTCTTGAATGTTGCCTTCATAGATTGTTGTAGCAATCAAACTCGATTCCGGGACGACCTAAATGCGATGGTCAAAGAGATGAGGAGCAATATCGAACATGGCATCGGGACGGATGTCTCACACTACAAGAAAGTGGTGATGCAACCCATCTTTGGTGGATATGAACCGGAGGTGCAAGAGATGGTAACCGAGCTCCGTGGTCGGGTCTATTACGGAGAATGGTACTCGTTTGGTTTCCTCAATGATATTTCTCTGGATGGCAATATGGTGCGAAATTACGCGGAGCATTATTTGCACATTTCTGGTTGCACGGGGTGTAGTAGTGTCCAAATGCAGGACTCTTTCCTCGATCTAGTAAGAGCAGTTGATGCTGAGGCAGTTATCTATTCAATGCCTTTTGGATGCAGGGATATGACAAGTTGTTTCCGATATTACAGGGAAAAACTAACGCGAGAACTAGAAATCCCTGTGGCACTCGTCAGTTTCACGCGGATGGGGGAAGGTCTCGAGCAGGTCAAGACGCGGGTTCAAGCTTTAATGGAAATGCTATAAGTCTGGAGGTCTACATAATGAGTTACTTGGACGAAGACGCCGAGCACATGCCTAACCTACTCCGACTCGCGGTTCATTTCTTACAAGGTCGGGACTTTCTCAAAAAAAAGAAGTTCCGGGAGAAGAAGGCGCTAGTTTCGGTCACTTTTCCCTTTAATGACATCATTTTCG
>MBAA01000068.1:15392-17955 GCA_001940655.1 Promethearchaeota archaeon CR_4
CTTCCCAAAAGTAGCTAATTGGGTCAATGCTGTCGAGACCGGTACTGCAATCGCGGGATGGGGCGCCGCATCGAAAGTTATCGAGCTCGCCCGACACTTCCAGGTGGGTAAATCATTAGTCAAAAATATCATCGTCAATGTCATCGAGGCGTTGAACGAGAAATACAACGAACTTGCCATCCTTTCCGAATCGCAGGGTTACGGTGTGGACGCATGCTACGGCGTCCGGGGCATGTATGGCATGTATCAAACCAAGGGGAAAAACCTCGACCTCAACCTCAATACTATGTATCGCTGTTCGGCCTTTGTAAAATATTTCGACACTCTCCACGACCACGTACCTAAATCCTACTTCATGGAATTACCGACTTTTCCTCCCGGGGAACAAAGTCCGGAAGTCCTTGATTTTATGATTTCGGAGTTACAGGGAGTAATCACGGCACTGGAGCAGGTGACAGGCACCTCGGTTTCCCAGAAATCTCTCCTAGAAACCGCTAAAATGGGCAATGAGTGCCGGCAATATTACCGGGAGATACTGCTGAACATCGGCAAGGGTGATTTCTGGCCCTGTAATCCGTCTTCATTTGCCGAGATCTTGACGCTCCTCAGTTCCGCTCAAATTGATTGTTGTGGCGACCTTCCGCGCTATCGGGACGACCTTAAGGCCCTCGTGAACGAGATGCAAACATTAATCCGCCAGCGCACAGGTACGGACGTGAAAAAATATCGCAAGGTTCTCTTTGCGCCTATCTTTGGGGGGTACGAACCGGAGATTCAGGACATCGTATATGGGCTCGACGGGCGGATATATTATGGGGACTGGGAAGCCCTCGGATTTCTCAAACCGATCTCCCTCGAAGGGGATATGGTGCGGAATTATGCCCAACATTATCTCGACATCTCGGCTAGTTTTGGGTGCAGCAATACCCAATTTATGGACTCTTACGTGAATCTCACGCGGGAACTAGGCGCAGAGGCAGTCATCTTCAATCAAGTTTTCGGGTGTAGGGATATGACCGCGAGTTACCGTTATTTCAAGGATCGAATTACTCGTGAACTCGATATTCCAGTCACGATGGTAAACTTCAACCGGATTGGTGAAGGATTAGAACAAGTGAAGACGCGGGTGCAAGCCTTGATGGAAATGCTCTAACGATATTTTGTTTATTGACAAGAATGTAATCCTTTACCAGACTGTTTGCGCAATAATCTTAACTTTTCAACAATTTCAGGATAAGTGTAAACGATCTCGTGCGGTGGGCAACGATCAATGACTTGCGCGTCCCGGGCGTTTTCATCGAGGTAGCGCAAACCAAGATAACGTCGGAAGTGAATCGCTTGCCAACCCGCATCTATCGCGCCACAGATGTCCGCGGAAATCATGTCACCCACGTGAACGAGTTCCGAAGGTTGAAGTTTTAATTGTTTCTCGGCCATCCGGAAAATCCTTGGATTCGGTTTGTAGGCTCCAGCTTCGTCGGAGAAAGTACAGTCTTCAAAATATTTTGAAATACCCCATTTATCAAAAAGTTGGCGGAACGTCCAACCCGGAGTCTTACCCGTGTTGGAAATGAGACCAATTTTCCACCCATCCGCCTTTAATGTGGCTAGCATCTCCGACACGCCTTCGCCTAATGATGGAGGATATGTGAGTAGGGGGCGGGTAAAAGTCTCCTTGATCTGATCATGTAAAGATCTATTTTTCCGGCCGTTATGCGTAACAAAGTCAATAAAAAGGTCCACCTGCTCATCATTATTGAAATCTATTCCTTTTATACGTCTTTGTTCTTGGAGCTGAGTGTCAAACAAGCGAATTTGTTTTTTCAACCGGGCATAATCGAACAAATAACCATGTTCGAGCAAGATGTGGTAGGTCTCGTGGTTGCGTACCTTGCGCCACGTGCTGTCGAGCTTCCTGTTGCTCGGAAGTAATGTAAACCAAAGATCAAATGTGACACCCTTGAGCATAGGTAGCAAGTGATACAAAAGAAGGAAATCAAAAAAGTTTATCGTGAGATATTATAAGTCCTATGCCAAACTCGTTAGTTTTTCAATCGGGATTGGTTTTGAAACCGTGGGAGGAGTGAAATCTTCAATTGACACGGGTTTTGAGAGGTAATGGAGGAAATCTTTCAGTGTGCTGTTTTTGCGCATAAAACCTGGCAACATTTTGAAAAACCACCAGAAGTTTTTGTGCGCTAGGAAGCGTGGGGCGCGTTTTAATAAAAAACCAGCCTTTCGATCTGTGATGTAAAAGTCGTGATATGCTTTACGCACCAACTCGGCTATCTGTTGCCGAGTTAGGTCTGGGGTGCGCATCACAGGACGGACGAAATCATAATGAGTCCAGTCTGCGTCCTCGATCCACCCTTTTGCGGTAGCCTCATCCCAGAGTTTGGTTTTTGGATAAGGTGTGAGTGCAGTGAATTGTACGATATCCAAGTCGAGATCGGTGGCATATTGGGCGGTCTTCTCAACCATATCATATGTTTCCCCGATATTGCCTATCACGATAGCTCCGTATATGCTGATGCCGCGGTCGTGGAGAATCTTCACGGCTTGG
>MBAA01000068.1:17971-20283 GCA_001940655.1 Promethearchaeota archaeon CR_4
GGGCATGCTGATGGTCAGTTCCGAATCTTGGTAGGTAATCCAACGGGTTTTACGACTACATTGGGCGATTTCGCGTATCACACGTTGGGGAGATTTTCGTCGCCACTTGTATCCACAATGAGCCGTGACACAACAGAATATACAATGATTAACACAACCCCGGGAACTCTCGAGACTATCAACGCTTGCTCCAAAATACTCGTATTTGGTGTTCCCTGCGAGCTCCCGATCTGGCATCGGCAGTGTGTCAAGATTTTCAATGAAGGGGCGGGGCTCAGTTTGCACCATCTCTCCATTCTTCAAGTAAGCGATGCCTTTAATGTTCTTTAAGTTCTCATGGGTCAATTTCCCGTCTGCATTTAAGGTCTTTACGAGCTCCGGAAAAGTCAATTCACCCTCCTGCCGCACCGCCACATCAAAATCTGTATTGTGAACTACCTCGGGTATCAGGGACGCGTGATAACCTCCGATGATTACTGGGAGATTGTGTTCCTTCGCGAGGGAAGCAACATACATTGCATTCTTGATGGATGGCGTGAAAGATGAAATCGCAACGAGATCAACGCTCCGCATTACAGTATGGATGGCGTCTTCCGCCATTGGATTAGTTTTCAAGTCGATGAGTACTTTTCTGTGCTCAGGAACAGTCGGACTTAGGTACATGAGCGACAAAGGTGGGGCTCGCAAAAAAGTGTCCAATCCAATAGATCCCGCCGAACCAGCATTAATATATAGGATATTCATGAATTATCACGAAAAAAAGTCTTTTTTTGTTGCAATGCCGAAAATGCGTTTACAAAAAGACAATTTAGTAATTGTAGAATTTGCGCCATTAATACCTTATGTAGTTTGCTACATAAAGTTTTAAATTGAAAAACAAGCCTCCAAAAAGTTCAGATTAGAATAAATTATCTGTGTTTTTCAGGAGATCAAAATATTTTTATCAATACAATTCCGGACATTGAATGTGGAAGACATGAGCGTGCCGTCTATTAATGTCTGTGTTGTTGGCATGGGGTATGTTGGCCTCTGCCTCGTTGCTGGCTTGGCGAAGAAAGGTTACACTGTCACTTGTGTTGATATTGATAAGGAACGAATCGAGTTAATAGCGTCGGGAAAGGCTCCAATCTATGAACCTAGCTTGGAAGAATACCTCGCCGAAGGCGTGAAGGAGGGGCGCATTTCCGCTACGACTGAAATGAAAGGTTCAGTCGAAGACGCTGATATAACCTTCATTTGTGTTGGAACGCCGTGTGATGATACTGGGTGCATAGATCTGAAATTCATCCGCAACGTAGCACACACAATTGGCAAAATTCTCAAGCTTAAAACCAAATTTAGTGTTATTGCAGTAAAAAGCACGGTCATCCCTGGCACAACAGATGGCGTGGTCAAACCTATCTTGGAAGAACAATCTGGTAAGAAGGCTGGAAAAGATTTTGGCCTCGCAATGACCCCAGAATTTCTCAAGGAAGGGTCAGCCATCCAAGATATGATGGTACCAGACAAGACGGTGATTGGGGCATTGGATACAAAGTCCTCTGAAATGTTGGATCAGTTATTTGCCGCATATCCTGGCGCCATAGTCAGATGCGACCTGCGGACTGCGGAGATGATCAAGTATGCGAATAATTCCTTCCTCGCCACGAAAATCTCCTTCATCAACGAGATTGCCAACATGTGCGAGAAATTCGGAGCGGATTCTACCATCGTAGCCCACGCGATAGGGTTAGACGTCCGAATCGGCCCCAAATTCCTCATGGCAGGGTGCGGATTCGGCGGGTCTTGTTTCCCGAAGGACGTGAAAGCACTCTATTCCGCGGGCAAACAGGCAGGTTATGATTCCAAAATATTGAAAGCAACCCTCGAAGTGAATGAGAAGCAACCGTTTCGGGTCGTAGACGCCCTCACAAAGCTGGTTGGTCCCCTTATGGGCAAAAAAATCGCCATCTTGGGACTTTCATTCAAACCTGACACGGATGATATGCGTGAGGCCCCGTCCATAAAGATCATCGAGGCATTACTTGCCAAGGGGGCGAAAGTTATCGCGTACGATCCAGTTGCAATTCCCAACACGCGAAAATTATTCGGCACAAAAATTGCATATGCTGAGAGTCCTGCAAGAGCACTGACAGGAGCAGATGCGGCTGCCATCGTTACGGAGTGGACTCAATTCAAGAAAATGACCCCCAACGACTTCAAACAAACGATGAAAGTACCAGTGTTGGTGGATGGGCGAAAGATTTACAATCCCAAGGAAATGTTGGCTGCTGGTGTCAAATATTTTCAAATAGGGTTTTCCGAAAATCATT
>MBAA01000068.1:20300-20442 GCA_001940655.1 Promethearchaeota archaeon CR_4
TACTTCCGGTAAGTGTCAACCATTCTTCCTCTCTCTTTTTCTCTGGTTAACCCGTTAGAGTCTATTTTTGATTTAAATATGGAATAAGAAGTCCTGAAACTACTATGACGCATCAAAATGGAAAAGTCAACGAAATATCAGC
>MBAA01000068.1:20449-21857 GCA_001940655.1 Promethearchaeota archaeon CR_4
CATGGAGTGCTTCATCAATGATCCGGTAAAAACTCCCAAATATGTCCCCTCCCGCACCACCGCATCGAATCATCGAGGTATCATAGATTGAAAACCATTTGGAGACCAAATATTCTATGAATGCCTCAATGACTTGAAACTGACAAGCGAGTGATGCGACAACGATGAACACCGTTTCGGATCCCGTGTCTTTCCTGAATTGTTTGATCACAGTTTTCGTTTCGTGTCGGGGATCTTTCATCTGGCGATAATACTCCAGATCTCCCCGAAACGTACGTAATCCTAGGGCGTCTAATTTGGTGAAAATCTTGTCCGTCCTTGAATTCTTCCACATGAGGAAGTCCTCATCGAGTCGACCAATGTTGACGAAATGAATTTCCTTAGCTAAATTGAATCCATGATCCGGCATGAGGAACATCCACGATAAGCTGGTAACCCTTTCAGAATATACTAGGAAACGCTTTATCCTTCCATAAAGTGCGCATTTATATATTTTTCATTACGGCGGAATTGACCTAAGTGGATTACGCCAATTTAAACGATTCAATGGCAAGGGGCACCGTTCAATGACTTTGCCCTTTCAACTTGGAAATATTCTAACGAAATTCAAAAACTTTCCGTTAGACAGTCGATAAGTTAAAAGGGAGGCTTACAGTTTTTTTCGAATGCAATTATATTTAATTGCGTGAGATTCATTGTTTTGATATTTCATCAATGAGTGATTCAAATGTCCAAGAAAACCACTGCGGAAAAGTCCGCCCGAAAACCAAATGCGCAAGCAAAGGTTAAAGCTCCAGCCTCCAAATCCTTATCGGCGACTGGTGTGGTGTCCATTTCGTTAGATAGCGACGCAATTCAGAAGCTGGCTTTTGAAACTTCCCAGCTACCAAAGTCTTACGATGATTTTGTATGGATCTTTGCCGAGAGTGAGCTCCGTCTCCGACCGGCATATGCTACGGGTAACAATTTCAAACCAGAAGGCCCTGTGCAGGTTTATCCTGCTAAGATTGTTGACAAACCGAAAGATTCTGCGATCAAGCAGTTAGCGGAACAAATGGCATCTCAAGGAACGTCCGTTCAAGACCTCCACTGGTTTATCGCCCAGCGGAATTTCATCTACAAAGAAGCCAAGGCCATGAAAAAATAACTGTGTCATCTTTTTTTGTTTCTCTTTTATTTTTAACACTCGTCACTTTTTATCAAAAACGGCGAAAATTTCATAGTTTTTTATCAAGAATCAGAGAAATTTGAACCTAATTAACTATATCTGGCGAATCTTTAAACCTTATCTTAAGATCTGGTCATAAAATTCGATTCTTTCTACGTCACTTTTGAGCATCAGCGGAAAGACTCAAATTTTTTCAATAGATGTAAAAAGAATCCGAAAAAAGAGAATTATCCTTCGATG
>MBAA01000068.1:21886-22176 GCA_001940655.1 Promethearchaeota archaeon CR_4
CTGGATGATGGCAGCAGCGCTCGTTGGGAGATCATCAATCTTCTCCCGAATCTGCTTCCCACTATTCCGTTCCCTGACCGTTACGGTATTATCTTGAATTGTCTGGCCATCGACCGTCAGGGCATAAGGAATGCCCAATTCGTCCACCCTCAGGTATCGCTTGCCGATGGAGGTCGCTGCATCATAGATACAATCGACCCAATTGTCCCGGAACGTTTTTTGAATCTGCTTTGCCACATTAATAAACTCAGGTTTTTCGACCAAGGGGAAAATCGCGACTGTAGCAGGGG
>MBAA01000068.1:22190-22666 GCA_001940655.1 Promethearchaeota archaeon CR_4
AGTTGTTCGCAATGAGTTCGAGCCACCCCCCAATGCTGGTGTTAACTTCGAAATCCCAAGTTTCCTTAGAGTAGAATGCCCGTTCGTTAGCGTCTACCTCCCGAAAGCGCAATGCACCCCTTGGAATGCCCATTTTCTCGTAAAATTGCTGCGTACGGGCCATATAATACCCAACTAATTTTCCGGACAATATTTTCTTGTTCACTGCTTTCGCCACGGGGATTTCTTCTGTCTCAGCGTGTTTCAGGCGGAACAAGCGGAGGGGGAAGTCCATGACGGCTTCGAAATTTTCGATGTCGTTAATGTGCTCGGGGTCAAAAAAAACCTCAACATCCATCTGGGAGAATTCCACGCTTCGAAGCGTGCCACGGCGGGGCGATATCTCATTCCGGAAGGCCTTTCCCTCTTGAGCGATGGGCAATGGGAGCTTCCCTGCGATTGTTTTGTGGATCCGGAAGAAGTCCAGGAAGATGGAC
>MBAA01000017.1:0-191 GCA_001940655.1 Promethearchaeota archaeon CR_4
CATCTTGTTACCTATTGTAAGTTATTGACATTAAGCGGTGTGGATTCGACATCGTTCTCCGTATATATGTTGCCTATGGATAGATATTCATTATTCTGCAGTTGTTTTTCCCCCCTGAATTTCTACAAGAGGATTAAGCTTATATACGATGAATTCGTTAAGACATTGGGAATATACATTCATAACCCATA
>MBAA01000017.1:218-2001 GCA_001940655.1 Promethearchaeota archaeon CR_4
TGACTGAGGATCTTGATTGGTTAATGCAAGTATATTCAATAGAACCAGCTATAGATGGAATAAAACCAGAGTTAAAGGGAAAACTCGTAAATACACTTGTTCACACGATCGGGAAGACTCTCCAGAACATATTGGAGTATACTTCTTGGAAAATCTCAATCAAAATCGTGGAGAATACCCCACCTTCTTCTGGCGTTCTGGTTCGCGTTTACATCTTAAATAAGGAGGAACAGGGTCGCATATTAACTGAGTTTAACCTTCCAGAGGAAATTGTGGAAGTAATTTTGCGAGGAATCATCGAGAATATGAGTCCAGTTTACCTCAAACCCGGAAATTTTGTTCTGGATTGGTAATATATTGAAAAATAAATGGTAACAAGCGATACTGGGAAAAATTAAAGAAGAAATTTGCGAGGAGGTTCATTAAAATAAACTCTATAAGAAAAATACGTACTTTCAATATAAAAACCGATATCGCTAACATCCTTGAGGAATCCGGACTTAATCACATTTATTCTTGCGCAGAATGCGGGTTATGCTCGGGAACCTGCCCGAGTGGGGCTAGAACCTCCTTAAATACGCGCAGAATAATTCATAGAGCGATAGATGGGGATGAATCAGTCTTGTCGGATCAACAACTCTGGTTATGTTCAACCTGTTACGCTTGCCAAGAAAATTGCCCCCATCTAGTTCCCATCACGGACATTGTTATTAGGCTTAGAAATATAGCCATTCGATGGAATTTCATTATGCCCCAACACAAGGAATTAGCACAGACCTTGATTGAAACGGGACACGGTGTTCCCATTAATGGAGTAACCCAAAAACTCCGGGAGTCGCTTGGATTAAGTAGAAATCCCCCGAACGTGCACAGCTGTCCAGATGCATTACGAGAAATAAGAACACTTATCCATTCTACTGGGTTTGAGGATTTGGTTGGTGATAAACCGGAGAACTCTAAATTCAAACTTGGAATTATAGAATATATTTCTGAGACTGAACAGGATCAAGAGATGGAGACTAATTATGAGTGAAAACCAGGAAAAGATTGCACTTTTCCTCGGATGTGTCATCCCAAATCGCTATCCGATGGTGGAAACATCGATTAAGCGCGTATTTACAGAATTTGGCTACGAACTACTAGATATGAAGGGCGCGGGGTGTTGTCCCGCCCCAGGAGTGTTCCGGAGTTTTGACATCGGTACGTGGTTGGTTCTCGCTGCGCGGAATATCTCGATAGCTGAAGAATTGGGAGTGGACCTCGTTACAGGGTGTAACGGGTGCTACGGTACTCTCCTGGAAGCAAATCATATTCTCAAGCATAACGTTTCTAAGCGAGAAAAAGTGAATCAACACTTGGGGAAAATTGGGAAGAAATTCCTTGGAACCATTAACGTTCGTCATATAATTGATGTGTTTTATAATGATATTGGAATTCAGGCTGTAGAAGATAAGATTCGGTACAGGTTACCCTTGAAAGTGGCTGCTCACGCGGGGTGCCACTTGACAAAACCCGCAGAAATCCGCCCGTGGGGTGGAAACACTGAAAAATTTACGGCATTTGATGAGTTGATCGAATCCACGGGCGCAGAATCCGTCAGCTATAATGAAAAAGAGATGTGCTGTGGAGCTGGTGGAGGATTGCGATCAGCGATGAAGGAAGTAGCGCTAGATTTCACCCGCGAAAAGCTTGAAAATATACGCCAAGCTGGCGCAGACATCATTTGCGTGTGTTGTCCCTTTTGCGAAATGCAATTCGACTTGGGTCAGGTCGAAATAAACAC
>MBAA01000017.1:2011-6910 GCA_001940655.1 Promethearchaeota archaeon CR_4
GACCTCAATTCTACTGGCCAGGATTTCCAAATTCCAGTTATTTACTATACCCAACTCCTTGGTCTTGCACTAGGCATTAATCCCCACGACCTTGGATTAATTATGGATCCCAACCTCAAAGGGATTCCACCTTTTACGCCGATAAATCCCTTTTTACATAAGCTCAGAAGAACTTTGAGCAAGTTTGGAGTGATTTTGGAATAATTGTTAGATTGGTAAAAGGTTGTGAAAAATGCCATTCACATTTGGTCCCCTCCCTTCCCGTCGTCTAGGTATGTCGCTCGGTATAGACTTGGTACCAAATAAAACCTGCAATTACACGTGCGTGTACTGTCAATTGGGGCGAACAACGAATTATACAAACACTCGTGCATCTTATTTCGATCCGGAGAAAATTTGGGCCGAGATAGGAGAAAAATTACAGAAATTAGACATAAAAGAGATTAATTATATCACCATTGTCGGAAACGGGGAACCCACGCTCTCCCTCGATATAGGGTGGTGTATTAGAAAGATTAAGCGAGAATATTCGCTTCCCGTTGCAGTGATTACAAATGGTGCATTACTTTATGTTCCACAAGTCCGTGCAGACCTCGCGGCAGCGGATGTTGTTTTACCTACACTTGATGCAGGCACAGAAGACATTTTTCGCATAATAAATCGTCCGCACAATGAAATCACTCTAAATAAGGTAATATCTGGTTTAGAGGAATTTAGAAACCAATACAACGGCCAGATTTGGTTGGAAGTTATGCTTGTACGAGATGTCAATGATTCTCCCCAAAAAATGCACCTGATCGCCGATGCTATTCATCGATGCAATCCCGACCGGATCTATGTTAATGTGCCCATTCGACCACCCGCAGAGTCGTGGGTACACGTCCCCTCGTTACAAGCGTTACATATGGCGAAAAAAATTTTCCCCGGATGCCATATTATCGATTTCCCCGAATCTGGGTATATTGACCTTCCAGGACAAAATGCAACAGAACTTCACGAGAATTTGGTTCAGATTGTGAAACGTCATCCATTGAAGGAGACAAAAATTTTGGAAATCCTCAAGAGAAAAAATTGTGCAAATCCAACATATTTCCTCGAAGAAGCATTGAGTCTTGGTCAGTTACGAGAGTTCACTTATGAAGGGGTATTTTACATTCAATTTGTGGATAGGGAGGATGAAAAATCCTGGAATCTTAAAGAACCGTAGGTGATTCAATTGAACTTTTTTTACGATCCATATGTTGAACGTGAGGAGTTTTTGAAATTTGGTCGCATAAAAAATACTAATCTGCTCGACCTTGGGGCAGGAAGTGGCCAGCTCGCCCAAATTGCTGCTGGTGAGCTGGGTTGTCATGTTACTTGCATTGATCCATCTCCAGAAAAACTCGAACGGGCAGGAAAACATTTAGATAATCCGGATTTGTTGAAGAGGATTCATTTTAAACAAGGAGATGCTCGTTCACTTTCCTACGCTAACGACTCTTTCAATTGCGTCACTTGTTACTCGGTATTGCACCACATTAAGCATGAGGAAAGGGAGCAGGTTGTTTTAGAAGCTTCACGTGTCGCTAGAGAGAAGATTCTATTTGCCGAGCTCAATCTTGAAGGGGCTAAGTATTTCGATGAGGTTCTTCATCCTGGCGAACGGCATCAGGAAAAACTCGTATACTCCGACTGGTTATTGTCAAAGACGTCCCGGCTTGGAAAAATCACCTTTTTCTCGCGGAAATTTACTTACTTTGTACTGCTTGAAAAAATCAAAAAGATGATATGAAGATTGCTAACAGACGAGATGAAAAACGTGAAAACAAACATCAAAAATAATGTTGATTGGGTTGGAAAGATGTGTTGAATTTGGGAAGGAAATCGCTGAAAAACATTAATATTACCTCACAACTTGGAGTGGAGAAAGAAGGAAGACGCGAGTGTGCGTATTCTTTCATTAGTGGCCAATAATTGGTAACTATATTGTTTATTTGTAAAATTCAATTTGATATATCAAGTGATGAGAATGGAACAAGAAAAAATGACATCTGAAACTCGGGAGATGCCCCATACACACTTTTTTCACCTGTTTTTTCCCATAACTTTCGCATTACTGGTATTTTTAGATGTACAATTCGAAATTTCAACGATACTTAACGTATTTATTCCCGTTTGGGTTCGATTATTAATTGGGGGCCTCTTCCTCACATGTGCATTTTTCTTCATTGCAGTCTCACACAAAATTCTCTTTGGGAAGACCCACAGTCCTCCTTCACAAATTATTAAAAGTAGAATTTTTGGACACGTCAGGAACCCAATGTATCTTGGGATACTCCTCGTTTTTATTGCAGTCTTGATCATGTCTTCATCATTAATTGGAACTGTCTACTTCATTGGAATTTTCCTTTTTTACGATAAGATGGCGCGTTATGAAGAGAGAAAACTCGAAATTATGTTTGGTAAGGAGTATCAGGAATACCAAAAGCAGGTACCTAAATGGATCCCCCGTTTTTCCTCCCCATATAGATCCAATTAATCTGTGTGAGAAATATAAAAGATAAATATTCCGATAAAATTCATTTCCGACCTTATGCTCAAGTGCGCTAAGTATTTTTTCAGGGTTCTCCACCCTGATGAAAGCCATCATAAAAAAGCCGTTTACTCTGATTGGTTTTTGTCAAAATTATCCCACTTAGAAAACTCACACTTTCTCTACATATATCAACTTACTTTATACTTCTCCAAAAAGTGAGATAACTGAAAATATTTACTGAAAAAAAGCAACTGTGCAGCATGCTTCTCGTGCACTTCTTTTTGACTTGCCAATTTGAATAATTGAGATTCAGTTACTCGCTTTATGGCAGTTTCAGAATCAATGTGGTGAACATCCACGGCAAGGAATCCCCCTACCTTTAATACCCGGTGGATTTCATGGAAAACCTCATTCCTGTTTTTCAGGTAATGGATGACATCGAATAACAATGCGACATCAACAGTCGCGTCCGGGATATCAAGTTTGCCGTTTGTTATAAATATCGAGATATTGGATAATCCTGTTTCGCGTGCACCCTTCTCAATGTATTTTTTAGCTAAAGGTTGTAGGTCCGTTGCATAAACACGCCCATTTGACCCAACCATTTTCGCGGCCTCAATAGTAAATAACCCCGGGCCACATGCATAGTCCAAGACCGTTTGACCGGAAGAAATCCCCACTTCCCGTAACATTCGTTTGATCATCACGTTACTCTTCATCCGTCTCAGGAAGAACGATAGTATTCGGAAATTCAAATTCCCCATATTTATATCCTCGATTCTCTTTTATTATACTATTCTAATCTTAAATCTATATTTTCAACAATATCCTTAATACTCCATTTTCTAGACTTACTATATTACATGCATTGACGACATCATTTATAAAGTCACAAGTGCGAATGGCAAGAGTAAGTATATTCCTCTAAAGTAACGATACTATCATCGAGTGAAGGAAACTGGTATGAATTCAAGCGAGAATCTTGACGATATGCAGAAAGAGTGGAAAGTTGTGATTGATCTCATCCCCCAAATGCAACAGGCGGTACAGGATATTTTGGTTGTACATCACAAACATCACGAAGATCATACCCATCTCAAAACAGAGGTGGATCAATTACACCCTGGGATTGATCTTCTGCAAGGAAAGTATACATTAGACTTGATATTTATTCTAAACGGGCGAAAAGGATTATTTTTCAACGACATCAAGAATGCCCTCCCTTACATTAATCTTGGGACGTTGACGAAGCGATTGAAGGAGTTGGAAGGAAGAGGTCTTGTCGTCAGGATCGTGCATCCCGGGCAACCCGTGCGTGTTTCTTACGAGATCACCCCCATTGGGCGCGGCATTTTTCAGCTCTTGCTGCCCTTACTGGTCTATGCACGATATCATAAGTATTTCGGTATTAAAATCTAGAACCTGTTTAGAATTTTGACAGATTTTTCTATTGTTTGGTCAAATTAACAAGAAACTATTATTGGTTTTTAGGTTTACCGTGATTTCTGTTGAATATGGATAAAAACAGAAAGAATTCTTAAAACCTTATTATTTATGGATAAAAATTCATTATTCCCTAGATTATCTCCGAAAAATGATTCGTAAAGGACAACTAAATTTATATAAGCTGACTCTATTATATTATTTGGAATATACATTCACAACCCCTATAAAGATGATAATATTGGAACAAAAAGTCGCGTTTTGTTGTCAAAATCCTGGTGGTTTAAGTTCTGGCTTTGATTTTAGATTTGGACGTTGCGCAGGTCTTACTGTTGTAACGCTCGAAGATAAAAATGTAAAATCGGTTAACTTTGTCGAAAACTCCGCCGCGCAATCGTTTGGCGGCGCAGGCGTGGAAACTGCATCCTTAGTCGGTAATCTCTCTTTAAACGCCCTTGTTTTGGGTTTCCTCGGTCCCAATGCAGTACTCGCCCTCAAACATGTTCCTGGATTAAAAGTCTTATGGTTAAGAAACAATAAAACCTATACCGTAAAAGAAGCGTTGGATCTATACCTTGCAGGATCCTTACCTGAGATCAAGGAAGCAAATGTTAATCCACATCATGGTATGGGTATGGGGCAAGGACAAGGTTCACGATTTGGGATCCAATAAAAAGGTTCAGAATGAGATATATGGCGCTTTTCATCTCGAGTACCGGCGGTAAAGGAGGGACGGGCAAAACCCTCTTTGCCGTAAATTTAAGTATAACCCTCCAAAGAGATGGGTATAAGGTTCTCCTTCTTGATTGCGATATCGATTGCCCAAATGTCTCCATTCTATTTGGAATCGACCTTGATTCAGGACCGCGCCAACCGGATTCAAAAGCAGAAGTAAACCAATATTTTCCAGAGATTAATCCCGATGCGTGCTCACGCTG
>MBAA01000017.1:6985-7152 GCA_001940655.1 Promethearchaeota archaeon CR_4
TATGTGTTCTGGTTGTGGGATTTGTGAACAAATCTGTCCGGTGCATGCAATATCTCCGAATAGTCGGAAGCTTGTAGGGCAAATTTTTACGTATAATAACGTAAGTGAATCAGAGACAACTTCCAAGGGCCGCTTGGATTTATGGGCGGGTCGTTTGGAAATAGGGG
>MBAA01000017.1:7211-8024 GCA_001940655.1 Promethearchaeota archaeon CR_4
AGTATGATGTATGATTTTGTAATCCTCGACACCTCTCCCGGCACGCACTGTGATGTGGAGAAATGCTTGAAAAACTCTGATGTGGTGGTCTGTATCACGGAACCGACTCCTTTCGGTCATAGGGATTTAGGTCGAATCTTGGAAATGGCGACTTTTCTCAAAAAACCCACTAAAATTGTCATAAACCGATTTGGGATGGCAAATTTTCTGGATCCGATATATGTACTTGCTAATGAAAAAAATTTCGGGATAATAGGAAAAATTCCCCTTGACAAACAAATTCTTGAATCATATGCGATGGGAATCCCCTTTGTGATCAAGTATCCTCAATCGCAGATTACAGAGAATTTCAAGCAATTAACCAAAGACTTAGTTGCTTGGACAAGAGAGGTGGCACACGCTGACTGAGTGTAATTTGAGGGGGATAAATATTTCGTTGACACAAAACCCGAATAAATCGAATCGAGTGTTTGAAGTAGGCGTAGTTTCTGGAAAAGGTGGTGTTGGGAAAACAATGCTAACTGCATCCCTGTTATATTACCTAAATAACAAAGGATGCAAACTCCTTGGACTAGACTGTGACGTGGATGCTCCTAACTTGGGATTACTATTTAAGGTTGAGAAAGTAATTAGCAAAAAATCGGTTCAAACTACAATGAAAAGTACCTTTTTAAACCAGAATTGCACGTCTTGCGCTAAATGCATTGAAGATTCTTACTGTAAGTTTAATGCCCTATTTTGGGAAGACAATCTGAATTATCCCACGATCGATCAATATTCCTGTGAGGGGTGTGGCGCTTGCGAAGAATTATG
>MBAA01000017.1:8044-9273 GCA_001940655.1 Promethearchaeota archaeon CR_4
TCGTACCCGTAGATAGTGGAACAATCGAATACGTGACAACCCGATTTGGATTTCCTCTAATTTCTGGAGAAACTATATTAGGAGCAAGCACCTCGGGGAAGTTAATTACCGAACTCCGGAAATTCGCCGCGGAAAATGCAAAAATGCAGGGTTCTGAAGTAATTTTATTAGACGGGCCACCAGGAATTGGGTGCCCCGTTATCGCGTCCATCTCTGGATTAAATTATGTAATAGTGGTAGTGGAACCAACTCCCACCGCCATTACTGACGCAAAACGGGTTGTTAGGATCATCAACCAATTGAATATTCCATTTGGGATTGTCATCAATAAAGAAGATTCGTGGGAAACTGGACGTATAATCATTGAGACTTATTGCAGAGAATCAAACATTGAGATTTTAGGCGAAATCCCTGTTGACTTTAGCATTCCAGAAAGCATATCTGCCGTTTTACCCGTGCTAGCTCTGAATAAATTTTCTCCCGCGATCACGGAACTTGAGAAAATTGGCAGCAGAGTCTATGAAATCGTATATAATGTACGTTAGACAAGCAATATATAACAAATTTTTTAACAGAAGCAAAAAAGCAGAAAATCAACCGCTTGTGGAAAAAAGAAAATGAAGAATAAAAGTTACTGGTGCTCCTTTTTCAAGCAGTCTAGTTCTTTTTCAATGGCAGCAAGTTGAGTTTCAACTGCTTTTTTTTCAGCTTCTAAAAAGGCAATATTCTGTTCTGGTGTGATCTCTGGGATTCCAAACGGCCCAGGATAGAGTCCTTGCCCAGATATCATTTGCCGGTTATACCAGCGTATTCCCATTCCTCTTCCACCGGGATATCCTGGGGCGTTCCAACCGTTTGGATTAAAGCACCAACCTCTTCGGCGTCCAAAACCGGAACCTAGTCCAAAAGGACCTGTTCCATCCAAAAATGGCATTTTTCAACACATCCTAGTAGCTTTGAGCTACCTATGATATTATGAATCATTATTCGTATTAATAGTTATTGATCAAATAACTATACCCACCTTCATTAACCTTAAGCAATCTTTAACTCAGAAATAGAGAATTTGTATTTATGAATAGAAATTCATAATATGGTACATTGTAGTATAAATTAGGATCGTTTGAGGAATTCCCGTTTGACAACGAAAGTGCGATCTTTCCCACACACAGGGCATGCAGGGGCGATTGGACTGTTCGGATCGAATTTTTCTGGAACATTCCATTCGT
>MBAA01000017.1:9284-9757 GCA_001940655.1 Promethearchaeota archaeon CR_4
TGACATCCGTAATTATATTTCACTTCTTTAAACCCATATTGCCCACCATCAATTCGAATAGCCATCCCGTGTACGAGCGCTCGGGTCACTTTGCTATGGGCCTCTTCCAAGATACGGGAAAAGGTTGGTTGAGAGATACCCATTTCCGATGCAGCTTCTTGTTGAGTTAAACCTAATTCAACCTC
Organism: Promethearchaeota archaeon CR_4; assembly: GCA_001940655.1. Taxonomy (GTDB): domain Archaea; phylum Asgardarchaeota; class Lokiarchaeia; order Sigyniarchaeales; family CR-4; genus CR-4. Next base: position 9,470 of record MBAA01000017.1, read on the forward strand.
AACATCTTTTCCATCTTCACTGGTGACCTTTTTCTTTTGTTTAACGTAATGTTTTAATCGAAGTGCCTCGAATTCCTCCACCCGCAGAATTATCACCCCTCGCTCTTGGTTGAACCGTTCTGGGGTGAAATAAGTAAAATCAGGTGGACCTCTCACGTGTCTCCATCGTCGTGGTCTTACCATTAAAGAGGACATCTCGCTTTGAAACGACTAATTGGTGTTATGTTAAGTAAGAGAAAACCCTGACATTTATATAAATACTTCAATGTTGGCAAGATGCCTCGGTCA
>MBAA01000017.1:10148-13781 GCA_001940655.1 Promethearchaeota archaeon CR_4
TTTCGCTTGTCATAATCTGCTTCTGGATCAAATGGTATTCCTAACGTGGATGCCAACATTTGAGCAGCCAAGTCCTCTGCATAGTCGCCCACATGCTCCTCGTTCTTTCCAAAATCATGATGTTCGCTTAGATAACCATAATGCGCCTCATCTGATGGTTTGGCACACCCTATCGCAGCCGATATTAACCGATTTTTTTCATTCGCTGAATTTTCCGAAAGCACGCAAAAAACAATTTCATCGGGCGTGAGATATTTAAGACCTTCCTCCCGTGAAACCTCCACAACTCCCGGCGGCCAGATGCTCGATACCTTTACGATGTTGAATTTCTCTATCTGAGCATCCCTGAGAGCGAGTTCGAAGGAAGCGAGTTTTTCCTTGTGCCTACCTATCCCCCTTGTTAAAAATACTTTAGTTGGAATCATCCTTTTTCACCAGTTTTTCGTTCTCTAGTTCCTCCTGGATCTTCGCAACTATTCGCGAAAAAATTTTACTACCTTCCGTTGTTTCGTTATTAATTACAGGTATTCCGGTGTCCCCTCCTTCCCTTGTCGCAAGTTCGAAAGGTACACCCCCAAGAAAAGGAACGCCGAGCTCCCCCGCGGCTTTTCTCGCACCCCCTTGGCCAAAAATTGAAGTTTCTAATCCACAGTGAGGACAAATAAAGCCGGACATGTTTTCAATGAGTCCGAGAAAATCGCGTTTCATCGTGCGAGTCATACCAATGGTTTTTCTCGCATCGAGCACGGATACTTCCTGTGGTGTTGAGACGATGATGATCTTTACCTCCGGGATTAATTGTAAGATATCCAAGATTTCGTCACCTGTTCCAGGGGGGAGGTCGAAAATTAGATAATCTAATTCGCCCCATTCGAAATCTGAGAGCATTTGCCGAGTGAAACTCATCTTCATCGGCCCTCGCCAGATTACCGCATCATCTGGATTTTTCAGGAAAAAAGCCATAGATAACACTTTTAGTCCTAAGGGCCCTTCTACGGGGAATATCTTCTCCGAAGATTGATCAATTGGTGGATGTTTATCCTCTAAATGTAACATCTTTGGAACCATAGGACCTGTAATGTCAACATCACAAAGGCCAACGGTTTTCCCGATTTTTCTTAATCCATACGCAATGTTAACTGCGATGGTTGTTTTTCCCACACCACCCTTTCCACTGATCACCGCAATTTTATGCTTGACTTTCTCCATTCTCTTACTTATCTGATACTGTATCTCAATCGCCGATGGACGCTTCTCCTTAGTTTCTGTGTTGTTAACACTCTTTTTCTCACTCATAATTTTATAAATGACAGATTATTTTATATTGTTTATGAATCTTAATTCAAATAAACCAATTTATTATAAAATATTAGTTGTGACACAATTTTTTGTCGAAATTTTCCAATAATTATGGATTTTTATTCATCTAATCCACAGCGTGATTATTAAGAATCACGCTCCAATCCTAAGACATTTTTATGGTGGGAAGAAAAATGTGATTTTATGATCCATTAAGGAGTGATATAAAGCCGATGGAAACATTTTCGTCTAAGATTTTTTCCAGAGTATTTTTCTGAGTGCTTCTCATTTTAAGAAAAATGGTAATGGTTTATAACAGAAATCTTTTTGAATAAAAAAAAAGTCTGTTGAAGATACTAGTACAAAAATCCAAAATTTGCACTTATACTGGATTTTTCGGAATGAGTTGGATCTAGCACTAGCTGGTGATTTAGCATGAGTCAGGAAGTATACAAAATGCCCCTGATTGGGGATTTAGCACCTAGCTTCAAAGCAAAAACAACGATGGGAGATATTAGTTTCCCAGAGGATTATCAAGGGAAGTGGGTGATCCTATTCTCCCATCCCGCGGACTTCACGCCCGTGTGTACCACGGAATTTATGACGTTTGCATCAATGCAACAGGAATTTAAAGCTCTGAATTGTGAATTAATTGGGTCGTCAATCGACTCTCACTATAGCCACATTGCCTGGTTGCGCACTATCAAAGAGAAAATTGAATACAAAGGCATGAAAAACGTGGAAGTCCTATTTCCGGTAATCGAGGATATAACGATGGAGGTAGCAAAGAAATTTGGCATGTTACAACCAAATGCCTCCACCACGCAAGCGGTTCGGGCTGTATTCATTATTGACCCCAAAGCGGTTGTTCGGGCGATCTTATATTATCCCCTGAGTAACGGCCGGAATATGCAGGAAATCAAGAGGCTCCTCATAGCAATGCAAAAATCAGACAAAGAGGGGATCGCCACCCCCGCAAATTGGCAACCGGGCGATGACGTGATTATCCCGCCTCCAGGATCATGCGGAGTGGCCAAGCAGCGTATGGAAACCAAAGACCCGAATATGTATTGCCTCGACTGGTTCATTTGCTTCAAACGGGAAGGGAAAAAACCGTAAAACCTCGAATATTCATATAAAATTTCTTTTCTTTTCTCTTGCTCGAAAAAACTAATCTCTTCAATAGGTACAACCATATTTATGAAAAATTCTGCGATCTATCAAATATGAAGGTCAAAATAAAATACACTCATCTCCTAGTTATAGAAATTTCTGCTGGTTGGTGGTTCGATGAATTTTTAAAGAGCACTATTTTCTAATTGTTCCTTCGTATTTGAAAGGATATTACAAAAGACTGTACAGTTAGATTTTAATACGAATAATGATTCACAATAAATATAAAGTAATTTGTTATAAAAACTAGTTCAATCATATTGAACGATAAAAGGTTCGATCTCTCTAATTTAAATAATATTTCAGGTAGTTGGGAATAAATGGTGACAAATATACTTCAAGATCATTCAAAATTCAAGCAAGAATACTTGAAGGTTATCTACAATCTGTGCAAAAAACAACCTAGGACGTACGTCAGCAATTCTCAAATCGCTACCAGTCTGAACGTCAAACCCCCCTCTGTTTCAGAAATGATTGCCAAATTAAAAAAAGATGGTCTAATTGAATGGAAAAAACGAAAAGGCGTTCGTCTCACACCTGAAGGCCAGCGAATCGCAATTAATTTAATCGAAAAATATACTCTCGTGAAATACATCTTTCAAAAGTTGTTCAAAATACAGGATGAGGGGACACTTGACTATTTAGCGTGTAACATCGAACATTTCATAACCGATGGCATTGTGAGCTCTTTGTGGAACACACTATTACAAAATGAATGATTAACGTGGAGTGTTGGAGAAACCAACAAACTAATTACGGAGCGTCGCTTTCAGAATCTGGGGATTTATTAGCATTTGGAGTGCGTCTGTAATTGAATATACCGCCACGGTTGCATTCATTATCGTAGAAACCGCTGCACCCTCTGGACCAACAATGACAATACCGATTCGGGATTTTTTGAGCATTTCTCGGTCGTTATTTCCATTTCCAATAGCAATAACGGATTCCTGCCCCAAATCTTCTATAATTTTCGCTTTCTGTTCACTTTCTCTTGATCTAGTATCTATTATTTTAAGCGATACTTCCAACTCCTCTTTAATTACCTCAGCTTTCCCAAATGTATCGGCAGATATTATTATAACTTGACTTCGGCAGTATAGTCCAAACTTTTCCCCTATACCATTAATGCTCTCCGCTTTAATCATTCCGTTTTTTGCCAAA
>MBAA01000016.1:0-1392 GCA_001940655.1 Promethearchaeota archaeon CR_4
GTACGGACTCAATGTTGACGGGGCCATGTGTCTTATCGCTCTCGTGCCCCCCGACGACCCTGATACTATTCTCGCGGGATTTTACACGGACATCGAGGCGGCTATCCCCGTGTTCAAGGATGCAATCCAAAAGGCCTGGGTCAAAGGCGCGAGAATTTGAATTGTGCTCTCATCCTTTATTATTATAATTACTCCCATTTGTTGGGATCTATTAAATTTCTGCACGATCTACCTCATTTTGGCCTAAATTTAGAAAAATAATCTCAAGAATTTTGAAAACTGAATTCTCTGTTTAACGTTATTTAATCGTATCAATACAAAAAATAGTATTTCCGAGGAACTAAATCAAAAATTTAGCAAAATATCCCTCCTACATGATCTATCACTCTAGTAAATGTGAAATATTCGTTTTTTCTATAGAGCTCTGAATAACCTGAATTAGAAGAGGGAATTAAGTTTCAGCTGGAAAACATCTTGGGATGATAAATTACGAGATTGGAACATTGTCTCGTTCCTCCCATATTGATACAAAAAGATGCCCTAACTTGCTTAGAACACATTTGAGGATGATATTTCTACTTTGAAAATGAAGGGCGGCAGAAGGCATCCACTACTGTAAGATACTCGTGGGGGGCATATGGTTTAACAATCTTAACCCTATCTATTCGCACGAGCTCTCCCTTGATTGTTTGCAAGGCATCTATGAACTTTCGCGAGGACGTTTCTAATGGATCACTTTCCCTCGTAAATTGATAAAAATGAATGATGCCCCCGTTGGGCCGGAGGGCCTGGACTGCTTGCGGGAGGAACTGAAAAGCTCTTTCGGGCAGGTTCATAATGATTCGCGATGCGCGGTGAACGATGTCGGAGAGATTACCCTGTCCAAGATGCGCGACATCATCACAAATGGATGTCACGAGATTTGCGACGTGGTTTACTTGGACATTACGCTGGAGATACTCCACAGCGACTGGATTTTTGTCCACTGCGATGACGGGTACCCCCTGAACCTTCGCTCGTTGGATGGCGAAAGGGCCTACCCCTGCAAACATGTCGAGGACGAGCTCATCTTCGAGTTTCGGTATATGGGCCACCCGTGCTCGTTCCGTCACGAGGCGTGGACTGAAGAAGACTTTCCTTAAATCGAGGTAGAACGAGCAATCGTTTTCCTTGTGGATGGTTTCACTCGCATCGGGACCTGCAATACAGGTGAGATCACGAGTCCGGAACTCCCCCGTAACCGCGGACGCCTTGAGAAACACGGACGTCACCACTGGATTTACGGCGATCACTGCTTGACCAATCGCCCCCCAGTATGGTTCGAGAGCTGGATTGGGGTCTTTCGGGCCTTCCACGACCGCAATCGTGCCGACAATGTCCCAAGACTTGGGG
>MBAA01000016.1:1530-1729 GCA_001940655.1 Promethearchaeota archaeon CR_4
TCTCCCGTCAGTTCACCACCTCGAGCGTGATGGTTAATTCTTGCGAGGGATTCTTGAGCAACTCAATCAAGGTGGGATTTAAATCACAAGCAGCTTTCGTGCATTGGATGAGGGCAGTTCGGGAGCAAATAAAATTACTGGTCCGAAAAACGATGTCCGTTGAATGAGAAAGCGCCAGGTCTGGATGTCCTTGTCCAAT
>MBAA01000016.1:1807-1929 GCA_001940655.1 Promethearchaeota archaeon CR_4
TAGGTTGATATTCGCTCGTATCCACGTGGCAAGCTCCGCAATTTCCGTGAAGATTCGGAAAGGAATTATAGATTTTAGAGAATCGGGCACTAGGAAATCTACTGCGTGTGTGGGCAGGGATA
>MBAA01000016.1:1975-11365 GCA_001940655.1 Promethearchaeota archaeon CR_4
CGCAAGCTGGTACCGCGTAACATTTTTTCTCAGAAAACCCGCGACAACTTTGAGATGCTGGTTAATCTGGTTCGCATCGGGGTGCATGGGCGACATCGACTGGGAAAAGGGGTAAGCATCGAGTAAGTCCTCTGGGACGAGACCAAATAAATTAGACGCATGGAGGAAGTGTAAGTGGGATCCCAATTCTCCCAAGGCCTGTTCAATTTCCTCCACCCACTGGCGCGACGCCGGGGAAACCCGTGGGGAAGTATCGACCTCCGGAAGTATGATCGCCAGATTCCGTCCTGGTGGGGGAGTATAATCTTCAACAATTGCCCGTGTCCCCCGGCGAATTATTCCCCGATTCAAAGTCTCAGGACCCGTATAAGCGATCCCTCGCCCTCCTATTCGTGGTTCGTGTTGGTCGAAGAACAATTGATACTTGTCCCCACCCAGGACTCGCAACGCATCGAGTAAGCGTGGGTGCGCCCGCGCGCGGGTTTCAACCAATTCCCAGAGCGTACCTTCCCGGATCGCTTCCCTGACTACCTGTAATTCCGTCATAGTGACGTGCAAATTATGTCGTGTCAAAAATACTTCTTGGTCACGCGAAGGCAGCTGGCGAACCTCAGCGGGTCTTGTCCGAGAACATGCGGGGCAACAACAGGAAAATTCTTGCATCTCCGCGAGTTGTCGGGTTCCCTCCAGCGAGAAGTAACGTCCTTCTTTGGCATACAATGCATATGCGGCCGAATCGAACGTGTCTGCGCCAGAAGCGACCGCCAAGGCGAAGAATTGGGGGAGACCGAGTCCAAATACGTGCAAGGGACGATCTGGACGGACGTGCTGGCGTGCGGTTAAGATTGCTTCAGCGCCAATGTCGAAGCGGTATTGGTTAAAAATCTTGACCACGCCTCCCACTGCATAGATACCGAAGTCGAGCGTGGACATTTCTTGTGCCGACCGTGCGAGCAAATCGAGGTGTTTTGATCCATGGAGGGGTCCAAACCAAGCCCGGTCGCCAGCAACGCGCCATTTGACATTCTCCCGCGCTCGCGCGAGGGTTTCTTCCACCTTGGCAGCAGCAGTTTCGTGTGGGTCTCCGGGTTGCACGGGGACATCGAGGATGACGGGACAATCCGCATCGATGGATTCCTCAAACCGCTCGATTTCTTCCGGGGATACATTAAGTTTCCCACCGTACATGTATTGTTGGAACGCGCCCGAATCTGTTGCCACGATACCATCGAATCCGAGGTGGTTGTGAATCGAACCGGCCTTGAGCACGGCGTCTCGGAGAAGTGGGTCGCGGTATGCGATATACGCGTTTGTAAACACCGCCTGCACCCCAAAAACCCTTGCGAGATCGGCGCACGGGATGGCATTGGTCGGCCTTGGGTCTACTACGACGAAAATATTCGGCGTGACCATCGTCCGTCCCCGGACGGTGAACTTTCCCGAGCGTCCGCCGGCGGATAAACCTGTGACCTCGAAGTGCGGTTCCACGGTCTCACCCTTTCTTCGAGTCGCTCCCACGCATGTACTTACCTAACTCTCCACGTTCGTCCAGATATTGCAACCAGTTGATGTTCCCGGGCGGGTAATTCTCTGCTTTTGCAGGCGTTCGCACGATTCCGAGTAATAAACTTGCCACGGCCTCCGGTGTAGTACCTGACGTGTCCATTTCGATCAGGCGTGAGTCTAACTCCAAGTCGAGCATGTAGGACGTACAGTCCCCGAGGATTTCTGCCTGCACGTTTTCCCTCACTTTCGGCTCACTATATCCCCTTACCGCGAGACGCTCCCACAAAATGTCAGGTTTACACCGCATTACTACTGCGAGGGCAATGTACTCTTTTGGAGTCACATCGGCGTAATGCCCTTCCACCACTAACCAATCCGCCTTGACTCGGGGGATTTCCTCCCGCAGCGTATCTTGAAGGGCATCGGTGTCCACCACCTGCGTGTCACGTCCCGACTCGTCTCGACCCACGAGCTCGTGCTCCACAGCCACGTCTCCCAAATTCCACACGGGAGCAGGGAGGAGACGTCCGAGAGCTTTAGCAACTGTGGACTTTCCCGTGCCGGGAATGCCAGAAATCGCGATAACGCCGGGTTTAGGCATTTTTTTGGTCACTTAACCTCGGGGTAGAGTGAGTATAATGCTTACCAACATGTGCCCTAAAATAACTTTAGTGGTACTAAGAAATGATAAACGAAATGGTAACCAAGGGGAGAGAGAAAAACAAGAGGGTCACTGTATGAAGAAAGCGAAAAATAGAAAAATACCCAACCAAGAAAAAGAAATGAAAATGGTGGTCCGGAGGGGATTTGAACCCCCGACCTTCCGGTTATCAGCCGAACGCACTAACCAGTCTTTGTGCCAACCAACCGAAGTAGTTGGTAGAGTGCAACCGGACCACAGGTGTTCCCACGCTTCATTGGGATGTGTATAAAATTCCCCCACCAGAAATAAATATTACGAAATTGCGGTTTCCCGTGCAATGAGGGACGCTATTATTTCTCTTCAATCCTTAGAAATTTCCGGCTTACGAGTTGGCGACAGGTTTCTTCAACCTGGTTGAGAGGGATGCCAGCTTTTTTACTTATTTCAGTCACGCTTGCCTTCCCGTCGCATAATTCAAACAACTTGAATTCCTTCCAAGACAACATCCCCATCGACACCGCTATCCGTGGGATAATATCCATTGGTTTTGGGAAGGGACTCGTTCCAGCCTCCAGACTTTCGAGGTAGATGTTTTGGATGAACTCGGTTCTGCGGACATTAAATTGTTTGTCGATAAAGAGCGTTATGCAAGGTGGAGAATTTCCGTGAATGTGGATGGATTTGACGGGAAACCGCGTTGCGCTAGTGAGAAGCGAGATTGGGATTTCCACGGCTAAGTTTTGTCTACAGATCTTACACAAAGCTGTAACTTTCCGAACATTGCCCTGTCGTTCGGTGCTCAAGGAAGGAAGCCTATGAAATATTACGTTATTCTTCGGGAAAACTGGAGGAAATGCGTGCAGTCGCGGTACGAAACACTTTCACTGTGGTTTGCAGATTTTTGATATTGCGACCAGCACCGACAAGCACGAAACGACCCGCGTTGGTAACCACAATATAACCGTCCCCGGCGCGCACGATGATTTCATTCAATTTTTCGTTCATCACGGAGTTCATCGTGGACTTTGAGGTCATGAGGAGAGCGGATGCTAACCCACTGAGAGCATCCGAGTCTGTCGTGTAACCTGGGACAGCCGCGAAGGCGATCTGATAACCCTCATTACTGACTAGGGCAATGGCTTCAATGTCGGTATTGCTGGTCACGTATGCGATTTCTGGTTCGAGTTTCTCGAGGTCTTCCTCGCGAAGGCCAATGTCGCTGCCAAATCTAACACCCATCGTGCTCAATTCCCGTGTAATTTAATCTAAGATACTTAACTCCGTTTCGCCATATATTTTTAGTTGTTCTAAATATAAATTTGTTCGGAGAAATGCTAAAAAAGAACAAATAAAAGAATAAAAGATAGATTGGATAAAGAAAGAGATGGTGAACAGAGTAATTCCAAGAAAAATAGGATAGGATGCCCCCACGACCGTCACAACTTCGGAAGAACTTCAGAAACTCTTGACCGTAATCTATGGATTCGTGGGCCAGCGCACTGGCATCGAAGCGGGCGAGTTTTTGGGGCCGTCACGCCTTGTAGAGAAAAAGGTAAGAGAGCTCACTAAAGATTTCTTGGGATTCTTGCAAGCGTTCAATAGTATGCTTCGGGATTATGCTGGGGCTGAGATATTTTCTCTAGAATTTGAACTGGTAAATTTTGCGACCGAAATCGTGGACACCCGGTTGTATCCAAAGTCAATGCTACTTCTTCCAGGTAAATATAAGGACGCTGAAAACCTCCTCGTAGCATTACGGTCAGATCAATCGGGAATGGATTCCCAACTCGCGCACGTGGATATGGATCACATCTGCAGACTTTGTTGGGAAATTGAGGAAGTGACGGAAAATCCTTCGTTAGGGAAAGAACACAAGAGTCAATTGATGGCCAAATTTGTACAGAGATTCGCCAGACGAATCCAAGGTCTGCTAATCGAGGGGAAATGGAACAAAAAGCTCATCGGTATGAAAGGGAAAGGCCCCACGGATTCAGAAGATTTAGCTACGATATCTACGGTGAAGGCAATGAAACGAGTTCGATGGGATGCTCCTGCTCCTGTCGTTGAGACGTTCGAACCTTCGTATACATTAACCGTACCAAATTTTTTGGCAGAAAAACTCGGGGAATTTTATAAAGTGATGATTTCCGGACCATCGGCTCATTTCATTTCCCAGAATACGTTTAAACTTGCTGCGAATCTCCTCCATTTAGCAAATTTAGGAAGTGTGAATGATAACCAAGCCCAGATTATTCAATTCGCCTTGAAGATTATATTGGAGAACATTACAAAACTAGAGCAAGTAATGGGACCACAGGAAAGCATCCAGCGATTTCTGGCAGAATTTGACCACCTTTTTACATTAATGAACGAATTTCAAACCATCGGGATCAAATTTACCCAAGAGGGATTCAAGGGGTCATTACCAGAGATTCTTACCGAATGTGCGAAATTTTTCGCGGAAAAGGATGTTCCAGACAAAAAACTAATACAGAAAATATTGGACATCTTCATCGAATCTTGCAAACAAGAGTCCGCGTATAAAATTAAAGCACAAATGCGCTCAAGCGATTTAAAGACGGATATGCAGTTTTTCGTGGAATCTTCGAAAATGGGACTCGAAGTCTTAAAGGATAACCTCTATTTCTATTTCTCCCTACTTCTCCAACGCGAGTTTCTCAACCAATTTGGGAACGCAATCAAGAAGATGCTCGCCACAGAGGCAAAACCCGCGAAAGAACTGGGACTTAAGTTCCTCGAGAAAATTCAGGCCTTCATCGCGAGAGAGTTGGCTTACGAGCACTATTACCACTTGACCTATAAGCAACCTAATATTCCAAATTTACCAAAAAAATTCTCTGAATTTATCCGGGATAATGTACCAAAATATTTTGAAGATTTGGACGTGACTGTTGCAGATCTTCTGTCCTTTGCTGTCACCTTGGTTGATGAAGAGACTGCACCTCTCAAAGATCATGTAACAAAATTGAGTAGTTTTGAGCACCAAATTGAATTTGTTCATTCATACATCCTCCGGTATTCCTCATTGAATCGATTCCTCATCGAATTTGAAGATCAAATTCAAAACCCCGCCTCTTTTGCAACACTCTTCTATGAATTCCTCCGGAAGCGAATAAGTGGTTTGGTGAACTCGGGAGTTTTTTGGGGAGCCTATATGCTTGAATGGGTGCTTGAATTTCGGGATAAATTTTCGAGTAAAATTGATGCTCGACGGTGGGAAAAAGGGGAAATTGTAAAGGAATTCTTGCATTTCCTCGAAGAAAAAATGAAAAGTGAAACCAACATTAAAAATTTCCTTTATATAATGGATAAATACGCGGGAAACTTGCCCCCAAATACTAGGCCTGCCGCGTTTACTCAATTAATGCAAAGATTTGAGGAAAGTATTAGCATTGAACAATCCTTCCCCGAATATTTAAAGGGTCGTATCGCGAAACAGCTCGAGGAAATTCATTTCGAGTTCGTCCCACGACGGCCGGCAGAATATTTCCAAAAGGGGGATCAACCGCTTTATTATGAATTCCTCGAAAATCACGCATTAAAGCACTTTGCAAGGTTGCAGGCGTTACCCAAGGCGTTAATCCTCCGGAGTACTGCAAGTAAAGTTGATCATCGGGAAGTTTTTTACATCTTTGAATTTCAATACCTCCAGAAACGGTTAAAGATCGATGTGAAGACGAATTGGGTTACGCTCGCAAAGTACATAAAATAAAAGAAGACAGGAGGCTACAACATGGCAACAGGCGGCGTGGTTCGAAGTTCTGCTGCACAAGAATCTAAGCAAAAGTATTTCCTCACGAGAAATGCAATTGTGAACCACTTCCGGCGCGAAGAAGACCGAGCAAAATTATTAGAGTTGTTAGAAAAAGACCAGAAGCACATTTCTGACCTCTTACACGCCGCCTCCGTTGTCCATGCATTCTATTATCTTGGTATTCGTACACGGGATACCACAGAGCTCCAGAATATTGCCGTGCAGGATCACCAGAAAGTCGAGGACATGGAAAAACGGGAGCTCCTCTCCGAAATTAACCTCCTAGTAGGGAATTCAATCCGTACAGAATTGGAAATTTTCCTTAAAGCCTACAGGTTAGGGTCTAAGATCGCGGAGACTCTCCAAGGACGGAAGAAGAACGAAGAAGAGCTCTTAGAACACCTCCGGGAGGAAGTGGAAGAAGACCTGATCAAGCTCCTCCGGGAGTATCCCGCGGTATATTTCTATGATTATGTAGGGGATCTTGCAGGTTTTTCGGAAAAAGTGGAAGCGGACATTCTCCGCGAAGCCTCGGAAATGCGTCCTATTGGTCAGGAAATTGAAGTTGCACTCGCGTCGGAATATGACGACAAATACATCGAACTCTCTAAAATACGACGCGTACAAGAGCAAATGCAGGAAAAATTCGAGTTTTCCTCATTCAAGGAGCTGGAAGTCGAGGCAATCCCTCTCAAAATGATTATTACTGCAATTATGCTCAAAAATGTCGATGTTTTTCCCATTAGCGAGCGAGCAATTCAAGCCTTCATTGACGCGAATAATGTCGCCATCAATCTTTTTGAATTCTTGCAAACAACGGAGAAAGAACTAACTTCAATTCAAGAATTGGAAACAAAAGTCAAGAAACGCATTATCGAAGAGATTGGGAAAGCCTGCTCTCGTGGACCAAATTATTTTATTTATTTTATGCAGAATTTCTGGCGAAAGACGTTCCCGGAAACAATTGCTACCTTGAGTATGTATGGCATTACGGACATACCTGCTTTTGCACACGTCTTTCCTCTTTCAGTGGAAAAAATCCAGAAACAGATGCGCCTCTACAGCATTACGGAACTAGATCTAAAACAACTTGCTAATATTACGAACAATCCGCTCATTATGGTTCAAAAAGAACTCGAAGTCTACAAACAAAGAAAGGTTAAAGAGGGCCATACACCCGAGGCGATGTATTCTCTTAACCTTGAAAAGATAACCGAACCTTCTTCTTCATTTGAGGCTGAAGCAACCAAAATTGTTTTTCACAACGTAAAAGTCTCGCAAGAAGATGTACGGAAATTATTGAAAAAAACCCAGATTGTAAAAGAAAAATTCCTACCCAGTTCAAATATGGCCAACATAGATGAGCTCATATTGTGCTTGGCGAAAGGAAATATCCTCGAAAATTTGGCCAAGGACGTGTATTTCAACCTAATAGGCGATATTTGTCGTCAACTAGGGCGTGTATTAGAAATGTATTTAAAAATAAAAGACGATAAATCAAAATTCCTGCTCGCTCTAAAAAGAATTTTCGAAACAGAAACGGTTGCAACGGAAGACTGGGTGGCGGTGAAACTTGAAGAATTAATCATCGAACGCCTCGTCAGGCGGCAGAAGGAACTCCAAAACCTTTTGGGAACTAATAATGATCCCTATCTCGTCAATGGTTTTATTTTTGCGCGCCTCGTTGATAAATCTCTCAAGGATGCGATCCAGACTTTTGACAAGGAAGACAGTCCTCTCTACGCAGATATCGCCGCCGCAAAATTACCAAAGGAGCTTCTCTCCCCTATATCATATGTCCTAAGTTTTGACGTGCTGAAACGGTTTCAGAGTCATGAAAGGCGGCGGAAACTTAAAGTTGAAGAAGCATTCGACCGGAAAGAAGAAAAACAAGAAAAATTCAAGCGGGAAATGCGTGAAAAGCAAGATGTCTCAACTTTTGATTGGATTGAACGCAAGATCTCTACATCCTTGATGCGGGTCTCTTCGAAGGGTATTAACCCAAGTCAATTATATTGGACTGACAAAGACACTCGTATGGTTTCCGATGCTATCAAACACCATAGTGAGATGAAGAACTTTAAGATCTGCCCCAAATGTGGCATAGAACTACCCGCAAAAGAACAATGTTCGGATGGCACCCCCGCCAAAATCGCAAACGTTGTAGAGCTTTTCACCAATTTCTACCTCTTTGCGATGAAAAAGATACAGACTCTCTGGCCAAAAATGCGTGTACCAGAATATGAGGAAGTCTTGAAGACAATCATATTAGAGGACGCGATGGATATCCTAGGTTCACGTCTCGGAAAGGTTGCGAGACTCGAGGATTTAGAAACCATACTAGAAGGCGATAGGGTTGAGTTATCCCAACGCATAACCAAGCGCATCGGCAAAATCCTCGATAATGCAGTCTATAAGAAATTCAGGGAAACTCAACGGACTGACTAATTTTGGGTGTTATGGTGGAATTTTCAGAAGTATATTCCAAAATCCGCCAGGGATTACGAGAAAAAGATTCTTCCTTGCTTGAAGAAGGTATAAAACAGCTTCTGGGTTTGCCGCCGTTCGAACAAGTCCTTTCACATGACTTAGAAGAGATTCTAAATTGTATGAAAGAAGTGATCAATGCTTTCTTTCCGCGAACATCAACAAAAACAATGGGTGCTTTGGATGAACAAATTGACGAAATTCTCAAGGAAGACAGCGAAGAAGAATCCAATGAAATTGAACCAGATGATAAATCCCCCGGGAACACTGAGGATTTTTACGACATCACCAGAGATATCCGAATTCTCACCGAAAAATATTATGCGGCTTTCCCGAATCTGACCCCGAGTGTACAAGATTCGTTCATAAAATATCTAAAAGTTGCCGCACCTCTCACCCCAAAAATCTACGAGAGTAATTTCCTTTCCTTTTTAGATTATTTTGAAATGTTACCGGCCAAGAGACTCGAGTTTTTAGCTGATTTCTTGGACTGTGGGGGGAATATTCTACCCCACGAGATAATCCGGGACGTTTCTATGAGGTTTTTCACATTAGCTGAAAAAAAGGGGCCAGAGAAAGTTTTGTTTGCGTCATATCTCGGATCATTCTTATTGCAATTCTCTGACATTTATCCAGAATTAACGAAAGATAAAACAACTACACTAATCAACCTGTTAGATAATGCAGAATATTATTTTCGGAGTTTTGCTATTGATTTTTTGAAAACCCTTGTCCAGGTACGCCCGGAATTATTGGCTCCTCATTTTTTAGAATTACTTAACCATATTTCCACGATTGATCAAAAGATCCAATCTACATTTCTCCTATTTATTCGAGATCTTTTAAATTCAAAGAGCTCTCAGATCTTGGAACAAATTGGGAAGAATAAAAAGATGACCCAACGGTTTCTCGACATAGTCATCGAATTGATACATAAGTCTGATTTTGAAATTAGCAATTTTGCTTGTGAAAGCTTATT
>MBAA01000048.1:0-1467 GCA_001940655.1 Promethearchaeota archaeon CR_4
CTTACGGGCGGGTGATCATCGACATCGTGAGGTGGGAGGGCAACATCGCCCACTACAGGACCGCGGCCACGATTAACGATGTGCTCAAGGCCCGCAACACGTTCCTTGCGCGCGTGACCAAGCATAACAAGAAGATCAAGACCCCCGGTGCCAAGCGGGGCCACCCGAAGGGCACCAAGAACCGGGCCCGCGCGGTCACCGCGGCCGAGCGGGCAGAAAAGGCCGCTCAACACGATCCTGAAGCACGGAAGAAGGGTCGAAAGAACTATACGCGCTCGGGGGAAGTCTACGTGTTCCATTACGACCCCAAAGGGGGCGTGGTCGAGCCGTGGTGGGGGAGTGATGGCAGTGTTGCACAAATGTTCACGCAATTGCTCGCGGTATTTGCCCACAAGTGCATTACCACTAACCTGGAGGAGCAATTTTTTAGCTTGCTCAAACGCCTCATCCACTTTTGTGGGTGGCGGACCCCGGAGCACTGGCAGCAAGTTATTGATCTCTTTGTCGTGCTCCGGCAGGAAAAGGATGCGGTCACGCACCTCGTAGACTTGCTGGAGTTCCGCCCGCAGTTTCTCTTGAAGAATCTCTACAACTTGACTACCTTCCGGGTGTCAAACTCGTGTCCAGAGAGAAAAAGATAATAGGTAGGTGTTTAAATTCAAAATCAAGGGAACCGCTAAAAAGTCCTCAAATTGTTGTTTCATTTTTTAAGATCTCATAGGTCGAAGAATAATTCAATTCATATAATCCAGAAGAGAATCGAATTATATTCATGTATTGTGTATTCTGATAAAAATCACATCTCCCGATGTAATTATCATCAAACCAAAAATCGTAATAGTTCGCAACACAGTCATATTCAATGACAACAGAATAGACAATATTGTCCGAAATCGTACAATTTTCAATATATTGGGTGCCGTTAAAGAATTTCAATTTGTTCATATCAAAAAATATCCCAATCACATCTAGATTGTTTGATACGACTCTGCATGAACTGAATTTTGAGGTATTCGACATTTGCCAAAGAAAAGATATATTCCCCCTAACCCGGTTTGGAAATGATAGAATGCATTCAGTCGCGAATAAACTTGAATTATCTGTCAGATTATATTTCATTGAGGAACTAAGTTTGGTAATTTCGATGCTGTTATTTGAATCACAAAAATCTTCATACCCTTCAATGTTGGATTTTAAAGTAAATCCCAATTCTTCGTTTGTTGGAATGTGTATGAGTTGAATTGATTCCGAGGAATATTCCGTTGTATGATTTAAACGCAGCAGAAAATCGTCAAACTTGGAAAATCCCCAACCTCCGAATTGATTTTTTTGAATAATGGAGTATTGAATGTTTTTTTCTTTCAATTTCCAGATTATGTCTGAAAATTTGAGCATTAAGTAATCTGTTTTCAATTCTGTTTTAGGAACGCACAAATATGAGAATAATGGATAATTGGGATCCTCATC
>MBAA01000048.1:1486-3014 GCA_001940655.1 Promethearchaeota archaeon CR_4
ACCGATAGATTCATATTGATACAATTGACCAATTTCGCCATTTCAGCATCCACGTTGTTATTTGAATAATTCACCCAAGAATACACGTGGAGCAAGTTCGATGGGAAAGAAAACACCACCAACCCCAATAACAGGATTGACTCTATCGCGTGAGCTTTTCTAGTCTTTTTTCGCTTAAATAAATGGTTTACAAGGTAACACACGGAAGGGCAAGTTATAAAAATGAGGTACCCCCAAATACGGGTCCGAATGAACGTTGGGAAAATTAAACCGAGCAAAAAAATGCATAATGCGCAGATGTAAGCCAGTTTCACGGTTTTCTCGTGGATCAATGCATAAAAACAAATGCCCGCCATAACGCCGTAAATTGAGAAGGTAATTACCAGTTGCAGGATCATATAGAGATCTCCCGATCTGGGGGAATTCGGGTCAATGGCCAAAAGACCTAAGACTAAGACTATTATGCCCCCAATCATTACTGTATGTTTGCCTTTCAGGTTTAATCGCAGGTGGAAATTGTACAACCGTTCTTTGCGTTTTTTGACGAGGGTAAGCAATATTTTGCCTATTATGAAGAACCCAATCAAGAGCGGGTAGATGGATATGACGGGAAGTGAGATGAGCGGGGACGCACAATTCCCGATATTTATTGTCGTGCAATACTCCGGAAACGAAACTCCTTCACAGAAATAACTATCTGTACAGATACTTACGTGGAATAAACCTTGGAAAAAACCCAAATTAGATATCGCGTGTAAAACAAAAAAGTTCTGTTCCAATAAATTGAATGCCGTGAAGATCACCAGAAAGTAGAGCATCAAGGATACGAAATTGTCCGCCGCTTTGCCGAGGGACTGGTGGTAAACCAGGAATATGAATACGAGGGGAAGTAAGATCAAGAATTCAATTTCGTGCACAAAGAAGGAAATTGCCAGGAACCAAGCCATCACAATTTTCAGCTCGGTCGAGTCCCGCGGCATCGGTTCCAAACTCTCCCCTCGTTCGCCCTGTTTCACGAAATCCGACAGGAAAATGAGGATCCATAGGAAGATGACAATAAAAAATGAGATGTGCGTGAATAGGATGGTGAAATTCCCGATCAAGTTGCTAAAATGTTCCAGGAAAAGGGGCGTGCTCGCGGAAGAGAGATAGAGAACCCACACACACGTCCCGAAGAAGTATATCATGAACGTGGAGACCAGCAGGTCCTTCTTCTTCGAGATGCCCCACACCTTCTGGATGAAGAGGAAGATGGTCAGGAACGTGACGTAATTCAGCAGGTGCAAGACCACGGTGGTGTTGACGGCCCCCACCCCGAAGCTCACTTTCAGGAAATACGCCATACCCGTCCAAAAGAGCGGGTAGTAATTCTCATTGAAGTCGTATAGCTTGTCCAAGTCTAGCAGGAAAATCTTCAACCTTTCAAGCACGCCCCAGGTGTCCCCCGGCAGGTTATACTGCAGGACGGAGATCGTCCCGGCTGCGCATAAAATCAGGGACAATACGACGAAAACACAGATGACGCAAA
>MBAA01000048.1:3028-3121 GCA_001940655.1 Promethearchaeota archaeon CR_4
AATTGCACCACTCGCTCCCTACCCGGTATCCCCGCGTCCTTCCTCCGATAGTTGGCTACCGTGAAGACCAGCGCGAGCGCCGAGAAGAGGTAG
>MBAA01000048.1:3167-3823 GCA_001940655.1 Promethearchaeota archaeon CR_4
GATGGAGAGAAACAGGGCCTCGTCCGGGGGGATTGAGAGTGACAAAAATGAGAGCGCCAGGCCAGCAATCTTTATCCCGAAGAGGACTCGCCTTATCCGGTTGGCCCTCGCCGCCGTGAGTTTCCATTGAATCATGGTATCGATGTTATCATGAAAAAACAATAGGTAGAGGAAAACCTCCAGAAATAACCACAAACCCAGTTCTAGAAAAAAAGATGTGTTTATAGGGAATAAAAAGTAAATTAGGAAGATACCCATAGAAAGGCAGACGAAGATCGCCTTTTTGCGTCCTATTTTTGATGAAAATCCTTTAAAAATACATTGCAGGGAGTTCATTGGATAATATTTACTTTTGAGAGGTGTTCTTTTAAACTTAAATACAATTTACGTTTCTTCATTTCTGCTTTCATTTTTTTGAGAACAACATTCCGCCAAGTTCTAACTAAATCTTCGTTTTATGAGAGTTTCACAATTGCTTCGATAAAATTCTCATCCGTTTTATCAAAAATAATTAAAAATGCCATAATAATTTCTCTTGAATTCTTATTTCACACATTTAAGGTCAATTCAACAAAATCTGAAATTCTTTCTCTCATATTTCAATATTCGATTGGGATTTTTTGGTCAATCCACTTATATTTCCCAGATTTCGTCCG
>MBAA01000048.1:3837-5364 GCA_001940655.1 Promethearchaeota archaeon CR_4
TATATTCAAGTGTGAGATTAATGTCATTTCCCGTCTTTTCTGAAAGATATTGCATAATTTTACTCGCATCATCATCAGAGTAATTTTTATCTTTCACGATTCGGAGAATTGCTTCCCCCCTTTTTTCCTGGTAAAATTGCATTTGAATGACGTGTTTAAATTCTCCAGTATGCATATTAATTGCGGTCATTGACACAAACCGGTTTGATTTTGTAATTAGGAATTCTTGAAGTCGTCCCTCTATCTTGGATATCGTTGAAAAATGTCTTCCACAAGAACACATTTCTCCAGAATAATCAACCAAATCTTGTGTCCGAAGCCTGATAAGTGGATAACAATAATTCATAAATCCCGTGGCGATTACTTCTCCTCTATAGCCTGATTGTTTGATTAAACGGTTTTTCTCATCCCGAATTTCAGTGAATCCATATTCTGGAATAACGTGATATAATTTATTTTGCTCACACTGATGAATAAGCACACTCCGTTCACTATGCCCATAATGGTCGAAGACCTTTGTTCCGAATTGTTCTTGCATTTTTAACTTCTGAGCTTGATACAGGGTTTCAGATTGTGTATGGGTGACTATCAAATTATCAAAATGCAGTTTATTTTTTTTCATATAGGATGCTAATATGTCCAAGCTTGAAGGATAACCAGAAAGAACAGCATTTTTTTTAACTTTGATTATGTTGAAATACCATTTTAGATATGGATCTTTTAGGTGGTAGGAGGATAGATATAATTGGCGTAAAGGGATGTCGTAGTACCACCATTTCGTATTTCCTTTTGAATCTTTTTCATTAAAATTCCTTCCTGCTAGTATGGTATATTCATTATTAAACTTAACGCCAATTATATTTCGATAACGCCAATGAAAAGCCCATTCCACTTCATCAGATACGCCTACTTCATGAAAAAAAGGAGTCGGTTCGCCTGTTGAACCTCCTGTCGTTGCAAAATGAAATTTATAATCCGGATAATTTTTTGCTTTCAGTCGAGGAAAATTTTCTTTTAAAAGATTTTTTGTCAAGGGAGGAATGAGTTCTAATCGGTCAAAGTCATCAATATTTTGGGGTTTTATTCCTTCTTTTCTAAACAGTTGTTGATAGTAAGGAACATTATGATACGCATGTTTAATGAGATGTGTCAATCTTTTTAGTTGATATTCTTCAATTTCGGATTTACTCCACCATTGACTTGCCTCCAAAAAAGATCTCGTTTCTCTGAAAGTTTTGCCATATCTAATGGGGAGAGGGATTTCCCTAAATCCCCAATAACCAAATTTACGAACAACTTTTGGGAGGGAATCGAATGTCTTTTTAACAATGCCTTTAAAATTTAAATTCTTACCAGAAAACAAATCCAGCATTGCACAGACCTCTCATATACACATTCATTCAAATGAATATTCTGTAATAATAAAATCTAACTTCGGTTCTTTTGAGCTGGTTCTTGGACTTAATCTTTTTATCTTGTGCTTAGAAAAATAGATGCTCATATAATCACTTAATGAGTTTGTCTGTT
>MBAA01000224.1:0-1016 GCA_001940655.1 Promethearchaeota archaeon CR_4
GGCGCGGTCTTAAAATCCAAGCGGGAGGAAAAGAATCGCGCGATGCCCAAAGACGCAGACTCTGCATCATTGGTAGATCCCCCTAGCTTTTTGCCTTTTGGGAGATTAGTAATTTTTCGATATTTCATCAACAAAGGAATCCATTTCGATCTAATCTCTGATTCGGGGGGTACCATTTATTGCATATCTTGATTTTTACTGCACTTGTTGTTGGACAATTACCCGTTGTCACACATTTGATGTAACCCTGCAAAGAGAATCTAGCATACTCCCTCAACTTGAGTAAAAAATCCCACGGTGTTCCAGGATACCTCTGGATTGCACGATTATATCGCTCAAATAGCAGATCATATTGCTTCCCCTCATGGACAACACAATTTCTTAACCGTGATGCCCTTTCAAAATCATTCTCTACTGTCGATATTTTCGATGAATTGATGAAGTCCTTGTATTCCAAAAAGGAACCGACCCGGCATTTTAAACACCCGGATTTTGGACTTTCCCTTGCTCTAATAAATAGGGTCTCAAAGCAGATCATGAGATCGATTAGTATATCCTCCTTAAATTCATCGTTATATGACCGGTTAAACCGCCGTAGTGCCAAGCGAAAAATAGGGTCATTCAAATCTCGGTTTAACACGATCTCTTCGATATTTTTATACCTCTCTCGAATTTCATCGCGCTCCGTCTCATTATCAATAATGAAAGGATCCTTCAAATCCTCTGGCGGCTGTATATATGGGAGAAATTCAAATCCAATCCATCCTGGTTTTTGGAGCCTAAAGCTGGTCACTATCCCGCTGGTGATGTATATAGCTTTTTCCTTATCCTGATCATCGTCAGGGATTTTTACCTCGGTTGTACCCTCTTTATGGTGTATCACCGCGGTTTCCGTTCTGCTGGCAAGGGGGATTTCTATGTGTGGAAATTTATCCAACTGCGGTCCATCTACTTTAAACGTCCGAGATTGCTTTGTGTTTGGCATTTTCTTAACCTCCATGGTACACCATATCTGT
>MBAA01000224.1:1119-2783 GCA_001940655.1 Promethearchaeota archaeon CR_4
GATCTTTGCGATGTCAATCGTTCGTTGATAAAGTTCTGGCGTGACAAACCAGATCTCACTTGTATCAAGGTCGGTTTCCCAAGCACCTATGATGCATTTTTTCTCCTCGAATTTTACAACAGACCCCATATGCAATTGTGGCGAATAGGGAATCCTTGTTGTGCCCCACATGCTCATGAGTGTTTCGTCATATAACTGGTGTAGTTCTGCCAGTTCTGAGCACTTGCGACATAGGGGGAACTAATCCTCCACCTTACAATACAAACATTGCGGTTCCATTGTATTTCATCCGATTAGTGCATAAATCTTTGATCGAATTGAATAAATCAAAATTAAACAAGCAGAGAGCATTCTTTTATTGAATTGGTGAAATTGGAGTTGGTATTGCTCATCACCGGGCAATATCCCACGGACTTCGCCAACTGGGCGTGCCCCGAAGATGCTGACTGGGCCAGGTTCGCCGTCCTTAGTCGCGACTGGTGGCTCGTCCTCGGGCCGGCGAGCGACCCGTTCAACCAGTTCGTTCTCGAGGAAAAAAAAGAAGGCGGAAAAACCGACAATAACATTTAGTGAGTTGAAATTGAGAGGGACGTGGATGCGAATGACCTCCACCCTTTGGACGGTGAAAAGAGGCGATGAATGCCAAGGCGGATAGGTCTCTTACGTGTTGGAGAACGGTTCTAACAACTTCGCAGAGCACGGAGATTCCTTTAATCTGAACGTGTTGACGCGACTTCCGAAAATACTACCGGAGAAATCGAACCAAGTCGAGATTTCGGGCGGAATTAATTTATACTCCTATCCCCAATGAGGATGACAGATGTGTTGGTATGGATGAATCGAAATTTGGCGAAATCAAGACGAGGGCATCCCTTGCTTTCCTCAGAAGCACCCTTGATGATCTTGAAATCAAGTATCTCGTGAAAAATGTCCAATCGTGGGGAGCAGTGCACACTTTTTTTGAGTCATTGCCAGAACAATTGACAAATAAAATTTTCGTAGACTTAATCGTCATCCCGGACATTAACGACAACAAGACCTTAGTCGAGTTACGGGACTGTGTGGAAAGGTTGGGAATCACGTACAAGAAATATGAATTAAGTTCGTGGGCAAATGCTACCGCGTTTTTGAGAAATCTGGATTTTCGGTCAATACAAGCGATAACCCGTTTGGACGATATGGAGATGATCCGGTCATTTACAACGTTAAAAAGTTTTAATGAAGCGGTGAAAAAGGCAAACCTGGCAGAAAAAAGTCCCGTGTTATCAACGTGGGAAAAAGCAATGAAATGGTTGGCATCCCTTCCAGAAGAATCATTCAGTAAAGTGGCCAAAGAAGTATTAATAACCAGCATTCTAGACCGGTGTTCAGATTTCAAGTTGTTAAGATCAGCAATTGACACAGAATTTTCAATCGATCAACCCCCGGACTCAGTGGGAGCAGCAGTTAACTTTTTGCAGCAACTTGGGAACGATGACCTAATTTACTTCCTCGAGGATCTCCCCGCAATTGTTGACGACATTTTGGAAGGAGAGGAGGTGAAGGAAGAAATCGAAGGTGATGTCAGTAAAGGAGGGCAAGAAGAGGGGGGAGGGGCAAAAAGTACGGAGATCCCGCCTCCTGCCGACGGAATCCAAAACAAGCAGGAAATATTCCAAAAGCTC
>MBAA01000224.1:2856-5053 GCA_001940655.1 Promethearchaeota archaeon CR_4
ATTTAGAAGACCGCGTCTACGACTGGGCTCGAGCATTTAAATTTGAGATTGATCTCGACCTGCTCGATTTTTCCCGGTGCCAGAAAGAGGAATTTCTCGTGGAACTCGCTCGCTATATCGGGGCCAATTACCAACCCGAGGAGGGTTTATCCCCGCAACCGGAAAGTGAGAATCTTGCCAGCAAAGAACCTCCGATCAAGATCACGCGGGGATTCCAAGTGTCAAATGGATGCATAGAATTCTTCGTCCGCATCGACAACAATTCCGAGCATGGACTTTTCGACGTGGCGGTAGAGTTGGAACTTCCAGAGGCCTTTGAACTATTGTCACCAAAAACCGTCATTGCGGGGAATATTTCCCCCCACTACCACGAGGCAGTAACTTTTTTATTTACTTGCCACCAGTGCACGACAAACGATATTAACGCGGCAGTGAAATATAAAGACCACCAGAACAAGTTCCACATCCAACAAATGCCCGAGTATAAAATCGAGTCCTGTAAATATATTATGCCTCAAGATTTAAGTCGAGCAGAATTCGAGGCAAAATTCGATAAGGCACCACAAAAAGCGTGGGACGTGCGTTTGAAAGAAGGAACCTCTCAAGAGGAGGTTTTTCGGCGTATCCAGGAACAGTTACATATGAGTACCGTCACGGCAAGTGGTAACCAAATAGAGCTAGCAGGTCGTTCCAAAGACGGAAGGGATGTATTGTACAAAGGGGTGGTGAAAAACTCCGAGGGAGGCATGTATCTCAGCAGCTTGACTGTTAGCGAATTAGAACGAATTACTATCGGGATCGCGTGCGAAATAGGGAACTCCCTTAAAGATAAAATTGAGCAGGTTTCACTGAAACAAACCCAGTTATTGCAGAAGCAAGACCAGGCGTTGGGCAAATTAGACGACATCCCCGCCCTCCTCGAACAATACGGGCCCAAAATCGAGGAAGCGATCGCGAAATTTGACGACATGGAAACCTACTTGCGGGATCACCTCGCTTCGGATTGGGAAAAGATTAGGGGGGCGTGGACAGAAGCAAAGAACGGCGAAATTTCGAAAAAGGAGTTTGCCAAGCGTGCCATAACCACGCTCGGGTGGAAGGTCATCAAAGTTGTGATGGGCCGCTTTCACTAGAATTTATGAGGAAGATAGGTAAAAAAAAGAGGAGTTAAACACTAGACTTATTAATGGAATAAGGAAGTGAGGGTTGAGAATGAACAAAAAAATCCTGGCGGGAATCGCCATCGCATCGGTGGTCACGATCGTCGTCGTGGTCGCGGTCGTGACTTGGCGGCCGCAACCAAGGGGACTTATTGTGACAGATTACCATTCAGAAACAGTAGCAGCCGAAGACTGGACGTATTACGGGTCAGATGCGGACGAGTGGAACGCGACTTGGAATGCGGTGGGTGATTGCACCGTCTACTTGATGCTTACCGCGGCAGTAGATTCGTATTACAGGGGGGATGGGTTATTTCCCGAGGCAACTCTCGCGAAAAACGACACGATTTCCATCAAACCTCCTAGTGGGGGCATTTGCATTGTCTTCATCGCGGGCAGCAGCAGCGTGCAAGTCTCGCTCTGGAGCACCGAATTGTTTCTAGAATGAACAAGAGCATAATCCTCGTGGGAGCGTGGATGACGATGCACCCTATCTTTCGCGAGAATTGAGCGTAAGAACGAGGAATAGCAGGCGGGTGAATCTGGCGGGTTCGGGGGCGAGGTTATTTAACCTTAAAGGCGAGAAATTGTCTTGGTGTAAAAAGGGGGAACGACCCAAAAGAAATTCTTCCTCCTCCAGGGTCCGGTATCCAGAGATGCTTACCGGTTTAGTCTTGGTTATTTAAAGTAGGTGGAGAGCCACTCGAAAAGGACGTTGTAACATATTCAACAGTCGATTTTTCGATTGGTAACCATCAATTCCGATATGAGGATTTATTCGCTTTTGACCCATTTGTCTATCCAGTAGATGCAGGGTTTGGAATAGTCCATGCCGTCAAGTTTATTCGGATAGTCCGCAAGGACAGTCAAGAATTTGCCCTGTTTCCCGTGCAAGGCGGTCTCGATACATTAAATGGGATACAAAAGAGAACGGTGGAATTATTCGCCCATTTAAGTGAAGCATGGTAACCCCTGAGGCAAGCAATGTATCCCCCGCTCATAAAAAAGACCATTTTAGACCTCGATATCAAGTTAAC
>MBAA01000225.1:0-901 GCA_001940655.1 Promethearchaeota archaeon CR_4
CCACGTAGAGCAAGTCCTCCGCCTCGCGGCGTATTATGAAGACCGCCGGTATCCGGACGCCTTGAATGAAGTCTTCATCTGTTCATCGCGCCCATCAAAAGTTTTAAAATTCTCCATCTTAGTTGACGGTTTTGAATATACCACGGGATATGCAGACGGGGTGATCATTGCCACCCCTACAGGATCTACTGCTTATTCATTGTCAGCAGGGGGCGCTTTCATTGATCCACGAAACCAACAAGTCTTTCAGGTAGTACCTGTCAATCCTTTTGGGGCAACTACAATGCGTCCTTTAATCGTACCAGCAACGAGTACCGTAGAGGTGGTACTTTTACGGCCTCGCCTCCCTGCCACCCTTGTGCTCGACGGGCAAGTAGAAATCAAGTTAAATCCTGCGTCGCGTGTTAAGGTCAAAGTTTCAGATCGCCCGGCCTATTTCATAGCATTAACAGATAATGCGCCCACTTTTTATAATAAAATCAACAAAATTTTATTACCGACACAAACGAATTTACCAAAAAATGACTCACCAGAAGAAATCGACACGAAAGAAGATAGTGATTGAAACAGGGGCCTGTAATTGCCAACTCAGTTTTTGATAATGGACGCGAGCGCGTTAATTGCGGGACAGGTCGAAGTAGGGGAAAACACACGCCTTGCAACGACAACCGAAATTCTGGAAGAGGTGCGGAGCCAGATGACCCACGTCAGAATTTCAGGGTGGCTCGATGCGGGGATCCTAATCCCAATGGAACCTGCTCCAGAATTTATCGCGCAAGCGAAACAGGGCGCGACAACATCTGGGGACTTGCGTGTACTGTCCAAAAATGACATCAAACTCCTCGCCCTGGCACTCGATGTTATGAAGAACAACGAAGGGGCCGGGGTGACGATACTCAGT
>MBAA01000225.1:952-2546 GCA_001940655.1 Promethearchaeota archaeon CR_4
TAGAACCAAAATTTTCATTTTCCATTTCTTTCTAAAATATGGGAATAATATAACAATCATAATTATGCAGATAATTAAGATGTTGAAACCCCCAATTCCAAGTGGGTTTGGAGGTAATGCTTCCGATGGTTTTGGTGCGAGTGCAAAGTCCCCGAGAGACGAACAGTCTACTATGATGAAATGGGAATCGAGGTTTACTACCCCGCCTAACTCAATCCATGTTCCATTTTCAAATTGATATACCACCAGTTGGGAAATATTTATTCCGGCAGGTATAAGATTTGGGTCGAAGTAGAATTTTGCTTGAATTGGGAAAAAAAATAATTGATATTAGCTTTGGATGACTTTATTTAAAGTCTATGGACTATTCTTCGACTCTTAAAAGGCGGAAGAATTCAAAGTACATCGACTTACTGAGAATCTAAAAAGAATAAAGAATAATGGTTGATCGAAATAGTTGATGTATGAGGTGTTATGAATTATGGGAGTCAAGTTAACGGACCTCGTAACAGATGCCCGTAAAATCATTACTTTCGAAAATCTAATGGGGAAGGAAATTGCAATTGATGCATTCAATAGCCTCTATCAATTTTTAGCAATCATTCGCAGTCAAGACGGGGAACCACTCAAAGATGACAAGGGCTTCGTGACTTCCCACCTTCAAGGGATTTTTTCTCGCACAATTAATTTCTTGGAACAGAATATTAAACCTGCCTTCGTATTCGATGGTACCCCGAGTGAACGTAAATCCACCACAATCAAAGCGCGGATTAAAGTCCGCCAAGAGGCGACTAAAAAGTGGGAAGAAGCGAAGGATGAGGGAGATGAAGAATCCGCTCAAAAATACGCACAGGCAACCTCGAGATTGACAAAAGATATGGTGGAGGAGGCTAAGACCTTGTTACGAGCGTTAGGCATTCCCGTCATCGAGGCACCTGCAGAGGGCGAGGCGGAAGCAGCTTATCTCGCCCGAAAAGACGTTGTATGGGCTGCCGCTTCGCAAGATTATGACTGTATTTTGTTTGACGCTCCTCGATTGATTCGTAATTTGACAGAACGGCGACAAAGAAAGGTTAAGGGCACCACGCGCCCGGTGGATTTGGAATGGTATTCCCAAGAAAAAATTCTAGAGGTTCTCGGTCTCACGCGGGCTCAGGTGGTAGATCTCGCGATTTTAATTGGGACAGACTTCAATCCGAGCGTCGAGGGAGTTGGACCGAAAACCGCGTTATCACTCGTGAAAGAGCACGGTTCGCTCGACAACATAATCGCAGGGAATGTCGCGATTCGGGGAAAGATTATTGCGGAATCATTGAAGTTGCAAGACGTGAAAGAAGTGAGGGAAATCTTCTTGCACCCGAATGTCCGAGATCTTCCCGAGAGCTTGAAATGGGAACGACCAGACTTTGATGAAATCCGGAAAATTCTCATCACGAATCACAACTTTGATCCAGAACGGGTAGAGGCGCAATTGAAGCGAATAAAAATCACGTTAAAGAGTGGTTCCCAGAAATCCCTCGACACGTTCTTTGGATTAAAGAAGAAAAAATAAAATATAGTCGTTAAATTTTTACAACGGCTTTAATTTTGTTAA
>MBAA01000225.1:2608-4328 GCA_001940655.1 Promethearchaeota archaeon CR_4
GGGATTATCCGTATTGACGCGCGCCTTCGCCGTAATATCGGTGTGGAACTCCAAGACGCCGTCATCATTCGGAAAGCCCACGAGAAGGTCGCTAAGTCCATTGTATTATCTCCTTCGTCAATTAAGATTCGCACGGACTCCCGCTTTGAAAGTTTCGTCAAGCGTAAGTTGCTGAATTACCCAGTTACTATTGACGATGAAATCTACATTTCCATTGGCATCAGTCGGGAAATCTGTTTTAAAGTCATTTCAATTCGACCGAAAGGCATATGTATTGTAAAACAGGCGACTGTGCTACACATTAACGAATCCCCAACGGAAGAAGCCGAGACAGGCATCCCCTTTATCACATACGAGGACATTGGAGGTCTCGATGATGAGATCCAAAAAGTCAGGGAAATGGTGGAACTCCCGCTCCGTCACCCCGAACTTTTCCAGCGATTGGGAATTGACCCGCCGAAGGGAGTACTCCTCCGGGGTCCACCCGGGTGTGGTAAAACCCTTCTTGCCAAGGCTGTAGCGAACGAGAGCGAGGCACATTTCATCGCGATCAACGGCCCCGAAATTATGTCCAAGTTCTACGGGGAGTCGGAAAAACGTTTACGTCAGTACTTCGTGGAAGCAGAAGAACACGCACCCTCTATTATCTTCATCGATGAAATTGACGCAATCGCCCCCAAACGGGAAGATGTCACCGGCGAGGTCGAGCGACGGGTTGTTGCCCAAATGCTCGCGCTCATGGACGGATTAAAGTCCCGCGGGAAGGTCATCATCATTGGTGCCACCAACCGCCCTAACGCAGTAGACCCAGCTTTACGCCGACCTGGACGGTTTGACCGGGAAATCGAAATTAAAGTACCCAGTCTCCAAGGACGCCTCGAGATCTTCCAAATTCACACCCGTCGTATGCCCTTCTCGAAAGATATTCAGCTCGACCAGCTCGCTGGCAAGACTCACGGATTTGTTGGCGCAGATATTGCCGCGATGTGCCGCGAGGCAGGGATGGCTGCAATGCGGCGCTATCTTCCTCAAATTGACCTCGATGCAGAAGTGATCCCCCAAGAGTTCTTAGACACTATGGAAATCATTCCTGCAGATTTCGAAGAAGCGCAAAAGGAGGTTCTCCCGTCTGCCATTCGAGAGGTCTTCATTGAGCTCCCCTCCGTGTACTGGTCAGATGTGGGCGGCCTCGATGGGGTGAAGCAGGAGCTTATAGAAGCAGTGGAATGGCCGCTCAAGATCCCGGAGGCATATCGCCGCATGGGAATCTCACCTCCTAAAGGAGTATTGCTCTACGGCCCACCAGGATGTGGGAAAACTATGCTCGCTCGCGCGGTCGCCACTGAAAGTGAAGCCAATTTCATTTCCATCAAAGGACCCGAATTGTTGAGCAAGTGGGTCGGAGAATCTGAGCGGGCAATCCGGGAGATTTTCCGGAAGGCTAAGCTTGCCGCGCCGTGCATCATCTTCTTTGATGAAATGGACGCCATAGCACCGCAGCGTGGAATGGGCGCAACAGATTCGGGCGTGACGGAACGAGTGATTTCGCAATTACTCACGGAGCTCGATGGCTTGACCCAAACAAAAGACCTCGTCATCATCGCAGCGACCAATCGCCCAGACATCCTTGATCCGGCCTTGATTCGGCCTGGACGGATTGACCGCCTCACGTGTGTATCGCCACCAACTACTGAAGATCGGATGAAAATCTTTAGCATTT
>MBAA01000225.1:4338-4622 GCA_001940655.1 Promethearchaeota archaeon CR_4
TATGCCCTTAGATAAATCCGTGAACCTCTCTGATCTTGCGGCTCACACTCCAGGATTCACGGGCGCCGATATCGAAACCACGTGCCGAGAAGCGGCTATCCGGGCTCTGCGGGAAGACATCAACTCGAAAATCATCACACGAAAACACTTTGAGTCGGCGATGAAAGAAATTCACCCCAGCGCGAGTCCTGAAGTCGTGGAATGGTACGCGAAATTCGAAGAAAAGCTCAAAGCCCGAAAGCCGGGCAGTCATGGAACGGAAGGACCGGGGAATTTGTTCGTTT
>MBAA01000225.1:4711-5427 GCA_001940655.1 Promethearchaeota archaeon CR_4
CACCCCTGAAAAATGAGATCATCGTCACGCTTGTAAAACACCAAGGTGAATTGCTCGATACGGATTTACTCCGCAACCTCCGCAAGACGCGCCCAGAACTTTCCAAGCGCGAGCTCGACCGTACGCTCATACAATTGGAAGTTCGTAGCGTGATCTTTGTGGAACGAATTAAGAAGACGCAAAATAAAATCACGTTGCGGACAGACAACGGCGTCATCAACACCACGTTCCAGATCAATTACAATCAATACCTCGGGGAATAAATTTTCGTTCGAGATTTCTCTCTTTCATTTTCGATTAAGCGGGAGATATTGCGGGTTAGTTCACAAAAAAAACTTATTTTTTAATAAGACTTTAACCTATATTTTAAACCCAGATTCATATTATTAGAGTAAATTCTTGTTCTAAATCAAAAGTTAGGATTGGAAATTTAATTTCACTTCAAAAGCGGGTAATATGAATTAATAACAAGGTCGCTTGTGTATAATTTTTGTCGATGGGAGTCCATTCCATCTTGCATTCAACCGGCGTCAAGCATCAAATTGTCGCACGAGCGGAAGAAATAAGAGTTTTGAGTCCCGAATTATTCTTATGAAGGATAAGGAGTCTCCGCCCATCCTGAACACAGAGTACAAGATTGTTTCGGACAAGGATATCCGTCCTAAAAAATGTGTCGCCTGCGGCGGGGATAAGATTATCCGCCGCGGGCATCAATA
>MBAA01000195.1:0-6170 GCA_001940655.1 Promethearchaeota archaeon CR_4
TGTTGATCGGGCTATGGCATATGGTTGCACCACAGGTGGGCCGGTGTCATGTGAAGTTCTGAGTGCAATTGCTCAAGGCAATTTAGGGGATAAATGCGCGATCTTACCTTTTATGGCAGGATTAGGTGGACGAGATGTGACTGTGCAAGAACAGAAAGATCAAATGCTCCAAGTACTAAAATACAAGGAAACTGGGGAGATGCCTCAGGATACGGTGGCTTCCACAGTGTGGACGGGTCTCTTACACGGAGTGTGACAGCACAATGACAGGAATCAAACAACTAAGAGAAGAATGTGGGGATGAACTCTTTTGTGCTGGTAATTCTACCTGCGCGGGATGTGGTCTCGAACTTGCGATCCGGTGGGCAATGAAGGCACTTGGGCCGAGAACTGCTATGGTTGCTCCAGCATCCTGTTTGAACGTTGTCGTAGGATTGTGGCCAAAAACAGCTCCTGCTTTCCCCTTCATCAACATGGCCTTCGCGGCAGGAGGCGCTGCAGCAACCGGTATCCGGGCTGCATACGATGCAAAGGGAATCAAGGATATGAATGTCGTTGTGTTTGCTGGTGACGGAGGTACTACCGACATCGGCATCCAAGCGTTAAGCGGTGCGGCCGAGCGCGGATCGAATATCATTTACGTGTGTTATGACAACGAAGCCTACATGAATACAGGTCGTCAGCGGTCGAGTTCTACACCTTATGGAGCAACGACTACCACTACCCCTACGGGGAAGAGGCAACACAAGAAGAATCTCCCGCTCATCATGGCCAGTCACGGGATTTATGTTGCCACCGCGAGCGTGTCAGATATCCCAGACCTCTATGACAAGTTTAAGAAAGCGGCATCACTGCCTGGGTGCAAATATATCCATATTATGGCACCGTGCCCGCCCGGGTGGCGTTATGATGCGTCAAAGACTGTCGAAATCGCCGACCTTATAGTCCGTACAGGTACGTGGATTTTATACGAAATCGAAAACGGTAAACTTCGCCTGACAGGGAAGAGTCGGAATCTATTAGAGAAGGCAAAGCGAATGCCCATTGTGAATTACTTGACAGAACAAGGGCGGTTTAATCAAGTCAGCGAAGAGGACATCCAGATTTTACAGGATTGGGTAGACCGCAATTGGGAAGAAGTTAAACACTGGATGTAAATTTTTCACTTTTTTTCTAAAATCTTACATTTTTTTTATCACGGTATATAAAATAACGTGATCTATGTGGAAATTGTGAAAATAGACCCAAAAAAGCTAAATTTGAAGAAATTAAGGGTGATAGGGAAGAGAATTAAGGAGGGGGCCATAGTCGCATATCCAACGGATACGGTCTATGGGATGGGAGGTAATCCCTGGAGTGCAAGCGTGATCGACAAAATCTTGCAAATAAAACGGCGGGATTGGGTTCATGGGATACCCGTGCTTTTAGCCAATCGTGAGAATGTAAAAGAATTTGGGGAAATGCCCCCTATTGGTCAAAAAATAGCAGATATTTTCTGGCCGGGGCCAGTTACGATAGTAATTCCAAAAGATCCTACTGTACCGGATAAATTATCCGGTCAAAATGACTCCATTGCATTACGGATTCCCAATCACCCAATCACATTAAAATTGATAGAATTTTCCGGAGGTGCGTTAATCGGCACCAACGCAAGTATACACAAACAGATAGCCCCATCGACCGCTGTGGGAGTGGTTGCCCAGCTGGGAGACGTTTTTGATTACCTCATTGATGGAGGTACGTGTTATCGGGAGGTGCCGAGTACTGTTGTTTCCGTTTGGAACGATGGTTCCATTGAAATCTTGCGTGAGGGTGCCGTGCCAGGAAAAGAAATCTTTCAAAAGGTTTAAACAAACTAAAAACTGGGGAATTTTTTGTGCAAGGATACAACCTCCTAATTTCAGTTCCGCGGCGCTTTGAACGGGACGCAAGAGCAGAATTCTGGTTACTTGCTTCGGCATTAGGTGATGACACGCCTTTTAGTAAGGAAATCGGAATCAGCGGGCTTATCCTGTGTAAAACACGCTTTAATCCAAAGGATTTTGTTACTAAGGTAATCCATTTCAAAGAACAAAATCCCCATTGGCGATTCTTATATCTCCTGAAGATTGTTCCATTAGACCGAATCGTGGAGCGGGACGTTAATGTAATTGTCGAAATTTTCAATAATTTAATTCAAGAAGCAAATATCAACCCAGATTTACGATTTAAAGTGGAAGTTAAAGAACGGGAATCGAAAAAAGTAAAATCTGAAATAATCGAAAAACTCGCTAATTTATTACGAAATCCCGTTGATCTCGATAACCCGGATATCATATTGCGAGTAGAATTTTTGGGACGATATTGTGGCATTTCGATCTTAACCCCAGAACAAGTTCTAAGCTTGTCAGAAGGGGTTATGATAAAAGTTTAATCTTGTCGAGCGATAGAATGGCCATTTTTTCAATAATTGTTTGCAATAATGCTCTTTCTCGCGAGGAGCTTGGCATTTCTGGAAGATTTGGAATTTCTAGCGCTATTTTTTCCATAGTTTCCAAGTAGAGCTCGTTAATAAAAAGATCCTTGGGGAAATTTTCACTAGCCGTTGTGGGTAGAGTGGTTTGGGGTTCGGTCACTAGAGAGGTTCCCAAAAAAGATTCTAAACTATTCTTCTCAGCAAGTAGCTGCTCTACCGATGATGCGAAAAATACTACAGCCCACATTTCCTCGCGTAGCTTTTGTTTATCGGATATTCCATAGTAGTCAATTGCAATATTAATTTGATTTTGTCTACTCAGGTAGAGTAACAACTCCATTCCAAGATCTTTAGCAAAATTTCGCCGATTGAATATCGCTTTCGAGGCAAAATAAGAAGCAAGGTATGCATGGTTAATGCCAAAGAGGTTTTTCGTGGCAGTGAAAACAATTGTGGTGGAGTTGTTATTTAAGTGCGAACAATAATCAATAATGGATTTGGTGTCAGGGTGCACCAAATTGCTTCGGACATAATAAAATCCCCAGGATCGATAGGACTCTAATCCCCAATATTGGATGTCTACAATCATATTTTTCTCTCCCTCTATTTTAAAGTGGCCAATTTTGGAAGAACCACGCAAACCCGTCAGGGATTAATGCGGGCATTATTTTAATAAAAATCCCACCAACTAGGAGGATGAGAAGCAGAGAGAAGAGGATCCAGTCTTTGGCGCTCATCGAGATTTGCTTGTAAAAATTGCGCTTCTCGCTCGTTCCAAATCCCCTTGATTCTAAACTTTCAGCCACTAAGAGAGCCCGACGCATCGAAAGGAGGACTAATGGGACGATTATTGGGAGAAAATTTTTGACGCGAGTGAAAAGATTCCCCTTTTCTAACTCAAGACCGCGAGATTTTTGCGCTTCCATTATGGTTTGAACCTCGAGCGCAAGCGTGGGAACGTATCGGAAAGAGAGCGAAATAGAAAAACTGAAGGAATAAGGGAGTTTTAAGGCAACCAACGCGGCCGCAAGATCGTCAGGGTGGACAGTCAGAAAAAAGATGGAGAAACTGGAGATTAACACTAGGAGACGCAAACACATCGCGACCGCGGCTGAAAAGGACAGAAAAATGGTATTTAACGTTAGAATTAATAAGAATAGAAAAATACTGCTTTTAATTGTTAGAAACCACCGCTTCACACGTTGCGCAATGATAATGAATGGAAACGTGAGGCAAAAGAGGGTAATCATGGGGTAAACTGTGTCAAATAATAGAGAAAGAATCATAAAAACTAAAGCGAGGAACATCTTTACCCGGGGATCCACGCGGTGCATAAATGATTGCCCCTCGAGGAAACGAAATCCTTCGAGAAGTTTTAACGACGTCATTCATCACTCTCAATAATTATTGGTTTTTCAAGAAATTCTCAATAGATTGAGTAAATTCTTGGGGATTGTTGGGCATTGATAAGTTTGGATGGGTTTCCTGCAGTTTCCATATCAAACGAATAATCTGCGGGGGAAACAGGCATGCCTCGGACATAATTCGCTGGTTTGAAAACACTTTCATCGTGGGTCCATCCCCGATAATTTGCCCTTCTTTTAAGATAATTACGCGCGGGCAATGTTTTATGGTAAATTCGATGTCGTGGGTGACCAAGAAGATTGTTTTTCCATATGTTTGAAGTCGGGATAGTAGACTTGCCAAGTTACGTTTTTGGACGGCATCTTGTCCCGTGGTAGGTTCATCTAAAATTAAGATAGATGGGTCACGAACCCATATAGTACCGATTGAAGTTCGGCGTTTCTCCCCGCCTGAAAGCTTAAATGGCGACCGATCTGAAAAAAGGGTTAAATCTAATTGCGTGAGAGTTTCTTTAATTGCATTATTTTGTTTTTCAGCACTCCATTCGAGAGTTTTAACGGAGAATTGTAATTCATCTCTAACAGTTTGAGCAAATAATTGGTGATCAGGATTTTGGAAGACTAATCCTACCTCCCTTGCAAGTTCTGCAACTGAAGAATTGGAAGTGTTCATCCCGTTAATATAAACATTGCCTTGCGTTGGGCGCAGTAACCCATTTAACAATCGCACTAATGTTGATTTCCCAGCACCATTCTGGCCAAGAATTGCTATATACTCCCCTTGGTCAATGCGGAGCGAATTATTTTTGAGAACCCACGCGGTATCATTAGAATAACGGAATGAAACATTATCTAATACGATCATACTTTGAAGCCCTCATTTTTTTTAGCGAAAAGAATCTCCGATGCTTTTTCAACGGTAAAGGGAATATCTGAAAATCTAGGGTAGGTTTTTTCCATATATTTGAATAATTCAACGATAGGAGGTAATTCTAACGCATCTATCGCGGGATCCTGACTTCTTAATACAAATTCCACGGATCCCTCTACTGCAATCCGTCCATTTTGCATTACTACCATTTTATCCACAAGGGGCAATACGAGTTCTAGACGATGCTCAACAATGAGGATTGTCTTGCCTTGGTGTTTTAATTGGGATAAGAATGCCAGGATGTCTAATGCTCGCTGAGGATCCAAATTCGCTGTCGGTTCGTCTAATGCTAAAATGGGGGGATTCAGTGCTAAAACGGAGGCTATTGCTACCCTCTGTTGTTCTCCGCCGCTCAATTCTAACGGAGATTTCTTTCTCAAATGTTGAATATTCACAACATCTAAAGCATATTCCACTTGGGCGATAATTTTCTCCCTAGATAAACCGAGATTTTCAGGTCCAAATGCCAGCTCGCGTTCCACATTCATCGCTATGAGTTGGTTATCTGGATTTTGGAATACCAACCCTACTTCCAAGCTAAGATCACGGGTTGAAAATTGCCGAGTATCTTTACCATTCACCAGAACTTGCCCTGTAAATTGCCCTTCATAGAAATGAGGAACCAATCCATTTAACGCGCGAAAAAGAGAACTTTTCCCGCACCCCGTGGCTCCACAAATTAGGACAAAACTTCCAGGTGAAATTTCCAAATTCACGTTTTTTAATGCTGGAAAGTCGCATTCCCCCGTGTGATATGAAAACGAAACGTCACGAAATTGAATGATACTCATAGGTGGGAACTTCCGTCCTTTTTTTCTCAGCATTATTCAGTCTTGTCGGATAAAACAGATTGAAGGTGTTTTAAAATTTCTTTCATAATTTGCTCGGGATTTCCAGTAAATGATATACCCGCAGCACCGAGATGTCCACCTGCCGATTCGATCTCGGTTCCTTGGAGTGAGTGAAAGAATTCTCCAAAATTAATTTTTCCAGTTCGTAACAATGCCGAGGATGCCCTACTGATGATGCGGAACTTGCCCCCTTTCTGCTTGGAAACAACGAGAACCACATCAGCCCCGAGAATAATTAAACCATTAGCCACTTGTGCCTCGAACGAACTGACATTTGATGTGGCAACAAGCCACGAACCTATTTGTTGGAGATTGCACCGCTGGGCACCTTTCAATCGGGCTATCTTTTCCGATTGTGTTGCTTCTTCTTGAAAGTGACGGGTAACATCCCCTAGCTTTAGATCACTTCCAAGGAACTCACTTAAAATTGCGAATAATTTTGAATCGCCTAAAGTGAGATTTTTCGAATCGGAGAAAATTCCTGCGACTAGCATTCGTCGAAGATCTAAAGGAAGAATCTCCTCTTTCTCTTTCAAGGCATACAAGACCTCCACGCAAGAGGGACGTGT
>MBAA01000195.1:6177-8454 GCA_001940655.1 Promethearchaeota archaeon CR_4
ACATAAGCGAAAACAACCTTTTGGGGAAGTGTATCAAGAGGAGCATGGTGATCTATGATAATTCGATCACCAAAATATTTGTCGAAAAAATCTCCGCTTCCAATTCGGGAAAAGTTATTGCTATCGACCAAGATGCACAGATCGATGTCTTCAGGTCGTGGTATCTGTTGGTAATCTCCCATAATTAATTCTTGAGTAATGCCAGCGGCAATACTTTTCAATCCATTGAAAAAAATATTGACAACCTTTCCCGGAAACTTATGACCAATCAAAAATCTTAAAGCAAGAACGCTCGCAACAGCATCAACGTCAGCTTGCTGGTGGGTGGTTAGGAGAATTCTCTCATAATTTGTGATCAGAGCCCAAAATTGCGAACTCTTATCTTCCATGAGATATCCACCAATGGAATTTAAAAAATCGGAATTAAGCTTGCCCGAGGCCCGCTGATTTTAAATCTTCTTGCAATTTATTACTCATTTCATCGAGGACTTTTTTGAGCTGTTCCTCTTTTT
The DNA here is from genome assembly GCA_001940655.1 of Promethearchaeota archaeon CR_4. Lineage (GTDB taxonomy): Archaea > Asgardarchaeota > Lokiarchaeia > Sigyniarchaeales > CR-4 > CR-4. The sequence continues at coordinate 6,690 of MBAA01000195.1, forward strand.
TGGTGTAGACGGTCACTTGCATGTCGGCGCTTTCCTTCTGTTCTTTTAAATTACCAAGAAGTTTCGCCTTCTCCGACCGGATGAAAATCCCGCCAACATGTTTGTAAGCTACCACATCGTCAGCAGCGACTTCAAGTTCCTTCATTGCAGCCTCCGTTTCTCGCGAGGTCCGTTCGAACACAACCCGCTGTTGTTGGACAACTTCATATTGTTGCTTGAGGGTTTGGAAGCGGACAACCTGCTGTTGCAGTCTGGGTGACAGTTGATTTGGTTGACTCATATTGCATTACCTTGATTTAATAGAGTTAAACTTTACTTTTTGGCAAATTATAGGCTGTATCAATAACTTTGAGATAGTTGATGATGCTATTATAAGCAGCGCGGGCGGCAGCAAAATCTTGAGCAATGATGGTGAATTCGAGGTTTCCATCGTGCGGGAGATTATATTTTGTAATTGCACGACCTTTCGGCGAGTTCCTCAGCTCGGGTGCGAGGCTGGTAAAATATTGTTCGGCAATTTCTTGACTGGGTAAATGTATCAAAATATGTGTTTCAAGAGAAAAAGTAGACATAATGTAGTTCGAGAATAGAAACAGATTAAATAAGTTATTTCTTCTCGGCTTGAGTTTTTGATGCCGCAACTCGCCACGCGACTCGTCCTTGGGCTGTGTGTAATTCCCACGCACCACCGGTCATTTTCGCGCCGCACCGGTTACAATGCCAGACCCCTGTCGAGAGACGTTTTATCGTGTGATTTTCACACTTGGGACACTTGATTTTGCCTTTTTCCTTTTGTTCAATAGCCAAGACCCGTTTGCGAAGACGATCGCCGTATCGTGGGCCAAATCTAGCGGTAATACCTGCTTTTTTTGTTCTATGGGCTCGAGCCACGCAGTGCACCAGCATCAATTAAGAATAATGCACTCAAATACGTGCTAAAATAAAAAATTTGCCACTCCGCCGACGTTTGCGAAAAAAAAGGGTAATTAAAGTTTGGGCTTGTATTGCCAGAGATTCAGTTTTTCTCGGAGAGCACTTGTTACTTCAACAGCCTTTTTCATACAATTGTAGACTTCATCAAACGAAAAAAGACCTGTTCCGCCTTTTTGCATTGATGTAACGAATCCCTTTGAATTGGTGCTAATGGAGATGCGCCCGTCAGCGATAAGCTCCTCCTCGAGAGAAGGATCCACGCAGATAATGTCCCCAATTTTGACAAAGGTGGCAGTGAGAGGTAACTCTTCGATTGGGGCCGCCCAATAAGATCCGTCCCACTCTACATCCCCTTTTGCCTCGTTCCACTTGGCGTGGGGTAATTTACAATTGATGAGCGCGGTGAGAGCAGCGATACTTGCACAGTCAATCAAGTTGCCAGTATAATCTATTGTGTAGAGGTCATCGAATAGAATGTACACCATCTTGCCAGTTTTGACACATAGTTTCTCATAATTTACACACCCTCCGTGACGGATACCGCGGTCGACCACTCGTGCTAATTCAATGGACATTTCATTAGGCGGGCCACTTTCAAATAGAGGGGATGCCATTGGCACAAATTCAGACATTACGGTGCACACACCCTGATCCGGAGTATCCGAGAAGGGTGTGCCCATATCGTACTTTACACCGGCGATAACGCGGGATTTCCCTAGGTGCACGTCCGCGGAGCCCTCTGATTTAGGAATGATACCCGCATCGATCGTGATAGGGCGATAGTCCCAGAGGCCACGTCCATCGATGCGCTTCCCATGCTTCAGGAGATCCT
>MBAA01000195.1:8510-8975 GCA_001940655.1 Promethearchaeota archaeon CR_4
TACCACCCTCCTCGTTATTTCTAGGTGACTCGGGAGGTTGTCCACCCATATCACCACCAGAACCTTGTTCCTGTTCTCCGTAGGGTTGGTCATCACCTTCATCATCATCGGAGTAAGTGGTAGATCCGGGTGGATTCACTAGATCTCGTATTTTCTGGTACTTATCCCGGAGTGCAGCTTGTTGTTTGGCATAAATCTCACTTGCTCCCTTGTGGGCCACCTGGATCGCCTCCAAAATTTGATCCGGGGTCATATTGCCGTCAAATTGCAACAGCGCAATCTTTTTCTCACGAACCACGAAACCACATGGGACGTCCGCATCCCCAGCTTTATCTTCAAGATCGTTCAGATCCAAGGCAATTCGTCCGTTTACCAACCCAACTGCAACACCGGTAATTAAATCTCGCATCGGAATTCCCGCATCGGCAATCGCCAAAGCTGCGGCGGTTGTACTCGCGCATCTGG
>MBAA01000195.1:9011-9462 GCA_001940655.1 Promethearchaeota archaeon CR_4
CAATTGCAGAGTTTGGATAAATTTCTAAGAACAACATTGGTTCGAGCGCATTCCGAATGACCATCGAGATCTCTATCTCACGACGGTTAGGAGCTGGACTCTTCCGCTCAAACACGGAAAAGGTCGCCATCCGATAATTTACTTGCAAAATACCGCGGTCCGAGCGGGCCATGTGGCGCGGGTGAACTTCCCGGGGACCATAGACTGCCGCATAAATTTTGTTGCCGCCGTGCTCTACATAAGCGGAACCGTCCGCATTTTCCAGGACACCGACCTTACAGTTAAACGGGCGGAGCTCATCTACTTTCCGCCCATCGGTCCGGGTCTCTTTCTCATTGATTAACTGGTAGACTTTCTTCTCGGGTATTAATAGTCCCATTTTTTACAAACCCCGTTTCTTTTTTTCTTCAGCGATATACTCCTTAATCCGATCCGTGAGACCAGATGTGTG
>MBAA01000195.1:9522-9773 GCA_001940655.1 Promethearchaeota archaeon CR_4
ATACAACCAAATGCGTCCATTCTGAGCAACCGTGATCCGGCACTTAGTTTCATCCATCAGGGTACGAATCATCGATCCTTTCCGGCCGATCACCCGAGGAATCTTGGGAGCAGGGATTTCCATTAATGTGCCGTTGGTCAGCTTGCCGAGGTCCTTCCCTAACGTCGTTATTTGAGGATCCGAGGTACGCGAGAAAGAAATTATTTTGGCAGCAATGACATCTCCTATCTTAAATTGACTCATCTCATCTG
>MBAA01000195.1:9860-10954 GCA_001940655.1 Promethearchaeota archaeon CR_4
AGATTGCACGTCCGTGGTCAATACTTCACCCGGGGTGACGATTTGTTTGTCGTGCACTAAAAGATTTTCCATGGAAATTTCACTCAACAAAATTTTTACAATAAAAGTTTTAAGAAGTCTTTTTCATAACCTTCGTTTCAACCCTGCCGTGGGTTAATTTCGCAATGCGGTCTAGGAATTCTGCTTGCATTCCGCCAGGCAATTCGGTTACTCCGATCCACGAGCCGTCTTTTTGCCACTCCTCTTTGGTAATAGTGCCATATTTGGCAACTAGATTGTACCCTTTCGCGGCAAAATCCGCGGGGATTCGTACCGCAATTTCAACCGTTTCCATCCGAATAGGGATGACCGATTGAATGGCCTTGAGAACGTCCTTTGCTTGTTCTTCAGCGGGTTTTTGCGGGTCTATTTTCACCTTTGCAGTCTCAATAGCCTTTTGAATCCGTGCCGGAGGGTGGGGTCTGCTCGTCTGAGGATCTACCGAATTCCTCGCGAGGATATCCACAATTTTTGTAAGCTTTTGGTGTATTAGTTCATCCCGAATTTCTTGGGTTAGTTGGATTTCCCCTTCAAGAAGTATTCGAGCGGCAATTTTTTGCTCATCCATTGTTCCGAATGCATCCTCTACCATTCCCTCGGGAGCTTTTTGCCCTTTTTTTAAATCTTCAAACACGGTCCATCCTTCAAAGATGTCGTTCAAGATGATTTCAGGCATCTTCTGGATGTCTTCTACGGTGACAGTCGTGTCTTGACCTTTTTGCCCTCTTTCTTTACGCAGGGCATCAATGGCCTTCTGTGCATCCCATGCTTTCCGCGGTTCCACTAACATTTCAAAATTATTCTTTCCAACACGTAACTTAGCTACGACGTATTTTCCCTTAAAGTCAATCTTGGTTTCGCCTTTCTTGACTCCAGACATAATTGTCACTCTCCCCCACTAGCAAATGTGAATTGTGAATTGTCTTCCGGGTCCGGTGATTCATATGAGTACCCGGAAAATTTAGGTTATGTTCATTGTAGCCCGGCGATCAATGTTTTCTTTTCCTCTTCGGAAAGGAGGTGAAACGCCGGTTTTTCTTTGAGGATTACGACCA
>MBAA01000195.1:10964-11900 GCA_001940655.1 Promethearchaeota archaeon CR_4
TGTCCCTTTCAATTCCTCGTCCATAACCCGCTGCAGTGTTTTAAGCGTTAATTTCTTCAAACCTTCAACGGGGAGGTCTTCCTTGTATTCCTTTTCAAGGAACTCGCGGGCATTTTGAGCCCCAGCCCCAATGGCATTAGCCTTGTACCCCCAATACGCACCGGAGGGATCGGTCATGAAAATCTGAGGACCCTTGATGGGATCGATGCCTGCTATAAGAAAGGATACTCCAAAAGGACGGGCACCAGCATTAAGTGTATAAAGTTGAGCCTTGTCGCAGATGGCACGCGTGCACTCCTCTACTTGGATTTTCTCGTCGTATGAGAGTATTGAGATTTGAGCCTCAACGCGAGCCTCGTCGACTAAGACGCGTGCATCCGCGGTCAATCCTGCTATTGCTGCCGCGATATGGTCGTCAATTTTAAAGATCTTTTCCGCACCGGCGGCTTCTTGGAGGGCTTGAGATCGCTTCTCAACCGCGAGGATGATCGCGTCTTGATTCCGGCACCCAATTGCAGTGGTTCCGCGCCGTACTGCTTCAATCGCATATTCGACTTGAAATAATCGCCCATCTGGCGAAAAAGTGGTGATTCCTCGGTCGTAGCCCTGGCCTGGCGGAGTGAACGTAGTTTTTTCACCTTTTATATTTGCTATAGGGGAATCGGTTTGTTTCTTTGACAATTAAGAATTATTCTAACTTAAAAAAAGTTCCCACGTTTCAAAATTCAAATGCATTTTTTTAGTCTTCCTTGTCGTTGCCAGTTTGGAGGAACTGAGTCCACCTCACGGGATTAAATGCACCCAAACGAGCTTCAGGTAATGACGAACCGATCGCGTGAATGATGCCCGGCGCCTGTGTGCCATTTTTGAGGACAAAGAACCCAGCTTGGAGGCCTTGCCGCTCGAGCGATAGAACATCGATCTCGTGGCTAGTTT
>MBAA01000195.1:11930-13179 GCA_001940655.1 Promethearchaeota archaeon CR_4
TGCCCGGATTGTCCGGAGGGAGACGAGGACATCCTTTGACGGGTCAGTTATACCTGCATCCACGAATAGACCAAACCCCACTTTTGCGGGATTCCTGAGCACGCCGAGGAGCCGCATCCCCGGTTTTACCTCTGTAAAAGGGGTGGTTGCCCCGTATTGCGAAGTAATGTAATTCCGAGCTGCTTGAGCGTCAGTCCCTTCGAGCAGGAGCGTCACGCGGCGCGTTCCCTTGTCAACTTTTTGGATGGAAATAGTAACCTCCAATTCTTCTAAGTCTTGGCGGATTTGTTGCAAGAACGATTGCATCTTCGGACTATTTTTCGTGTCTGCAGGCGTGATATTCAATGGTTCTAATAGTTCCATAGGCAGGGACATAGGGTGATCTCTCGTTTCCGCTCAGTATCTTCCGTTTCTCGGAGGGGTAACTTACTTCGTGAACGCGGACGCATAAACTTTTTGGCGGTGGTGGAGGATTTGTTCATATGGTTTCAGGTGAGGACTTTCCGACACTCTTCGCCGCTTTACAGGCAAAGTATGATCAATTCCTCGAGGGGGCGTACTTGGACGAACAAGGCACCATTCTCGAGCAAACCGAGAATTCCGTGCTAGGGGAGGCGGAAGCCTACCCACTACTCCTCGACTGGGCTCAACATCACAAGAATTTAAATTATGGTGGGGTGAAGTATTCCACCCTCAAGTCTGACCCCGTGAATCTCTCCACTTACAACGTTCACCTCAAAGAAGGCGTGGTAGGGTCTATCACGAGAAACAAAAAGTTCGTGGTTGCGCGGGTGCGAACAGCAGACTTTATCCAGCTGGGGAATTCAGCTATCCTACTGGGAATACGTATGTGGGAACTCTAAACCGCTCGGATTAATTCAAACAGAGAAAGTTACACCTGTATTTTATCTTAAAACAACAGATATCAGAAAATGGACGTTTTTATCAAATATTCACGCCCTGCGTAAACTCTTTTTTTATTTTTTCGGAACTGGGGAACTAGTTCCTAGTTTTTCTACTAAAAAATACGTATTTGCTAAGGCAATGAGCGGCCAAAACATGCACATGAAGCCTGCTCCAAATTCCGTGAGGTCGTAGGTAATATGGAGTGGAGTTTCAGTGATCATAGTTCGTGCAATGATTCCCATATCTTCCAATTCCTTGAGACGGGTGCTTAAAGTAGGAGAGTTCATATCGGGTAATGATTTCTTAAGGTCATTAAAGGAGAGTTTGCCAAAAGCGTAAAGAT
>MBAA01000195.1:13194-13668 GCA_001940655.1 Promethearchaeota archaeon CR_4
AAAAGAATTTACCTTGGATTGCACTTATGGTTCCTTGGATGTTTGCCATTACTTGAAAAACAATAGGAGTGTCCTTTAGAAGGTACCCGATTTTCTCCACAAATTGCTTGTTCGTTTTTATTGAGGCAAAAATCACCTTTACAGATTTTACAAAATTAGTCTGATTTTTAAAATAACTTGGGAGCTGGTCGATTAAGTATTTGATATAGGGGAATTCATTTTGATCTACCAAAGGCATCAATGGGGGATTTTTTTTGAATTCTTCCCAAGAGGATTTCCATTGAGTTTTCAAGTTGAAAAATACGAAGAACGGGAAGGTTAAGTAGGAAAAATAGGTACCAAATTCAGTTAAACTATAGCTGGATTTAATACGAGAGTTTCCAGGATCCGTCTGTTGCACAAAGTTAGCATCTTGTAACTGTTTTAAGCGGGTACTCAGAGTTTGTGAATTGATGTCAGGTATTGCTTCTTTTA
>MBAA01000195.1:13708-14001 GCA_001940655.1 Promethearchaeota archaeon CR_4
GAGGATGGGGTACAGATTTTTCGCTTGCAGGATTTTCCACACGTATTTAAATGATGCAGTAATCATAGAAACCTGCTTAAAATCTTTCTGGAAGTCTTTCGATTTTGGGGGATTATATTCCATATAACATTCTTGAATGATGTAGAGGAGTTTCAGGTATTCCTTAAGAAAATCTGCACTGTTGAACTCCTGTGAATTAGACATAAAAGTCTAGCCCTCAAATTTGAACATTTACCTATTGTAGATATGAACGAAATTTATTTTTTTTGTTCATTGAAAAGATGTTTGATTAA
>MBAA01000195.1:14013-16057 GCA_001940655.1 Promethearchaeota archaeon CR_4
TGTCCACTGCATTATATCCATAAGCGGTGAAAGATATAGAAAGCAGAATTGGTAAAAAAGTTCGTTTCCTCTTCGAAAATTACTAACGTCGAATTTCCTTGGACTCAAATACACTGATTCTTGCTGTTGAAATTCCTGATGCTTGTATTGTTAACTTCTAGGGTCTCGAAGTTATACCCATCAATCTAAGTCTTCGCGAATAATAGGCTTCTCGCGGTTTGAATATTCCCACGATTTCACGTGGAAGTAAAACTCGCACTTGTCGTCCCCGGTTTTGAGAGACTTGTCGACCGTCACTTCAGTGTCCACCCCGAGCGCTTCATACCACCCCGATAGCATCGCGATGCACCCGCACTCGTAGAATTTTGCCACGCCGCCCCGTTTGACGTTTTCGCAAATCGCGCACCACCGGACGATGGCGACCAATGTTGAGTCGGACAGTTGTTCGAAGTGGTAGTCGAAATCAGGCCACGGATAGAATATGCTTATCGCGATTTCGCTAAAACGCCTAAATTCGTGGATGTCTTGCACGCCGGTCACTCCCAGGTGTTTCATCAGGCGAAGCATTGCTACTTTCCCTACTTGCAACATCATTTTTTTTATTCTAGCGGTTGCCGGCCTCCTAACCATATCGCTGGAAAACCGTCATTTGCCACCGGGCGTCATGAGATTGCCAACTCTTCCTGAGCACATCCGTTCGTTGTTCTGTCGTGAGCAGGTTTTCCCCTTCCTGCCTTTGACTAACTAGATTTCCACCATGTCCTCGAATTTTCACGTCAATTTCAACTCAGTTCGATGTATGTGAATGTTGCATTCTTTTGAATCCTAGTTCAATTGTGATATCCGTCTTGTCCATCCGGACTCAGGTGAAGGCGGCGATTTTGGTTTCATAATGATTCGCATTTTACCTCACCCATTTTTATGGAAGAAGAAACGGAGGAGCTAGGAATTATCTAGAAATGTATCACGGTTTTCATCGAGAATTCCAAATCGCTATACCACATAAAATTGGACTTAAAAAATGGGAGTGTAAAAAATGAAAGGAATACAGTTTAGCGTATGCACCGCATTTTACGTCGGGCGAGAAAAACAGCTGCCACTATGGTCGCAATTATAACCCACTCGATGGGAAACGCCGGAACCCATTGCACTGCGGGGGGTTCCGGATTCTCGTCCTCGGGGGGGGTCGCTCTGATTGATGTGGTCACGAGGTGCATTTCTTTAGTTGTATTGTAAGTCGCTTTCAGGACAGAATTCTCGTAAACACTCCGATTCACAAAGCTCCATGAAGCGTTCAGGAGATTTTCCGCGTTGTATAAGATGCTAAACGTATAATTAGTTATTGTATTCTGTTCATAACTCATTTCAATAACACTGATACTTGTATCCAGCGTAAATGTCACATTTTTTCCGTTGATATCCACATCAACGGCTTTATAGATTATTATTCCTCCTGTTAAGAGTGGGGCAATCATCGCTTCCACGTTTCCTTGCGTGTAGGCACTCTCAAGGGACACGTCCACGGGCAATGTGAAATTAAAGTTGATGATTGGGGAGGTTACCGTATTGTTCACCCAAAAGGCTTGGGTGTTATTTAACGCCCAGTTGTCCATTGTATCCCACGTGGGGGATGCGGTCGTATTGTCATATCTCGAGGTATTGAGGAAAAACTGGGTTGCATTGATCGGGGCGAGATCCGTGAACACGAGCTTCTGATACCTAAGAGGATTCAACGTTCCATTAATATCGACTTCAATACTATAGACTGCCCAGTCATTCGCCTTCGCCGCGTAGTTCCAACTCGTGGTGACAGGGATGGCGATTGATGTCGCCATAAGGTTTGTCTGCATCGTCAAAAAATTCTTCGAAGCTAGCATTCCAGTTTCGTAATTAGTCATGTTGATAAAAATATTCGAAGCAATCTCTACATTTGCCGCGTTGTAGAGAAAACTATAAGATACGTTATATGCCGTACCATTTCCACCACCGGCATCGACATATGCATCCAGATTCATTGTCGCGTTTGACCCGTTAACGTTCACGT
>MBAA01000020.1:0-192 GCA_001940655.1 Promethearchaeota archaeon CR_4
CGCGCGTCTCGGTCGCCCCCTCGAGGTTTGCCCGGGTCTCCCCTGCGTACTTGGACCTCTTGAGTTCTTCTTGGACGATGAAGGGTAACTTCCGCAGGTCGAATTTCCGCCCGGGCCCGTTGTCTTGATTCAGGTCGTCGAAGGTCGTGCCCCACCCCGTGTAGATGGCATATTTCATCAATCCCACCCGCA
>MBAA01000020.1:200-507 GCA_001940655.1 Promethearchaeota archaeon CR_4
TCGAGAGCCACGTGGAGGTTCTTGGTGTAAGTGAATCCCTCCACGAAGTCCGCGACCATGCGCATGGGGGGGATGCCCGAGACGTGCTCGAACGGGTCGATGCCGAGAGTTTGCGGGCGCCAGATGCGCGCCCGGTTCGGGGCGAGGTGGGCTAGGTGGTCCTCGTCTTTGACCCCGTTGAGGTAGAGCACGTGCTCTCCACGGACGAGCAATTGTTGGAGGATGTTGTTCACTTGATTCGTCTTCCCCGTCCCCGGGTACCCGAAGATGCCTAGGCTGGTCGTGAGCGGGCGTGTTAACGGCAGAT
>MBAA01000020.1:578-1739 GCA_001940655.1 Promethearchaeota archaeon CR_4
TTATCCTTAAGGGGAAAATAGCGGCTTTGCCCCTCGATGTCCGTCACTTTATCCGCGAGGAGCTCCCACCCGAAAAAGTTGTGCTCAGGCCACGGGAAGACCCACTCCGCCTCTGCGTACCCGAGCATGACGTGAGTTGATGACTGGCGCAAGTTTTTCCACGCAGTGAATTCCGCCCAGATATCCTTGGACAGGTGGTATTTCACCTTCGTCCTGCCGGGGATGCCAACGAACAGGGATGCTGCTAATCCTCTAACGGTTTGCCGGTAAGTCACCACGTCCATTCCCCCTTCGCTCATCGCGAGCGAGTGGTGGCCTTTCTTGAATGGACTGGTCACGAGACGCATGAGCTTTTTGTCGATGTAGCGGACGTCAAAAGGACTCGGTATGGTGATGCGATAAGTAACTACAAAGAGAATTTCTTCCTGCGCCAGGTTCATCCATTTTTGGTGGCGGGTCGAGAGAACCGTGTATTCGTTTCGTAATGCTCCATTTAATTCCCCCCGCCGCTCTTTCCGGGCACACTTGCGAAATTCCCCCTTGTAAAGCTTGGCCAGGGGTCGCCGGGTTTTCGTGGGTTGCGTGGGCACGAGGACGACCTGGATCCAGAGAGGCACTTTTATGTCAGTGAGGACTTTAAAGAAATTCGGGTGTTGGACTTTCGTGTATTTCACGCGGTCCCAAAAATGTTGGTCTGGTTTGAACGTGATGGTAGCCCCCATCGTGAACTCGGAGGTGAACAGGTCGTCCAACCTGAACGACATTTTCTCGCAAAAAATGTCCCAGTGGTGAAATTGGGCTATGATGCCATCCATTCCTTGGTCTTCCCGGTCGGGAGCGGTTAAGAAGTACGAAAGTCTGCCGGACCGGTGGCGCGCTATGTTTAAAATTACTGGTGACCGGAGTGAGTGAAAATAATTCGTACTCCCCGCCATCATCTCCTCCTGTCGTTTCGTATCCTCAGCGTCAAAGAACACCTTGGGCGTTTTCTGAATTTTGATGCCTTCTATCTCGGAATCCACGGTCTCTATCTTCCCGATGCGGTGTCTTTCTCTCCCTGTTTGGGGGACTTTTTATGATCCGAGAATTCTGACCGACTCCTATTATACCTCGAATAAACTCATTTCTGTTGATATCCTATTACATCTTTATTCCCCTTTA
>MBAA01000020.1:1830-6313 GCA_001940655.1 Promethearchaeota archaeon CR_4
CGTTCTGGCTCCGCATCATAGTCCGGGATATCTCTCGTGGGATCGTCATTTTCCAACGCGTGGTCGTAGTCGGGCAAATCCACGAAGCAATGCCCCTCTCCGGGCAAATGATCGTAGTCTGGCAGGTTTGTTAATATCTCTTGGTGGGTTGGTGCACGGTCATAGTCTGGAATGTCAATGAGGGGATCCTGATTATTTAGCGGGTTGTCATAATCGGGGATATCCCGAGATACTGGTGAATGATTTAAGGTGACAACCTCTGGATGCGTTGTCTCTCCCGCTTTGGCCTTTTCCCCGAGAGAGGTCATTTCCGGCAATTGTGGGGGGAGGAGAGAAGGGCGTTCAAGGTGATTTTCTGATGAGAGTTCTTCTGGTGCATTTACACCGGATTGTTCTTGGTTGGATGAATCACTACTGGCGTCCGCTGGGAATTCGGTCGGCGGATTCGCCTGCATCCCTGGGAAATCTTGAGTTTGGTCAGTTCCTACCTCTTTGAGCGGATCGGGATTTTCCGGCACGCTTGGGAGCTGATCTATGGTGTTGGTCGCTTCTTGGTCCAACTGCTCGAGGTAGTCCACGCCACCAAGGTCGAAGGCCTCTTGGGTTAGTTGCTCAATTTTGTCCGGGTTCCCGAGGTTGTTCGCTTCTTCCTGTAATTGGTTGAGGTACTCTAACCCAACGAGGTCGAGACGTTCTTGTTCCAGCGCTTCAATTTGTTCGGGGTGGACTTGGGGGTCTGGGAGTTGGTCTTCATAATCGTCTGCTTCCTCATTTAAAACCTCGAGGTATGCGGATCCGCCGAGGTCGAGGGCATCCTGCGTTAATTGTTCGATTACGTCCAAGTCCGCGAATTCGTGCGCTTCTTGCTGTAACAGGTCAAGGTACTCCGGACTGATAAGTTCGAGACGCGCTTGTTCCAGCTCCTCGCATTGTTCTGGATGTATGGGACAATCCGGGAGGGGGTCGTTGGGATCGGTCGTTACTTGTTCCAATTGGCTGAAATAATCAGGGCTTGTGAGGTCGACAACTTGTTCCTGCAACTGGTCTAGGTAATCTGCGTGATATGGAGGGTCAGGGAATTGAGCATTGAGCGTGGAAAAATCATCATCCATCCGGGATTCTTCTATGTGATCTAATGATTGAACCGTCAAATCGTAACATTCCTCTAAAAGTTGGTCGAGATACTCGCTATCTACTATTGTTTCGGTCAGGTTACTGACATCTGCGTCTAATGTTTGGCTGTTGGATTCTGGGCAGTTAGGAGAACTTAGGATATCGTCTGACCCTGCTGGCTTTGCCTTGGATTGATGACTAAATGAGTCGAGGGGATCCCTTGCGTTCGTTGTATCCATAGGTATTTCTGCCGGATTCTCTGCAGGAGTTATTATCTCTGTTTTTGTTGCGGATAGGTTCAACTCGGAGGGAATCTTTCCATCTCCGGTCGGATGCTCTGAAATATCACTCGGATTTTTGAGGGGGCTTTCGGTGAGGGGTTCTTCGAGCGTTCGCGTTTCAATAATAGGCGTTTGGGGTGCAGTTGGCAAAGGTTCTGTGAAATCAGTCATACTTTGTGGTTTGATTTCTGATGATGTTTTTTCTCCATCAAATTGGATTTCAGCTAATTTAGATTCTGGTGGATCTTTTTCCTCCCCAGAGGAGTCCATTAAAGTTTGAATTGGGAAGATTTCTTCCCGTTCTTCAACGATCACGGATGCCACGAGGTCCATCGAGTCCCCCTTACTGATTCCTTCGAGGTTTTCCAAATTTACAGATGGTACGGTAGTTTCGTTTTCTTTGGTACCATTGTCTCGATCCGCGACAAAGTCGGTTTCCCCTCTTGTTGCTGGCGTCAGTTCTTGGAAGACATTTTCCTTTGCTGGCGGAACCAAGAACGAGGAGAGTTCTCCGACATCTGCTCTTTTCTTCTCCTCCGCAGGTTCCTGTTCAGTAGAATTATGATTCTCCCCTTCCACGCCCCGTACCAACTTTTCTGGACTGTTAACGAGATGCGCTCTGATCGTTTCGTTGTTATTTTCCCCTTTTTCAGGTTCCGGTTGGTCTAGATTGTCCTCTCTCGTTTTCCCACTTTTGTCATGTGTTTTGATATCCTCGCGTTCTAATTCTTTTTGGGATTGCCCGTTTTGTTTATTGTCAACTTGGTTTCTGTCTCCATGCTGACGCTCTGATTCATTTTCCGAGTTTTCCCGTGCAGTTTGCTTCTTATTTCTCCCCTTATGTCGCTCCGTGCTGCCTGTACTTCTCCTTTCTTTTCCATCCTCGGCTTTTTCCCCCTCCTCATCGCTTTCTCCAGCGGGATCATCTGTTTCTTCTTCCGCCGTGGGCGTGTCTTCGCTATTTTCTAACCACTGATCCAAGTTTTGTTGCCCCTGCAGGAATGACGGGGCTGTCCCCTTCCCGAGTTTCTGGTACCACGTCCGGAGTTTTTCGACTTTTCCCTGCCGCGTGAAGTCGCGCACTTTCCGGACGAGGTCGATGCTGGACGTTTCCCCGCCGACTAGGCGGAACAAAAATTCGGCGGACACGATCCGCAGGTTGGGATGCCCCTGTGGTACCCACACCTGATCTTTTCGCGTGTTTGCGTAACCTGTCAACGCGATGATCAAGAGCGTGTGTTCGTCCGCGTATTTGGCGCTCTTTACCACCATCTGCTCGGGATCGTTTCGCGTGGTGAAATCCACGGATACCCGGGTGTATTGGACTGCCTCAGCCTCTGTTAATTTTAATTCTTCTAAAAAGTGGTTGTTTCCCGACGTGAGGCGGGCGAGTTGTTTTTGAAGCCATTCTCCCTCGGTGACATTCTCGATGAGGATGTCGTGTTTTACGTTTCCTTCTAATTTCTCCGTGGTAATGGTGGGTGCGTGATCCTTCTCTTCTAGATTGTGCTGGATGACCTCCTGTAACCCCGCCTCGAGGATCGGGTGATTGTACGCCCCCACTATAGCATGTAGGTCATGAGGGAAGATTTTCGTGAACAATGTTTTAGCCTTTGTCTCCCCCACCGCCAGTACCATCCCCCAGAAGATGTAATTCCCTGCCGTTTCGTCGCTGGCGCCATATTCTTCGGCATACTCTTTTATACTCTGATATTCCTCGAGGGCATTTGTTTGGTACAAGTGAGCTAATGTTCCCCCCAGTTGCATGAGAGCGTCTGCATTCCTGTGGATTTGCCCAAAGAAGGCCTCCATGGCGGTGACTCCCTCGCTTTCCCCCAATACATATTGCAAACCCCTTAATATGTGTCTCTTTGCCGAACGAATGTCGCCGATGCCGTGCGAATTCATGATGCTCACAAGCGTCATCGCGGTCGTCCTGATCCCTTGCTTCCACAGCTCTCCGTGTTCGAGTCCGATCTGAAACAAATCTTCTTTTACTGGAGCTTTAAGATTTGCTTTCCACGAAAATAAAGCGGCATATGCGGTTAAAGCTACCTTCCTGCCTAAAATTTCAATCATACCTTCAAGGACGTATCTACCAACAACATCCCTCCCTCGCACGCCATATACTCCCATAAAATCTGTGAGCGTATCGTGTTCACATAACGGATCTACGAGCCACTTTCTCGCAAGTTGGCGACCCTCCTCTCGCAACGCTTCGGCAACGGCCTCTTTTAACGAGTGTGGAAAAATCTCCTTAAACGCGTCTTCCCCCCCCTCCTCTCCAAGGATCGCATTCATTCCCTCAATGATGCACCTTCGTACAGTGGGTATCGCCCCGAATCGCTGGGCTAATATTCCGAATGTCCTTAGATTAAGCAACGTGCCTAACTTCCATTTCAAGGCAATTGTTTTTCCCTCTAACCGGATTTCTTCCTCGTTCTGAATTCGACTGAAGATACGGTCGTACGCTATCTCTGCTTCCTCTTTTCCTAAAACGTCAATTAATCCCTCCATGATGTATTTCTTTGCGATTTGCCGATTATTGATGTGATATTTCACCATTATGTCTTCGAGCGATTCCCACCCCCCACGAATTTCCGCCAGCCACATCATCCCTAACCACCCTCCCACGGCGCGGAGATCATCAGCACTCTTGTGCGGTTTCCCCTTACTGAAGATTTCATCGAACATCCCTTCCCCATTGCCCTGTCCTACGACGTTTTCGATTCCTTGGATGATCAACCGTTTTGCGATCCGGGGATCCCTGATCCCATACTTTCTCATTATCTTCGCCAATATTCGCGGTTTGCCAAGCTTGCCCATTTTCTTCTGCTTGGCGAGTCTTTCCCCGAGTCTGATGAGGGCTCGCTGTTTGGCAACTGGGGTCGTCACGTCCCCCCCCTTGGACGGAGATTTAAAAGGTCGTAATAAAATACTATTAGCGATCTCCCTCCTCCTCATAGGGCCTCTCTCTCCCTGTGTATCTCCAATATCGCTAGCAGGCAGCAAGTCACCTCTCCCTTGCGGGTTCTCATCCTCGAGTCAGTTAAATAGACCCTCTAATTGGAGTATCATCCCAACTTGTG
>MBAA01000020.1:6326-9789 GCA_001940655.1 Promethearchaeota archaeon CR_4
CTCTCTGTGGCACTGGACGATATGTGCGCGAATTATCTCTCCTCTCTTCACCCGTGGTCTACCTGATAGGTAAAATCGAGGTTTATGAATTTCTTATGCAAGGTATGATCTCAATTTTATTAGTTTATAAGGATCGGTTTTCCAGAAACAGTATGCCCACTATTCACTTAACCAGTAGCGTGTACGGTAAATTTTCGGAGGGTAATGTCGCAATCTTCAAAACCCTTTGTGCCCGCATCGGTGCAACCGAGATTCTTCTCTCGAAGAAAGGATATCATCGCCATTTTTATACATTGGGCAGTGGATTCCTCGTGGACCTCTCTGTTTAGGGGGACCACGTGGACCAAGTTCGGACTCTCCTAAAAGACACTAATCTCGCGATCTTGGAGTCCTCCGCCGAGCTTACGGTCGAGGACGACAAGCGACTCGAGACTATCGAAACCCGCTTGGAGGAACTGGTGCGGGTGACCGCTGGCCGCCACCTCCTCGAGTGTCCCACCTGCCACCGCGCTATCGGGGACGGGAAATTCTGTGCCTATTGCGGTGCCAAGACGGATCCCAACTTACGCAAGTGTCCTGCTTGTCACTGGCATTATCCCCCTGGGTTCGTCTATTGCCCGCGTTGTGGGAAGACTCTCGAGCACACGCACCACTGGGTGTTCGACTTCACAGACCTTGAAGATTTTTTTATGGGGATGCCCGTCGGAGATGATAGCGGAGACGAAGGTGAGGAGGAAGACGAAGACAATAGCGAGGATGAATAACGTCTGAAATTCCATCCTCATGCGAAGTCTTGTGACATAGTTTAATCCGGCGCGTCACGAACTTTTACTCCTTCGAAAGGAATCTCGTGCAATTTGTGAGATGAATTTTTTTTCGACATGAGTCAAAGAATCATCTGAGAATATTAGACAATGGAGATTGATCTTCTAAGAAAAGAAGATCGTAAAAAAGAGTAGATAATGGTGAAGCGGAGAATAAATCTCGGGGAGTCATTTACTGTTTGGTAGCAAAAGTATGACTAATTATGGGAAGAGATCCTATTGCAGGTTAAAAATGATTATAATCACGTTAGAATTTCTGAAAAAACTAAAAATACGGCCCATTCTTGGGGATCATTCCGAGATGACCTCGAACACCATCTTCTCCACGATGGGTTTCTTGGACTCCCGCTTGTCGTAATACCAACCCACCAAGTTGTTCTCGGTCGCGATCACCATGACGCCCGTACTCAGGTAGTTCAAAATCTTCGTGTCCACGTCGTGGAGATTATCGTTGCCGTCCGGGTGGCTATGAAATTCCCAGATGATGTCCGTATTTAAGTCCTTTTTCATCTTTCTCATCGTAAAAATCTTAGATTTCTTGCGCCTCATCCAAGATTTTGGACGAATATGCTCTGTCACCTTGGTTTTTGACGGGGTGACCTGGAACCCCTTGACAATGGCAAAGTTGTCTCGCCACTCAGCCCAAATCCACCCGGTGATGATGCCGGGGAGACCCTCCTTAACCTCCTTCAGCAGGTCGCGCAACAAGTTCTCCGGGATAAGATAGCGAATCGACACAAGACACCCTCGCATGAGCGATATAAGGAGTCTAATGTAGCAATGTTTTTGAAGGTTCGTTTATAAAAGAGGTATCCCGCCGGAAGTGACGGCCAAAGCGTTCCCCCCAAATCGATCGGGGCCGGGATCAAGGATCAATTAAAAGAAAAGAAGGGCGGTTGAGCTAAGATGTCGGGGACAAGCGGTCTCTCACGCCCCCGCGGGCAAGGGGAGGACTGCAGGGGATAAGGCTAGGGCATTTACGCCACCGGGAGGAGGCGGGATCAGACATTCTCCGCGGGGGAAGCACACGGCATACCTGGCGCAAATGCAGCGAAATTTGGAGGAATGACGTTCCTTGGATACCGATCGGTAATAATTACGGGGAAAGGATGTAATAAAAAACAAGTGAGAGAATCAAAGGAAAACATACTCGACCTTTCCACCAAATATTTTTGCCGATTTTTGAGACTCTTCACGGTTGGAGGTAATTCTTGCATTCATGGCCTTACGTGCAAATTCAATCCCTTGATCTTCTTGAGTGCTTTATTAACATACCATCATACACTTAGGAAAAATATTCGCCTATTGGGTATAGATTTTTGACTTAGAGGTGAATAAAATGGTACAATCGATAAAATTTAATGAGTCCGCAATACAACAGGCTGAAAAAGATTATTCAAAACTCACGCTGACACCTGAAATAAAGCGTGATGTCGAGGCGTTCGCTAAAATATTTAGCCGCTACATCCCGATGAGTGAAATGGCATTGAAAGGGTTCATCTCCTTGGCCCTCCGCGAATTTCAAATGCAGACTCACGTAGATATCAGGCAGGTTTTCGCAATGACACCTTCCGAGCGGGATAAGTACACCGAGATTGTCGAAAATCTCATCTATGAGAAGATGTCGAAAGTGCTACAAAGAGAAGACCAAAAACAACAACTGCGTCTTGCCGTTCGCGAGGCCGGTCAGGCGTCACGTCGCAGGGGTTCTGCATAATTATCAGGGAATGACGAAACTCGTTTTCTAAAATCACAAGACCTACAAGGACGCAATTCTGCCCCGTAACTATGACAAAAATCATGCTTGACGGAGTTGCCACTCCGGCAGGAGGAAGAATTGGTCTAATATAACTATTGGTTCTCGTGGTTAAAGAACCTACATTAGTCTATTCCAATTTTTGACAGACAATGCAAGATTTGAGCAATTGACGCAAGCACAAATCACCCCCCCAAAGAAAAATCTCATTTATGAAAATGAGTGAATTATGTAAATAAAGTCTACATATTTCGTTTATTCTTAAAAAGAGAGAGAATACGGTAAAAAAAGATTGGAATCCCGAGCTATATCTAAAGTTTGGAAAGGAACGGATACAACCCACAATTGATTTAGTCTCTCGAATAAATGGTGAAAATCCGACTAGCATCATTGACATCGGGTGTGGGCCTGGAATTAGCACTCAGGTGCTTGTGCAAAGATGGCCGAATGCCAAGATTCTTGGAATCGACAATTCCCCGACAATGATCGAAAAAGCGAAAAATGATTTTCCCCAACACGAATGGAAACGAGCCGACGCGGGAACATATGAGATCGATGGGCACACAAGAATCACTTAAAGATTTAGTCTGCGATAATGTCCTTCTTCTTTTCAAGAAGAAGACGATCACTACTCAGACAGGGATGGGTTCGAGAATATCTTCTCAGATTTTAAAGTAAATTACAAAAATGCTAAATCTAAAAAACCTGATAGATCCTCTAAACTATCGATATCTTCATCAACATGAATCTGAAATAAGGATTGAAATGCATTATTTCTAAATTCGGTGAATAGCAATCCTCATTTCTACTGGTTCTATCCCGCTCCTCCTTTCGTTATATATAGTAACCGACTTCAATTATCCCACTCCGTAGCGCTTCAACC
>MBAA01000029.1:0-2339 GCA_001940655.1 Promethearchaeota archaeon CR_4
ACGACCTACAACCTCGTGGTCGAAGTCTCAGGATTGACCTCCCTCAACCCGGTCGTGGTGGCGTTCACCGTCAGTCGCGAGTTCGCCTACGGGGATCCGTCGACCAACGAGACGACCCCTGAAACGCCTCCTGAACCACGCGGGTTGACCATCGGGTCCGAAGGAACCATGATCATCGGCGGGGTATGCGCGGCCTCGCTGGGGTTCGTCAGTTTCATGGTAGTGGGGGGGAAGCGGAAACGAAAGATTCACGCGAAAGCTGGCCAAGTGAAGCGGCCCGGAGCCGCGGGGGATGAGTGATCGAAATCATGGTGTATTTCGAGCTGATCGTGAAGTGGGGGCAATTCTTCCTGCTGGTGTTCGCGGTCGGGTTCCCGCTCAACCTCGTCGTTTGCTCCGTCTTGCACTCGCGCCGCTGGTGGGGCGACCTCGCGAAGGCGTTGTTCGTCCCGGGCGCGATCTTGCACGAGCTCGGGCACGCCATTGCCTGCCTCGTGACGGGGAAGCGCATCGTGGGGACGAACTTCGGCACCAACCCGGTCAAGGGCGGGGAAGTGAAATTCTTGCACACCGGCATTTGCACCCCGCTCGCGATGCACGCTATCGCCTTCGCTCCGGTCATCTCCTGCGGGATCGTGGTTGCGTTCATTTTACGTCACATTGCCCTGAACCAAGCGTCTTTCGGCCTGTTCGACTGGGTTATCTGGTTGTTCCTCCTCATTTCCGTCACGGCCGGAGCAGGGCCGTCCATCCCTGACATGCGGGTCGCGTTCCATTCCCTTCGCGAGCGCCCCCGCGTGACCCTCGTGGAAGTGATCTCGCTCGTCTGGCCCGCGTTCTTGCCGGACATCATCGGCGTGACGAGTGACTGGGCTCTAATTACTTACCTCGGCACCATGATCGCCACTTACATCGTTCTCTGGATTCTCCTCGGGGCCCGGCATCCCCGCGGAATCCGCCGGAATGTCGGCCGCGGTCGTTCCCTTCTTGGTGACCTGCCCCCCCTTCCCTTATTTGCCCTGCATCCAACCCAGCTCCCTTTAAATGAGGGGAAATTACCCCGGTCGCTCTCCAATGCCCGCTCGCCGGACGTGACCATCCCCATCGCTACCCGCGAGGACATCTACCGCGCGGCAGGGTTGAAAATCAAGGGGAAACGCGGCAAGCACCGGAAAAGAGGGGGATATGTTGCCTAAGACGTTCCCCGCACTCGCCAAGGGATTTGCGGTTCACTGCATTCTCGTCCTCGTCGTCGCCGCGTGGGCCTTGCTCTCGCCCATCTACGAGGTCAGCACCTCGGCGGGGGAAATCTACGCCCTCACTGCTAGCGGGTGGGTCGGTGACACGTCCGCGACATTTTTACTTGGCATCACTGCCACGAGCGATTACACCTCGATCCTGTGGGCTATCGTCATTACCGCGATAAGCAGTGCAATCCTGTTTGTCACCGCCCTCGCGCAGAAGCAAACCTCGTTAGGGGCGTGGGGCGCGCTCGTTGCCCTCGTGTGGGTACCGGTGATAGTGACGTGTTACCTCCTCGGCACGGACGGGTTCCCCATGCCGACCTTTTCCGCGACCGATGCCTCGTTGGGCGTGAGCATCGTGGCGGGGTGGAGCGGTGCCTTTTGGATGCTGGTGGTCATGGCATCGCCGACCCTCGGGGGCGCGGTTGCCGCGTGGAAATCTCCTCCGCCAAGCGAACCTACTCCCGAATCCTCGCCCCGCTTCCTCGCTTCCCCTGACTTCCATTGTTTGCAGACTGAGCTCGCCATTCGCCAGTCTTATGCGAGATCGAAAGGTTTGGGGCAAAAAGTAGATTAACAAACTATATCTTTAGAAGATATTTTGCTATAAATTGGGCCGTGATCAAAAGGAATTTTAAGTTTTATTTCAATGTGTGTTTAAATGTCTATTGTTCAAAATATCTTTTACATAACACCTCAAAACGTTAATCCCATCGAATTGGAGAGAGTATTGTCAGAAATTCCAGACGTTTTACTTGTTGATGTGCGTCACATTAATGCATGGACAACATATAGTTACGATGACCTACAACGAAGCTGTAACGCAATAAATACTGATTATCTATTGAGAAATAATTGGGGTCAAATTGAACAGATTTCTGAGGGTAGGTCTACAGATCCACCGGATTTTCCGAGAATTATACTAATACGAGAAAATCAGCTCGCACCTCCTACGGATTTAGTTGATTATTACTTCGACCGAAATGATTGGAGGAGTTTTAATAACGAATACAGGACTTATCTTGGTTACAATGGAAGACCCGCCATATTTCAGAACCTCCAAAACTCTGGCAGGACACTCTGTTTCGTTAATCA
>MBAA01000029.1:2461-9206 GCA_001940655.1 Promethearchaeota archaeon CR_4
AAAACCTAACTAAAGCATTTTCTCGGCAGAAATAGCATGGAATATCAGAGTAGATTATCTGCCACGAAGGCAGTTCTCGTAGGGATATGCATCTCCCTCCTCAAGCGAATAAGGGAAATGACCAATTTCGGCAAAATCAGGAAAAAAAAACGGTCAACTTCGGAAGATAACCCTCTTAGTGCGTTGTTTTCAGACAACGGTTCGTATGGGCAAAGACTAAACGTGCCCGTTTTTTTCACTTGAACTTTATATAGGGAAGTAGCAAAAGTAATGCCTAATGGAATTATAATTTAGGTCGGACTATAAACCGGATCCCTTGCTGTTCAGATCACATATAATTTTTGTGCTTTTTTTTCCGTGCGCCAGAATTTGGAATCTTGATGGTGATTAACTTGTGCAGATTTTTGCGCAGCATTTGCGGGCGGAAGTCGAGCAAGTCCACGAGGTGCCCGACCGCGCCCTTTTCCTGCCGGAGGATGACGAACGTCTCAATCAGTTCCTGCCAGTACTCCGGCGTCCGCCACCCGCTGAAGTGCATGAGTCTCTTGAAGGCGCTGAAGAACTCTTCCTCCGTGTTCGTCGTGATGCACTTGCCGGCAAAATACGCGAGCAGTTGGGTGAACACGCGTGCTACCTCGGGGTCGCTGCCATACCGTGGCATGACCTGGACGACCCTGGGATCATAATGGAAGACGTGCACCTCCCCCTCTTTCGTGTAATTTTTACGCCCCCGTTTTTTTGGGCCCGCTTCTTTCTGCCTTGCCTTTTCCGTCTTCTCTGCCGCGATGACTTCCTTGGGCCTATTCTTGCGCCCCTTCCTGCGCCCGGGTTTGCCGCCAGGCGCCTTGTTTTTCTTGTTATGTTTTGTGACCCGGGCGAAGAACGTGTTCCCTGCCTTGAGGACGTCGCTCGTCGTGGCGGCGGTGGTGTAGTGCGCCACTGGCCCTTCCCACTTGATCACGTCGATGATGACCCGCCCGAACGGTGGTTTGTGCACGCACCGCACGTGGGTGATGTTCACCCCGAGGAGGCGCACGACTCCCTAGTACGCGGTGAAGTCGTCCGTGGCGATGACTTCCACGCCCCGCTTCATGCGTTTCATTGCTTTCTGGAAGTGCGGGAGCAAGATGTCCACGGACCGGTGCCGCGTCAGGAACGCGTCGAGGACCTTCCCTTGCTCGTTCCGCATGGCAACGATGTACCACTGGTCCCCCTGGATGGTCAGGAATGTCTCGTCGCAGAAGATGACCTTGCCGTCCCGGGGGAACTCCTTGTATCGTTTGCTCTCGGCAAGCGCGTGGAGCTTGCGCACGAGCGCTGCCAGGAGGCGAGATGCTGCGGACTCGGAGAGATCGAACTTGGCCGCGAGCTGTTGCAGGTCGACCCGCCCGCCCTTGAGGGCTCGCTTGAGCAGCTGCTTCAGTTGCCCGAAGAGCGCGTGGAAGTAACGGGACGTGTGGGGGTAGAAGTTCCGCCCGCACGTGTTGCAATGGTATTGCTGGGGGCACCCCTTCACGCTCGTGTCGTGCCCGTTCCGTTTAACCTCGTGCCGGCGCTCGTGGGGCCGCTGGCCGGGGCACTGCACGTCGAAGTGGAATTCGGCGTCGTTTCCACCGAGGTTGATCGTGATGGTGCCCGCCCACGAGGGGTTCCCGAAAGAGACGGGAGGTTCTACTGCTTGTGCCATGACGCAAGGATAACCAATTCCAGATGAAATAGCAGGCGCTCCGCCAATTTAGTGGTTCTAGCGACATTTATAAGAGTTCGTTCATGGCATGGGAACCGGTAAAAAGTCCATACATTATTCAAAATACGAAAAATTGTCTAGTAAAAATCGGAAGGTCCGCCAATCCAACAAGGAGAATCAAGACAATTGAAAAAGTGGAGGGCGCTCAAATGGCAGTCTTGAAAATCCTTTATGGGAACCGTGAAGAGGAATTGCGAGTTAAGTTGTTCAAATACGTAGTGCTCCACGAATGGTATTATAAAACTTATTCAATCTGGCACGTCTCTTATGAATGGTTCTCTCCCCAATGCATGGAGGTGCTTGGTTACTTCCTCTGGTTTGGTGAATTTCCAAAGGCCGTAGAACATAATCAATTTTCTAAGGTACATTAACTTAATCCTTTTCCCAGCATCCTTTCCGGCCACGGGAATTGGTCATCCCATCGCTACTTGAGACTCGTAGAATCTAATGGACGGTGTCAATTTAAGGGGAAACGGTATACTCTCGACCCACGCCTTGCAGGAACCTTGGTGCGAGTAAATCGTATCGGAGAAAGCGTTTGTGTTTATGATGTTAATGGCAATTTCATTTCGAATAAGACACTTGAAAATAGGTCTATCCTGAATTATTTTTAGTGTTCACTTAAAATGTGTGTGATTAAACAATCCCTTTGTTTATCACAAAACAATGGAAATAACGTGATGATCTCCCGGACTTCCTTTTCAACTATTCCCCATATATATTCGGTTAATCGGCAGATTTTCTCGCCCCTATTAGGTCGCCTATTAATTTTTTAAAATCTTGTTTCAATTGGATATAATTGGCGGGAAACACGTAGAAGGGAATAGATCTTTTCCTTCACCTACTCTCTGAATAGTGAGAAATATAGATATCAAAAGTTCCGTTAAAGACACTTAGGGGATAGAAATCCAAGCTCAAGAAACGACTGTAAATTCTGATTTATCTTTTACTCTAGAGAGAGGAAATAAAATTTCAAAATTGCCGATGGATACCTTCTGATACCCAATAGTCTCTTCAAGATATGGTAATCGAGGATAATGCTCAAGCAATTTGATTATAGCAGGTTGGTTATTATTTCTCTCGAAAATATTGGAAAGAATCAAGTAGTTCAAAATCAAAAATGTTTGATTAACAAATTCTGTGCCTAAATATGCGTCAGTGACGATTAGAAATATTTTTCGCATATTTGATAATTCTGGTTTAAGTTCATGAATTGCTTGCTTGATAAGAGATGGTCGATTTTGGCAAACATCTTCCAAGGAAAGAAGCTGCTCTTGAGCTTTTACCAATTGATCATCTGCATTACGCATTTCCAGTTCAGAATCAGGTTCTTTCAAGGCCTTCGCCTCGATGAAAAATATTACCTCCTCGTTCCATGCTGCAACATCGATATCGCCTGCAATTGTGTTTTGATGTATATTGGTCGAGTAATTCCTATTTACGATTGTAAAGAAACCAGTACTATCAAAAAGATTCTTTATCCGATTTATTAACTGTTCAGAAAAGATATCTGCCCAACCCCCTCGAGTCGTGTAAAACTTATTGTCATACAGAGAAATACTGTGGCGGTAATTTCTTACTAGATTGTTTGTAGTTATTAGGTTTGGAAGGATAATTATTTTCGAATCTAATTTAAATAAATACGCGATCTGCACGTCTTCGTTGCTACGGTTTGGATTGTACGTGAACAACTCCAAAATTGTCTCAATGTCCTTGGAATTCAAACCCTTAGCAATGAGATTTGTTCTAAAATCGTCTAAATCATGAATAATTACAAGCGGTTCTTTCTGATATCTATATTGATTACAGAGGATATTTTCATTGATTAAAATACTAGCGAGACTAAACAAATAACTCCAGAATTTTGTCAAAACCTCCAGCGTTAAACCGCGGTAGGGTTTCTGAAAAAATAGCTTGTCATTAAAATAACCATCAACCATTTGCTTGATGTGGAGTTCAGCAATTTCGGTGATACGAACTTCCCAGAAAATATGAATTTCTTTTTTAGTTGGTGCCTTTCTTGAATACAGGATAAAGAATTGTTGTGTGGCAATACCTGATTTCTCAAGAAGTAATTGATGAACATTTATATCATCCAGGTTCCGAAAATGTTGCTCCCTTGCCCAAAGCGAAGGTTTATCAAAATTGAATTTAACCTGATTTGAACTGATCTCGATTGAATATCGCCCGTTATAGTGTTGTTTGGTAAAATCTTCGAACACCCGGTAGTTTCCCGACAATTGAATGTAATTTTCGGCTTCTTTGATTAAGCCTTTATATGAATTGCGCTCTAAAATAGCGTTTATCTCTTTTTTCCGAGGGGAATGCTTATACACCCACTTAACAGCATAATTCAAACCATCATTTCGATGTGGGTATGCGAGATCTGGGGATAATCCTGTTCTTACTAGCTCTGCGGGATCCATAAGACGCTCGTATGCGAAAAACAACGCTAATAATGCCTCGTTCGCGTCATTTTTTAAGAATAAGTGATTTTTGCAAATGGCATCAATCTGTTTTTCAATATCTTTGAATTCTTGAGTGACTAAATTGCGTTCATTCGGCAGATCGGACTTTACCAATTAATTACACCTAGTGAGATTTACTAATTTTTTACATTTAGTTTTTTCGTCACGGTTAAGATCCCCCAAGTAGAAGATGAAGTAAATGAATCAAAACTCTCAATGCTCTTTCTAAGAATGCTATTTCTCTCAGCAAAATTTTCGGGGAATGACTAAATTTTACGAAAGAGTTTACTCAACGAGTCTTCAGGGCCAATCGTTACACAGTCAAGGATGGTGAATGTGCGGAAGAAGTTCCCGGACTTGCGACTCGTGCGGAGTGGGCAAACCTCGAGGATCCGGGAGATCGAAATGTAATACCACGTCTTGTAATCACTGTGTTCGTTCGAGATGGCGAGCCACAGCTTGGACCCGTGCTGGCGCTCCCACTCGGCCGCCCTCCTCGCGTCTCCCTCGTCGATGTGGAAATTCCTGAATTCCGCATCAAGCGTCCAGTCCTTCGCGTCCACGATGATCTTCGTGTATGTGTCCAAATACACGATGTAATCCGGCCGCTTGACACGCCCTTGGTAGATGCGCGCGAAGGATGCTATCGACTGATCCACGCGGTCCCATCCGTAAAGGTGGGCATCGAAGTATTCTTGGATCCGCCTCTCCGCTTCATTCCAGATCTCAGTTCCATGTCTAAGTGCATAACTTTTGTTTTGACTTGAAAACATATTGCTTCAGATAATATGCGACTTGATATGTATGAAAAGACAGGGCTCATCCGCATATTACCAAAAGTTCTTTTGTTTAATAATGGTTGATGACTCCCGTTGGGATAACCAGGGATCCTGCTCGCTAAAATGCGAATCTGGGACAAAATAACATCTCATTTATAAAACGTAGACGTGTAAAACACGTGATTTTGCTAGGAAATTCCTTGTTTCCTATGACATTTAAGATTGTATTATACTAACTACGGTAACTTAATGATGCAATAACTAGCAATCTTAATATTCTAGGGGTTTACGTGGATATCTTCAAATATCTACAACGGGACAACGGGTAGGGATAACGAGGTTATCCCTGAACAAGGTAAACCAAAGATATTAAATAGGAGCGATGCGCGTACAAAAAAATATGAATGATCTTCTTCTAAATAGAATAGATAACCCAGGTTCCAACGAGAATTGTGGAGGTTAGGAAATGGTCGACAGGAGGCGAAAAAACACGGGGAGAAAATACATCATACCTTATAAGAGGGCAAATAAGGAAAAATTGACATCCAAACTTGCCCAAGATAAGACGCGGCAGGTGACCTGTGAAATGTGCGGGGCAGCTCTCCCGCTTGCAGACGCGGCATTCCGAAAGGAGGGAACCCGTGTGTGGTACGAATGTCCTCCGTGTTATGCAGTTCACCATCCCCCTCGAGCAATTCAAGATATGCAGAAACCCGAAACCCGCTATTCCCCACAACCTGCTTCGGAGGCACAGGTGGAATACATTAAAATCCTCTCGAACTACGATTCCACAAAAAATGAGGATGCCCAAGACATCCACAATTTCCTCGAGCAGCTTAAACGAACCACGATTGAATCGCTCTCAAAAGGCGAGGCACATAAATTAATCGGGATACTGCTCGCGAGACCTGTGCAATATCGCTTTCCCTGCGGGCGGGAACTGCAGATGACAAAACAGGAGTGTAACCGCTGTACGGTGATGGGCGGGGACTTGGAAGCGTGCTTGCACTGGTGCGATTGGGAGCAAGAACCAAACTCCTGTCCAAGTTGGACAGGTCACTAGGTAATTTTGTGCGCAAGTTCTCCCCAAAAAATTCTTGGATTTCAAGGATCCCCGAGGTTCCAAACGCGTCCTGAAACCCCACACACTGGACTATTACCTCAGATGAGAAAATAGGGATAAATAGTTATTTTTCTAGATTTCCCCAGAAATTGTACAATTTTAATTCCATTCTATCTTTCTAATAAAGTCATATTGTCGTACTTGGGAATTTTGTTCACATACTTGCCACCATTTTTCAAAACTAAGACGTAACGATTGATAATCACTTCCAGTTAATTCGATTACGTGAGACTCCCGTTTTTCTCCAATTCCGTTTAATGATGTACCTAAGAACCAAGCTCGATCCTTTGTAACAATCCATCGATCATGAACAGTAACCTTTATGTCTAAAAATCCATATTGAAGGGATTTGAGTTTTTGTCTAAATGTGACGAGTTTATTATCCAGATCAGGAGATATCCCCGTTGGACCCTTTTTTCCGCCAATGATCTTTATATCACAATTCGGGACAATTGAATCTATGAGGTTAATGCTTTCCACACAAAAATATGGGTCTATGATGTCAAGAGATCCTTTGATTCTATCCTTGAGTAAATCGCAGAAACCTACTTTACCTGGCGATCCCGTAGGAAGTACCTTTCCTTGTCCCTCCTGTAACTTTTTCTCCATTCTTTTTACTAAGCGTTGA
>MBAA01000110.1:0-644 GCA_001940655.1 Promethearchaeota archaeon CR_4
GCATTTCCCAACTAGATATTCAAATTTCCAACCCTCCCCGCCAGGCGGAGATTGGTCACTTGATCCGCAACCCGCAGACGAAACCCCCCGAGAAGCTGGATCTAATCGTGACGAACATCAGCTTTAAAGACGTGAAGAAAGACACACCAGTGGAAGAACAAGAAAATCAAGTTAAGACTGTCCGTGGGTTGCTTTCCCCTGATATTGTTGATGGGTTGAAAATATTGCTCCCATCCGTGGTTTTAGAAGACGTGGGACACGTGGCAGTCTTGGATTCGGCCTTCACGACGGATCAAGTGATCGAATTAGCGGAAGATTTCCGTAAATTACACGAACTCGTCCGGGGGAACGAGATTCGGTGGAATTCTCTTCGTGATCTACTCGCGGATCCTTTCAACCGGTGGACTACCGACCTCGTGGTGGAAATGAAAGAGACCAAAGAGCGGTACGATGCCGCGCTCAATAAAACCAATTCTCAGATCAACCAAACCTTCCTCGATACCCGATTGAGGTCCGAAAAAGACACGACCGAAATTTGGATCACCCGGGAGAAAAAGCGGTTGTGTACTGAGCTCGTTGAGACTTTCCACCCGCTGGCAGATCAATTGGATGAGATTGGGTTTGCGCTGAAGAAACTCTATATC
>MBAA01000110.1:652-9514 GCA_001940655.1 Promethearchaeota archaeon CR_4
AGTTGCTTCGATGGGGGTAGAAGGGACAATCTCGGCGGTTGACGGGCGCATCAAACAGCTCGACACCACACTCCCTCAATTCCAGGAGAAGGTCAAAAATATTAAAAGTCGATTTCAAGACTTCCTCCAGAAAATGGAGGAGGTTGACCAGCAAGCAAAGGAAAAGGTGGAGAGTACTGAAAATGAGCTGGTGCAACGCCTGCGTGAGAAAAATACCTCGATGGAAGGGATAGCGGCAGAAAAGAAGGACGTGCTCGACCAGATCGAGAAAATGAAATCGGCGATTGACCAAAAATTCCAACAGATTCAGGAAATTATAAACGGGAAAGTGACGGGATGCAAACGCCAGCTGCAGGAAATTGCTCACTGGGCGTGCCCGGACGAAGGGTTAAAAATTAATATGCCGATCGTGCGGGTGTTTATGCCAGTTTTCGTGGGATTGTTTGAAACCGCGGATATGGAGGAAAGATTGAAGGTAATTCTCCCCCGGAAAATCGCCAAAGAAACCGCGGAAACGCCATATGCGCCCGTTCACCCAGCTTTTGAGAAATTTGAAGGAACTTTGGAATCAATATTAACCAACGACATCAAAAAGCGGTCGAATTTTGAATTTGCTTGCGAAACCAAAAATATCTTGGCTGACGAGAAATATAAGATACAGATCAATAAAGCGGCCCAAGAGTTTGGGAAGAAAAATTTCTCGGAAGTACAGCAAAGTTTGATTAAAGATTTCACAGGAAAATGAGAATGTCGAACAAAATTACATCCTGAAAAATGTCATTACTCCTTTTTATTTCAAGTGCTCATATTGATTAGCAATGACCAAGATGAGTAATGAAATGAGGATAAAACTGGGGGGGAGGAGCATAATGCCTAGATGTTCTGAATTCGCGACAAACGGCATTGGTTCAATGAGACGACCAACGAAATATAGCAAAAATCCGAGACCATTCAACATGGACGAACACCGGATGACACCCGCACTCCGATAACCCAAGTTGAAGAAAAGCACGGGAAACAGGATGGTCGTCACAGGTAAGATGATTCCGTTCAACCAAAACCGCCCTTCGGGATAGGAGTAATTAAACACGTTCTGGAGGAATTGATTTTCGACCGTGCTGGGACATCCTTCACAAACGAGGGATTCTGGAAGCACGAAAATTAACACCGCCATCAGCACGTAAAAGAGGGGGAGACCAATCTTTACAATCCGAACCCACTTTTGAGTCCCCGTGAACATTAGAATGACAAGAATTTCTACCATGCACAGGATTGCCAGCCAACCAAAAAATGATGCAATGCGCCAAACTAGAGCCCTTGTGGCAAATTCAAGTGGGGAAATGAAAAAATCGTGGATGATGAAACCTGCCCCAGAGAGCGCGAGCATGAGAAAAAATATGGAAAATAGTAACCAATATCGCCGCCGGGTTTTCCGGAATCGAATGATGAGGAAATAGGCGAATAAGAGGAAATAGTATCCAATAGCAATAAAATAAAAACCCATCGTAATAGACGCACGATAGCCAATCAGCGGGACTTCTTGAAACATGGGACCATTGCCCCCGAGGATTTGTCTTTTTTACACATATTTTGCCTGATTGCCTTATTAAGATTTTTTACCACTCTCGAATTAAAAAATTCCATGGCCGACAGAATTTTATTGTGGGAATATCTGTCCGGCGGGGGTATGGCACGGGATCCCCTCCCTGCCTCCCTCTTGTGCGAAGGGATCGCGATGCTCCGTGCCATTGCTCGCGATTTCGTGGGCGCTGGGTTTCAATTGACAATCATATTGGATCGTCGGTTACTTTCCTTGCGATATTGTTTGCCCCCGTCAACCGTGATCCCGATTACCCCAGACAACGATTTACGCGATGTTTTAGTACAACAGGCAATAGAAGTGGGGGCTTTTCTCATCATCGCCCCTGAATTTGACAATTTGCTGTTCTCCTACACTCAAATGCTAGAGAAGGCGGCCAAAAATTGGGGATGTCCCAGCCAATTCATTAAAATTTTTGGAAACAAGTGGGAAACCTGGAAATTCTGCAAATCCAAAGGAATTCCCACTGCCCAGACCCGAGAATTGTCGCCGGACAACGCGGAACGTGAAATATTCGAAATGTTCCAAGAACAAACCGACAAAGTTGTAATTAAACCTGCTTTAGGAACGGGCGCGGAAAAAACCTTCACTTGCTCTCTCGCGGACATGCAAAATTCCCGATACTCGTCTGCAGTTTTAAATTATGTCCGATGTGGGGGTTTCATCGCCCAAGAATTCATACCAGGCATCCCTTGTAGCGCCAATCTCATCGTGGCGCATGGAAAGAGTCATCCCGTGTGCGTAAATGACCAGCTCGTTGCTCTATCTTTCAGTCCAAATAATACCTCGCAATATATTGGTGGGATTTCCCCATCTCAGTCGTTGCTAAAAGGTCATACCCCTGAAAGCATTGAAAGTAGTCTCCGCCATTTGGTAGCTTCCCTCCCTTGCTCAGAACCATGCATTTATGGGTTGGACTTCATTTGCAATGGGGAGGGTGCATTTTATTTCATCGAGGTAAATTCCCGCCTCACCACTTCCTATGTCGCCCTGGCCCAAATTCTCGCCCAAAACCCCGTTTCAGTTCTGATGCGAGGAAACCCACCCCCGCTTGGGGACATTCTTCGAAAATCATGCCAAATTCATTTTTATCGGAAATTGACATTAATCTCCAAGAATCCTGCTTTCCTTCCTGATGGCAACCCCCCCCTCCTTTTGAAGTTGAAAGGAATGCCTCAGGATCATTTTGCCTGTCCCCCGCTCCAAGATTCTCTTGGAAATGTGGCGTGCATTGTGTCCATTGCGGGATCAACGTGTGGGATCATCACCCGAGAGTTTAAAACCGTCCAACAGCAATTCTCGGAGCAATTTACGAAGAGACCTTCCCCTTAACTATTATGGTAGATCACTTTTTTAATATAAACACCGAGATATTATGTAAGTAAGTTTTGGAGGTCTTCGTCATTTCGGACGCCGTTGACACAAATAGGTGGAAATTCAAGCTGACCCTTTTTGGCGCTGGTGCGGTCGGCAAAACATCGCTGATAATCCGGTTTATCCGCTCGAGTTTCAATGACTCCCTGAAAAAAACCATCGGTACGAACTTTCTCATCAAGGACGTGGAAGTAGACAAGAATTCTGTGCGACTCCTCATCTGGGACATCGGCGGCCAGGCTGCTTTTAGCACGATGCGGCGGGTTTATTTCAAAGGGTCTAACGCTGCAATCGGCGTCTACGACGTGACCTCCCAAGAATCCCTGCTCAAGATCCCCGGTTGGGTTTCCTCGATCAAGAAAGCCGTGGGTAATATCCCCATGATTTTAATCGGGAATAAGATAGACCTCGAGCGAAAAGTCTCCCGGGAAGAAGCGGAAGAATTAGCTCAGCGCATGGGCAGTGATTACATCGAGACCTCTGCGAAAACCGGCGATCACGTGGAAGACGCCTTCCTCATCATCGCCCGCAAATGCCTCGAGATGAGCAAGACAAAATCATAACAAACTATGATATAACCCCAGTGTAAGAAAGTTTTAGTCAACCTCCCTTTTTTCCTACTTATGGCGGATGAAAAAGAAACGGTGTTTCTTTACATTCTTGCGCGGCAAGGAGCACTGCACGCCCCCGTTGAGATCAAATCCCGCCAAATTGGGGAACAGCTCGGATTGAGCCAGCAGACCGCATCCAGGCGCCTCATTCGCCTCGAAAAAAATGGGTGGATTACCCGGCAAGTTTTGGGGAAGAGTCAAAAGATTGCATTGACCTTCAAGGGACGCGATAAATTGCTCGAATTGTTCAAAGACTTGAAACATATTTTCGGCAGCTTTAACGGAGTTCAAATCGTCCGGGGCGAATTGGTGAGCGGTCTCGGCGAAGGGGCGTATTATATGGGCCAAATTGGATATGGGAGACAATTTAAGCAAAAAATCGGGTACGAGCCCTTCCCTGGCACATTCAACTTGATGTTAGACGAGGCCAATAAGATGCTCATCGACCAGCTGTTCGCGTCCCGGGAAAATATCCGGATCGAGGGCTTCCAAAATGGGGGGCGAACCTTCGGCCCGGTGATTTGCATTAACGGAACCATTAACAAGGTGCCGTGTGCCATCCTCCGGATCGAACGCACGCACCACGAAAAGCGCGTCATCGAAATCATCGCCCCGGAAAATCTCCGCGAAAAATTTAACGCGTCCGACGGGACACCCTTTGAAATTGTAATCGAATGAAGGCACTAAGGAAGGATATTCCGGAGTTTTGTCTTTCATTCCACCTCTGCAAGGGGCGGTGGTGGAGTGATTGGTCCCGAAATCTTCAGCATTTTGCGGTACTGGGTGAGCCGATAGAAGGCGGTAATATTCGCCCCAATTGTCACGACCACAATCCCCCAGGGTAGTAATGCAAATAGGGAGAAGAAGAACAACGTGAACAGGCGTTCCGACCGGGCGAACAGTCCCTTGTCAAAATCGCCTTTGACAATCAACTCCGCCCGCGCGCGCACGTAACTCACCAACATGGAGCCCATGATCATCCACGCAATCCACGACTCAATGCTAATGCCCCATGCCGGAAACGGAAACGTTTTGTTCCCCGTATACCCCGTGAAATAGAACAGGAAGCCAAGGCTGAGGATAATTTCCGACAGTCTATCGGCGAAAGAGTCGAAAAACTCGCCCATCTTGGATGCCTTGTGGAATTGGCGGGCAATGCTCCCGTCCACCCCATCCATAATGCCAATGAAAAAGACAAGGATGCCGAACAATAGTTCCCAGCGGGTCAAGTTCAAAACAATACTGCTCGCAATCGCGGTTCCGAGCATTATCCACGTGGCTCCGTTCGGGCTGAGGCCGAGTTTGCCCATACCCCGGGCGA
This sequence comes from Promethearchaeota archaeon CR_4, assembly GCA_001940655.1. Lineage (GTDB taxonomy): Archaea > Asgardarchaeota > Lokiarchaeia > Sigyniarchaeales > CR-4 > CR-4. Next base: position 5,559 of record MBAA01000110.1, read on the forward strand.
GGACATTCACAAGGGGGCCGAAAATTCGCCGCACGCGCCATTTGGAGGGCATCGTCACATCTCCGTGGTGTGGTGTGTTTTAAAAAACCCTTTTTTTGGTGGAGTTTTTTTCAACCAATGGATTTTCTTTTTCGTGGGGATATACAAAGATTGCCAGTTTAAAATGAAAATAACTTATGTTATTTTTTAATCTCCCGGAGTCATTTTCACATTTAAATTCACCACGGGCATCAGTCTGGTGCATTCCTGATTTGAAAATTAACTCTAAAAAACAACAAATACTCCTGCTAAAAAGGCAAGAGGAAGGGATTCTGAAGCATTTGGGTAGCATTATAATCAAGATCGACTTCCCCCTACCTCGCAGACAAAAGGGAAAAAGAATTTTTGCTTTCGGGATTACGTATTGAACTCTATTTCAGGAAATCCCCCTGGTTTGGGGGTATTCGGACCATTTCTAGATTTGATCATCCACCATATGATTATAATCCCTGCGACAATCGCCACTATTATGATTACCATCCCAATTTCAAAGCGGAAATCCGTATCATTAATGATGGAGTCGTGTGGAAGAAATGCAAGGCACGCGTCAGAACCCCCAGCACCCCAAGAAGTAGTCGTTAGGGAAAGATAGAGGTTTTTCTGGGGATCTAGTGCAATCCCGCGGCCTTCATCGTCTCCTGTTGAACCCCACGTGAGATGCCCACTTAGTTCACCTCTAGTATTATAGACGAGTATACAAGCATCTGCCTTCCCTGCTCCATAACTTTCCGTAGTCCCAGGAATGAAAAGTGTGTCGTTGGCAATGAGTGTGAATAAATACGCAGAATCTGCATTCGATCCCCCCCACGTCCTCTCCCATTGTAGGACGCCATTGGTATCATATTTCGCGATGAACACATCCGTATCCCCCGCCCCATAACTCGCCGTGGTTCCAATCAGGTAAGGGTTACCTGAACTGTCTATTTCAATGGCATACCCCCAATCTTGGGCGGATCCTCCCCACATCCGTCGCCATTGTTCGACCCAATTACTATCAAACTTCACGAGGTAAGCATCCCCAACGGAATTCGCCGTAGAAGCTTGAACTCCACAAATGAAAGCATTTCCCAATGCATCGAATGCGAGGTCGTACCCCTCCTCATACTTACTGGTTCCCCACGTTTTATACCACTGAAATTCCCCCGTGGAACTAAATTTTAATATGACTTGGTCAAAACCCCCCGCTCCGTAACTTACCGTGAATCCTGTTGTGTACACGTTTCCCTCGTTGTCAAAAATGATGTGGTATAACCGTTCCCAGTCCGTGCCCCCCCACGAATAATTCCAGAGCTGGGTACCGTTTGGGGCGTATTTTGCGATAACGCCCTGATTTAACCCCGAAGTTATGGGGCCACAAATATATGCATTGGATTCTTTATCCGCGACCACTTCATACGCTCCATCAGGAGCGGTACTACCCATCGTGCGATTCCATAACTGAGTACCATCGAGGGCATATTTCACCAATAGCATGTCTCCATTACCCACTCCGTAGCTGCACGTCATTCCTGAGAGATAGACGGTGTTATCGGGAGCATATGCAACAGCGCCACATTCTTCCCTTTCTATCCCTCCCCACGTGACATTCCAGCCCTGAGCGATTTCAGCTGCGTTTCGAGGAACTGAATTCATTTGTCGTTTCTGATCCTCCTCGTCAAATTTACGTTGTTCGGGCGCGTCCACCACCCACTGCCACACAACGGCTCCAATTAAGGAACCTAGAAACACGATAACGAATATTTGTTTCATTCTGGGATTCAAGGGGGAACCCTCATGCATTTCCTAATAACAGCTTTGGGAACGATTTCATAAAAAGGCACTTGGAATAGGGATGGGCTCTACTTAGGTTCGAATTGAGAGGGAAATTTGGAACTCACGGCTTTAAACCAAATTAAAAAAATTTTTAGTTGGAATTGTGTGAATCGGGACAGTGATTCATTTAAACCCGAAGTTTACCCTACATAAATTAAACTATAACATTAATTTGTTTCCATATTTGAATAGACCAACATTTATAATATTCTATTTTGAATACAATTCAGATAATCGTGCAAAAATCTGGGTCCAATATTGAAAATATATTATCTATCGATGTCGAAGATTGGTATTGTGATTTAAATCATGGGACGTGGAAATTCCTTGAAGATAGAATTGTGCAAAATACGGAGCATATTTTAAAAATCCTTAAAAGGAAAAACATTGGTGCGACTTTTTTTGTATTAGGTTATTTTGCAGACAAACATCCAGAATTAATTAAAGAAATTGTGGAGAATAACCATGAAATAGGATCACATGGATACAATCATGTAGCGATTACTCAACAAACCCCAAACCAGTTTAAAGAAGATGTAGTGAGATCGTTTGTAGTATTAGAAAAAATTACCGGCGAGAAGGTTTGGGGGTATAGAGCCCCGTTTTTCACCCTTGTTGAAAATACAGCGTGGGCAATAGATGTATTAAAGAGTCTCGGTTTAAGATACGATTCGAGTATCTTTCCATTTAAAATCTATAAATATGGCGTTCCCGATGCTCCTTTGTTCCCCTATCATATTTCCTCAAAAAACATTAAAAAAAATTCTCCTAATGAGAAATTCCTAGAAATTCCGTTGTCGGTCTATCAAATCCCGATAATAAGGAAAAACATACCGATCGCGGGAGGATTTTATTTAAGATTTTTTCCAAGTCAATTTATCTCTTATGGGATTAGACAAATAAATAAGACAAGGAATCCTGCGATTTTATATACACATCCATGGGAATTCGATCCTAATCATCCCCGGATCAACTCCATCGTATGGTATAATTATTATCGGTTATCTTCCACAGAAAAAAAATTTGAGAAACTATTAAGCAAATTTAAATTCACATCCATTCGAAATTGGTTAGAAAATGAAGAACGATAACAGAGTGAAAAGATATTTTGAGGTTGGTGCCAAAGATTTTGATGGAATATATAATTGGATGGCGGGTACTGACGATAAACCTCTCAAACGATTAATAAATAAGCTATTCCGAAAAGGTATGGTTCAACGTGTTAAACTGGTATTGGAAGAATGTAAACCCGGAAAGACAATCTTAGACATTGGGTGTGGATCTGGGCGTATAAGCTTGGCTCTTGCTGAAAAAGGAGTAAATGTGACGGGAATTGATTATTCCTCACAAATGATTGGTTTAGCCAAGAGGTATTTGGTTAAATACAAAAATGAAACCAAAACCAAATTAAATGTTACCTATGTTTGTGACGATTTTCTGGACAACTATGATAGTAAGGAAAAATTTGACGTGACCCTCGCGATAGGCGTATTCGATTACATAAAAGATCCAATTAATTTTCACGCGAAAATGAAGACCTTGTCAAAAGAAGAAATGATTATTTCGTATCCAGCCAAATATGTAATTCAAATGCCGATTAGAAAAATATGGCTCTGGACAAAAAAATGCCCCGTATATTTTTACACGAAACAAAAGATCAAGTTACTATATGAAGCCATAGGGATAAAAAAGTATGAAATTGTTAAAGTTTCAGCAGGTTATTTAGTAAAAGCACATTTGAGTAATCAATAGTAAATTCTCGAAAAGATAAAACGTGAATCTTACGAATGAAAATCTTTCCAACAAGTTATTAATTTTATTGAATCTTGATAAAACGGCTAATTCGTTAAGTTTTGGCAACTATGTGTTTCCATTCTTGATCTTATTTTTGATGGAGCTCGAGCTGTGGAGGGGAATGTTGTTTAAAAACTGGGTAATGCGCACGACCTGCACGTTCAATCCTTTTTCCCGGAGTTTTTGCACGAGTTTGTCCTCGTCAAATTTCTGGTTGGGCCCCAAGGCCACGATGTCGGGCTGGAGCTCGGCGACTTTTTCCGTGAGTTCGCTCCCCTCGTTCCCGAGGAACGCCTGCTTGACCCCCTTCA
>MBAA01000151.1:0-155 GCA_001940655.1 Promethearchaeota archaeon CR_4
GGACATATGACCATTTACTTGACACGATCTACCACGCGAAACTTCTGGGAAAAACCCTTTCCCAGCAAGAAATTATTTTTGACATCAGAGTTGACCCAGCTCTTTGCAACTATTTTTGCGGTTTATGGGTTTGGATTAATGACCCCCATAGGCTG
>MBAA01000151.1:283-3139 GCA_001940655.1 Promethearchaeota archaeon CR_4
CCTAAATCAGATTTACAATTAATCTAACAAATAAGTCAATTCTTTCTTATTCCTATGTAAGGAGATTTGCGATGAACAAAAAAGCAATTGCATTTTTCATTATCGTCCCATCGCTCGCTTTGATTTTTTATTCCTATTATAACATCGTGTCCCAAGAATTTCCCCCCGACCCCATCATTTTCATCCTCATCTACCTTTTTGCCTGTTTTTTGGTAACCTTCCCACTCTTTACAATCTGGCGAATGTGGGAAAAACGAAAATTAGCACAAAAGAACGAAGAACCCTTCCCCATCCCACAACAAAAGGTGACCCACGATATTGTTCGCAATTGTCCGAGCTGTGGTCTTCTTGTCCCAGGTCATTTAACCAAATGCCCAATTTGTGGGTTTACATTTTAACCTTTTTCCTAGTTAAGAGGTCCATTCCAAACGAAATATGCCTTGATCTGAAAAATCAAAAAATAGAACAAATTAGAAGTTAACTTGAATGCTGTTCCCCACGACGATAACCTCGTAAGTCTTCAGATCGTGGGTTTTTACGGCTGAGACCATTCGATCCACATTCTCTAGCATTTTCACCATCTCCGCTGGGAGCTTGTCCATATCAGGTACATTTTCCGGTTGGGGTGGCCTGGTGACTTTACCGGTTCTCATATCAAAATGGGCGAAATGCATCGGGCAGATAATCTCTGTGCCCTGCAGTTTTCCCATAGATAATAATGCTTTCATGTGCCCGCAGCGATCATTCATTGCATAAAATTTTCCCTTAACGTGAGCAATGACAAGATCCTTATCATGGTGCTCAACGTGCTTCATAGTTCCTTCCGGGATGTCCTCAACTTTCGCAACTTCCGTGTACATTTTTTCGACCTCCAAGTTAAATCCTCACGTGAATGATGTCATCTTGAATCTTGATCTCGTAGGTTCGAAGGTCGTGCGTCTTCACAGGCGCCATCAATTTCCCCACTTCTGCGAGATATTCTACAAACTTCTTAGGAAGCTTGTCAAGACCTGGAATTTGAAATTCTTTCGGCGGAGACATCATTTTGCCGGTTTTCACGTCAAATTCGGCAAAGTGCATGGGGCAAACGAGGTTTGAACCCTTTAATGCCCCCATCGACAAGTATGCGTTCATATGGCCACAGCGGTCGTTAAGCGCGTAAAACTTTTTTTGGAAATTCACCACTACAATTTCATGGCCTTTAACTTCAAAATGGAGCATCTTCCCTTCCGGGATTTCGCTTGTACGTGCAACTTCTATAAAACCCGTTTGGATTACCTCCTGCTGATCTATCGTTTTTTCTTATAGGTTCATAACAAAACGCTTGAATGTTAGTGACAAAGGACAAAATCCACCTTAAAACTTTGTTGACGAACATCTTCACTTAACAGAAACTACGAGCATATAATCAAATTTTTGAGATTAAGAAATTTTAAGCATTCCAAATCTCGAAAAGTGAAAAATAAAAAGAGTTCTTCCTCCAACTGAAGGCGTACTTATCATTAGTTGTGCTATAAGGGTGATAAGATACGCAAAAGTTCATTTTTTAAAGATAACCGTGAAAATTTTCGTTCTAGCTTCCTAATTCTCTGTTTGATCCAAAGATTTGAAAATTTCAAAAAAAGAGATAAATTCAGAAAGGAAGGAAAAGGAATCTTAAGCAGATAACGTGCGAACGTATTCGTTTTTAACCTTTTTTGCTTATCTTGCATCATGGATTTCTGTGGTTGAATTAGCGCAAAAAAATCCAATTTAAAGGCGTACCTGTTCGTCACAATATTAAGAAAGAAACTTAAACTCAGCTTAAGATGATGTTTATGCAAAAATATATCGAACTTCTTCAGTCTGGAGAATTAACCACCCACATATATCATATTACCGAAAAGAAGAAAGTTAAAGATTTACTTCAACAGTTGAACTTGCAGGATAAATATTTCGCCATCCTCATCGATGGAAGAAGAGGGAAACCAGAAGATGTACTCGAGGAAGGATCGGAAATTATGATTTTGCCAAAGATTGCTGGGGGATAAAAATCTATTTTTAACAACCTAATATTAAAGAAGATGTAACATTGAATAAAACTGAAACCAAAGCGCTTGCGGACTTGAAGGATTGCCTTGGAAAATCCATTCCTGAAGCACAGGATTTAGACTGGGCAACATTTGGCATGGTTTCCCTAGACGGGCAAGTTACAAAGTTAAGCCTTTATAACCAAAACTTGACTTCATTACCAAATTCTATCGGAGACTTTACTTCGCTCGAGGAACTATATTTAGGCGCAAACCTGCTTGAAAATCTCCCCGTAAGTATTGGTCAGTTAAAATCGCTAAGGATCCTTTATCTACGGAGAAATAAAATCCAAATTCTTCCAAATTCAATAGGCAATCTAACGTTGCTTGAAGAATTCCGCATCGGAAACAATCAACTCCTTGGTTTACCAGCGACAATAGGAAACTTATCTAACCTTAAAGAGTGTTATTTTGACAACAACGAGATAACCACACTCCCAGATTCAATTGGGAATCTTAAATCACTACAGGTTCTCAATCTGATTGATAATAAGCTGGTGACACTCCCGGAACAAATCGAGGGGTTAAGTTCTCTCCAAGAGCTATGGTTATATGACAATCTAATAGAATCACTTCCGGTGACTGTTGGCGAGTTGCAATCGCTCCAGATTTTGCGGATTAATCATAATAAAATTACTACGCTCCCTGATTCTCTCTTAAACCTCAAGGAGCTCACAATAATTTACATAGATAAAAAAATGAAACACGATCATACAGCAAGAAGGTTAGCAGAACACGGGATTGAAGTAAAATTTGTCTGAGTACTTAAAAAAGTATAGTTGGATCT
>MBAA01000151.1:3296-3673 GCA_001940655.1 Promethearchaeota archaeon CR_4
CATAACCAGTTCTTTTGGCAATTTCTTCTACAAGTGTAGCAGAATTGCCTGCTCCTTCCGCCATTACAATGATTTCTGATTTCTTCCCAACATTTCGCTCATGGGTAACTTCATTGCAAATCTTTTGGATGTCAAATTTAATCTCGGGGACAAGGATAAATTCAGCACCCGCCGCGAGGCCCACTTCCAAGGCAAGAAACCCTCGCTTTCGACCCATCACTTCCACCACGAATATCCGTTCGTGAGAAGTGGCAGTATCCCGGATTTTGTCGATTAGAGATAACGCGGTATTGACTGCTGTATCAAACCCAACTGTAGCATCGGTTCCATTCACATCGTTGTCAATACTGGCTGGAATTCCGACCACAGGCAAACCA
>MBAA01000151.1:3725-6571 GCA_001940655.1 Promethearchaeota archaeon CR_4
TAATTTGAAGAAAGATGCAGATCGAACTACTGAACGTATAGCAGCATTCATTCCGGGGGCATCCCCGCCTGCGGTTACAACTGCGATTTTTTGCATATTCAAGATGTCCTTATTAAATGTCATTGAGATGGTGGGGAAAGAACGGAATAAAATTAATTTAAAAGTAACTGTGGGTAAGGAAATACCTTACCCAAATACAAGTATCCACCTTTTTATGAATATAATCTTTGTTGTAAGTAAAATGTGCCAAGTTTTTTCACATCAAGTAAACCAAAAAATTGGTATACTTTAAGAGAAGGATTACGAGCCAAGGAAAAAGGCAATTTCAACTATCAAATAACAATTAGAGGCAATTGCTTTCAAGACAACAAAATTAGGAGTTTATGACACGAGAAACTGGGAAGATATCCGAGTTGGGCATTACAGATCGCCCGAGCCTTTTGCACATCCTCCTCTGCAATTATCTGAAATTAACAACTTTTTCTTAATAGTCGCTTATTTTTTCAAAATTATAATTTCTTTTTTTTTACATCTTATTGGATATAACAAAAAATTGACGCAACAGGCTATACTTTTAAAGGAAGAGATGTGTTCCAGCTTTCAATTTCTAGATTCATCGACAAAAATTTAGGATGCGTGTTACTATTAACAGACTCGAAACTTCTGCGACTGTAAAAAATGGCGGGCGAAATGCCGCAGATGTCGAATTTTCACCGGAGAAAGATCGATACGCAACCAGTCGAAAGAAAGGACCATGGCATTGGATCCTATCACATTTTTTAGCGGGATCGAATAAAGGGATTCTAGCAGTCGTCTTTGCTACTACAATTATCACCGCGAATCTGTCATCGTTCGTTATGGTCGTCATTAGAAATGCGGTAAATGATTTTTTGGGGGGGAATATAGAGGTTCTAATTCCATATGCACTCGTAATTTTAGTTCTTAGTCTAATAGGTCCTTGTCTTCAAATAGTAAGTTTTATGATGCGAGAAGTGCTAGCTCAACGAATGGAACGGGACACACGACGTGAATTTTTTGGGAACTTGTTAGGCAAGAGTCAAAGCTTCCACGACCAGCAGAAAGTAGGAGATTTGATGGCTCGCACCACGAATGATGTCCGCACGTTAAATTTCTTAATTAGTCCTGCGATTTCCCTCATATTTGAATCTTTTACTGCGCTTTTTGTTCCGGTGATTTACATCCTTGTCTTTTTTCCGGTTCAATTAGTCATAGCTCCAATCGGATTTGCGATAGCATTCATTTTTGCCCTAAGATCATATATCAAAAAAATTGGGCCAATTGCGGGACAATTACGTATGGAATTTGGCAACTTGGATGCGATATTGAACGAATCCTTGTCGGGTATTGAAGTCCTAAAGGGATGTGCCCAAGAGGAGTCCGCATCGGGGGTGTACGCAAAGGTAGCCCAACGGTATAAGGAAGCGTATATACAACAGGGTTACGTACAAGCAAAATATCTTCCTATTCTCCTCGTGGCAATCTTTATTACTTTGGGAATTGCCCACGGGATTGTCTTATACTTCCAAGGAGACCTAAATCTCGGCGACTTAATTGCGTATGGAGGGTTATTAGCGCTACTACGCTTCCCTACCTTCATATCCATTTTTGTCTTTGCGATCATCCGCTTGGCGGTGTCAGGCGCGGAACGCCTACTTGAACTTATGAACAAGGAAACGGAGATTGGGGAGAATGTCGGCGGAATTTCGCGAAAGATAAATGGGAAAATTACGTTCAAAGATGTCACTTTCACTTATCCAGGGAGCATTTCCCCTGTATTGAAAAACGTTTCCTTTGAGATCCTCCCCCATCAGAGGGTAGCCATTATTGGTACCACGGGTTCCGGAAAGACAACAATCACTAAATTGATTTCCCGCCTTTATGATGTAGGTTCAGGAAGCATAACTATTGACGATGTTGACATTCGAGACTTTGCCTTGCAATCTTTGCGGAGTCAGATCGCCCATATCGAACAAGATGTCTTCCTCTTCTCAACGACATTTGAAGAAAATATTTCTTTCGGACGCGCGGGGTCCATTGAGGAAGTTCAAGCGGTCGCCAAACTTGCGCAAGCGAATGATTTCATTACTGCAACGCCCAAAGGATATATGTCAGAAATCGGAGAGAGGGGTGTCCAATTAAGCGGCGGGGAGCGACAAAGAGTGGCAATCGCGCGAGCTTTTTTGACAAATCCCCAAATTTTAATTCTGGATGATGCAACGTCTGCCATTGATTCAGAAACTGAAGATAAGATCCAGCAGGCTTTCCAAAACATTATGAAAGGCCGCACGACCATTCTGATAACCCATCGTTTAAGTCAAGTACGATGGGCAGACCTCATCTTGGTTCTCAAGCGGGGAGAACTGATAGCGCAGGGCACCCACGAACAATTGCTCGCTACCTCGGAAGAATATCGCAAGATTTTCGTGAAAAAGTTCGATATTGATATAAAACAACTACTTGCGGGGTCTGGGTAAATTGGCATTCATAGGATTAGAAGCAGAGGAATATGATCGCAATTATTCTAATCGCGTCCTCTTGGGCCGGATTTTACGCTATTTTCGCCCGTATGGAAAAGCAATGGGGATCGTGGTCGTTTTCCTTTCCTTAAATTCATTTACGAGCGCGTTAACCCCCTTTTTGATTGCCTGGGTAATTAATTTACTGGAGGGACCTCCGATTCCCCTTGTAATCGCGGAAATCATAATTTTTATCTTGGCACTTAATTTAATGGATTGGGTTTTTAATTACTATAGTCAACGATATGCGGCCCGTTCGATAGGCGGAGTGATGTGTGACTTGCGACGGAATGCGACCACTACTGTACT
>MBAA01000151.1:6598-12181 GCA_001940655.1 Promethearchaeota archaeon CR_4
AACCCCCATCGGCAAGATAGTGAGTCGGATTAATACGGACAGCGAGGACTTTGGGAATACGGTAGACTTAACAAACCAATTGATCTCTTCCGTGCTTGTTATTTTCTTCATTATACTCATCATGATTTTCGTGAATGTGACCATAATGATTGCATTTTTAGCAGCGGTTCCAGTCTTTTTTATTATCGCGATCATTTTCCAGAAAATTGCGCGGCGGAAGACCCTTCTTGGCCAACGGGCGCTCGCTTCAGTTAATGGATTTGTTGAAGAAAGTTTATCAGGTATTCAAATCGCGAAAAAATTTCGCCAGGAAGGAAAATTATTCAAGCAATTTAATGCGGTCAATGAACAGTCATATCATGTTAACCTACGTCGCGCGTGGGTTCTCAATATGATTTTTCCGGTTTTTAATATGATTGAAGCGGTAGTTTTGATGTTTGTAATCTATTATGGGGGTGGATTGGTCATTGGAGGATTGGGGGCAGGGGACTTGTATTTTTTCATCCAATCCCTTCAAATACTATTCTTCCCACTCTTCACGGTTGGTGCATTCTGGCCTCAATTTCAAGCGGGATTGTCCGCTGCAGAGAGAATCTTTGCCCTTCTTGATGCTAAACCCACAGTAGTTCAACAAGATTCAATTAAACCAACTCGACTTAATGGACAAATTGAATTTAAAGATTTGCTATTTGGTTATGACCCCAGCAAACCCATATTTGATAAATTTTCGTTGTGTATAAAATCGGGAGAATCCATTGCATTAGTAGGACATACTGGAGCTGGGAAATCGAGCCTTGCAAAATTGCTGGCCCGATTCTACGAGTTTCAAGGCGGGGATATTCACATTGATGGTGTTAGTATTCGAAAGTATGACTTGAAGGCCTATCGTTCCCAGATAGGCATTATTCCTCAAACTCCATTTCTTTGGGCAAAATCCATCCATGACAATATTACTTATTGCACTCCCGGTGCATCAGATGATAAAGTACGAGATGCGCTTAATCTTGCGGGTGGAATGGATTGGATTGATGATTTGTCTCAAGGAGCAAAAACGGAAGTAGGCGAACGTGGATCCCTGCTATCAATGGGTCAACGTCAGCTGGTGGCCTTTGCTCGGGTTCTTTTAGAGAATCCTGCAATTCTTATTTTGGACGAAGCGACCGCTTCAGTAGATCCCTTCACCGAAACGCGCATTCAAGAAGCGATGGAGCAATCTATGCAGCATCGGACATCAATCATCATTGCTCACCGCCTGTGGACCGTTCGCCATGTCGATAGAATCGTGGTTCTGGATCACGGGCGTGTCGTGGAGATGGGAACCCACGAGGAGCTACTTCGGCAAAGAGGCACCTATGCGAAACTTTACAACACCTATTTCCGGCATCAATCTCTCGAATATATCGAATCATTGAAGGTTAAAGATTAATGTTGGGAGATTTGAGTGATAGAAAAGGGTATGCAAGCTGCCCTCGCGATTGTTGTCACGGGCACTATTGGTTTGAGCATATTCGAATGCAAAGTTATCCATAAAGACAACGAGAGTTATCTAACTGAATTGAAGATTCAAAAAAAAACAAATTTTGTAATTAGGTTTTAATTTAAGGTTTATTGAGAAATCAATACGGAACCACAGTTACCGCAGAATTTTGCACCATACTCGTGCTTAGCTCCACAATATGGACAGAAAATCCCTGTTCCGTCTTTTAATTTCAATTCCTGATCAACTTTTTTTACTGGAGCAGGTGTTCGTGCAGCTTCCGCTGCCGCAGGAGAGAGAAGATACTCCTCATCTGGTGGGCGTTCGTTATTTACTACCTTCTTCATCGTATTCCCACCTGCTATGTCTTGTTTAACAATCTCTGCGCTTTTCTTACCAACAGACGGTTCTTCGGTGTTCTTTTTGTTGCGAAGACTTACTTTTTCCCAAGAATTTCTCGCCATCCTTGAAATAGGTCCTACCAATGAACTGTGCGAGTGCCCGCTTCCTGGAATTGCGAAGATCACGATGAAAAATATGATCCAAAATGGACTGACAAAGAAGAACGGCATAAATGCGAACCGCCAGGCGCTAAACAGAAACAGCACCGCCATCAGGAGCAGGCAGAAGCCTAAAAATGCCCCGCCTCCGCTATTTCCAGAACGCATTGAGGTGATGCTCACGTTTATGTCATACTGGTTCTTCTCTATATTGATTTCGCTGGAATACCGCCCAGCAACAACTTGAATATCCTTGCCGCGCTCTACGACCCTTCCAGGATATTGTGCTTCTAGATCCGCAACAAATTCCTGTTTCCATTCGTTAAAGTAGGGTGAAGCGCCGACTAGGTTTATTATTTGTTCAGTCATTTTCAACACCTTTAATCTATCACTATAAGAATTGTCGAATATTTCCGCTTAACGGTTTCCGTTTGCTTGTGATTTCGTGATTTTACTCTGAATTTGGCTTAAAAGATAGGTCAAACGGAAGCCTGATAATCATTTTTTAAAGGGGGAAAATAATCTCGAATTTTGAAACAAATCAAACGAACTTGTTCGCGCCTATACTTTTTCAATGTTCTCAACCTATAGTGCTTAGATTCAGGTCCATATGAGGTGTTGAGAAATGGGTAATGTAAAGGTCGAAAAAAAGATAGATGAAGAACACCAAGACGAAAACACGGGATCAGAACTCGCTGAACGACGGGATTACTCACCTTGGAACTGGTTTTCTGATTTCGATGATATGTTACGCGATTTTCGCCAGTCATTTGGACGGTGGTTTCCAGTACCATTCCGTGGTCACGAGTTTTCCCCGTGGGTAGAACCTCGCCTAGACATCAAGGCGACTGATACAGAATACATTGTTCACGCGGACTTGCCCGGCATGGAAAAAGAAAACGTCACGCTCGAAGTGCACGATGATCGCCTCCTTATTAAGGCCGAGAGTAAGGAGGAAAAGGAAGAAAAAGGAGAAGGTTACATCCAGCGCGAGCGAGGTTATCAATCGTATTTCCGAACTGTGCCGTTGCCCGATGATGCGTTGACGCAAGAAGACGTGGACGCGAAACTAGAAAAGGGTGTCCTGAAAATTCACGTCAAACGGCAGCCGGGAGAAAAGAAAACTTCACGGAAAGTTGAAATCAAATAAATTTCTCGCTTTTTCTTGTAGGAAAAATAATGCTCCGAATTTGATATTTTATTCTTCTCATTTTTGCCATCAGTCTTCAATGAAATGGTTTAACATTTCCCACACGCCTCCCTGATCTTCCATCTTTTCATCTCAAAACTTACGTGTTAATCTGACTAATGGCCGCTCGACCACCTCATCTCGGAAGGTTTGGAACATCAACTCGTCTCCATAAGGATCTACCTTCTGCACGAGATATTTGGTTTTGTAGAGCATTATCCGCCCCAATTCGTCCATAAGGCGCGTGATATCGTTGTCAGGCCGCCATAGGAAGTAATTCACCTCCATCTCCCTAAATCCCATCTCGTTTTGCCAGCGAATCCGATACTGCCTCAGAATCAGGCGGAGACACCCCCTCCTATGCCCTTGACCGCATATATGACCATCCAGAAGGTATCTTGCTGCGTGCGACCCTCCTTCTTGTTTTTGGTGCCCAGTTGGAACACCCGCAACCGTCCCTTCCACCCGAGCAGGAAGATTGCTTTCGCGGCCCTCATTAGGGGATGTCATTCATGGGGGTGATCACGTCAATCGCTTTGCGCTTCAATCCTGCCTGGCCGCTGTGTTAATACGACTCACGATCTACCAGGGCCCACTTGATCTTGAACCCAAGGTTCTTGAATCACAGGGAAAATTCCTACGACTACCTGTATCTGTTCTTCTAGTGGAACGCGGTAGTGATGGTGTCGCGCACTAAGAGATTTTATCGAGTGCTTGAGGACTGTTTCCAAAATCATAACTTTTTAGATCTCAATAAAAGACTCTCTAAAAGCATTTCGGTTAACGGGCAAGAAGCATAATAAAAAAAGAAGGAAAGAATATTGGTCTATTCAATTGCTACATCCACGGCGTCTTCGAAAGGTTCCTTATAAGGGACATCCACGATGAGGAGTCCTTCCTCATACTTTGCCTTGGCTCTAGCAGGTTTCACTGGGCAGCACACCGCGTATGAACCAACATATTCAATGTCCCCCTTAGTCGCATGGATATAGAATGAATCCTCGTGTAGTTTGAACTTGATGTCCTCCTTCTTCACGCCAGGTAACTCAATTTCAATGTGCAATTGATTGTGTTCGTCGTCCGATGGATATGCACATACATTTGGTGTGATTTTCTGGTTTGCCATATATCGAAACACCAGTCAAACTCTCTTGAGGTTATTTTTTGATCGCACCTTTGACCTTTTCCAGCAGGGCTGGATCAATCGAGGTCATATTGTGAGCTTTTTTCGCGTGATCCGCGATTTTTTTCATCAAACCTTCTTGGGACTTGTCATTGGCTTTCCAAGTACAGTCCATACCTATGTCTTTACAAGCGAAAGATGGCAATTTAATCACCAATTTTAAACATCAAAGACTTTCCTAAAAGAAAATAGGCGAACTTGTTAGCTAGTTGAATAATACGTCTCCATCTTAGGCAAATATGAACATTCTCTTTCTAGCAAGACTTTTATCTCAAGAAAATATGCCCACCCAACCTCTTACTACCTATTGTAAATATCTTGATTTGCATCCTTACGCATCCTTAGAAAACAGGTCCAACGAAAATTTTCTTATTTTAGATTATGTGAATAGATTTATGCTTAGATTCCATTAAAACTTCTAATTTCGGGTTTATTTAAAATTTGAATTCTCATAAGAAAAAAATGTGAAAGATACGGTTTATTTCCCTTCAGCGGCTTGAGCACCTTCAGCGTGGGTTGTGATTGGATGATTAAGCTTGAGTTTCTTGAAGTTTCCCCCGAGGATATTTACCATATCAGAGGGAACTATAACCCACGCGCCTTTTTCCTTCATAGATTCATATAGGATGTTCATTGCGCGTAAATTCAGTGCAACTTCGTCCCGTTCGTAGGTTTGGGCCGCATTCAGGAACTTTTGAGCAATTTGTTCCTCAGACCCCGCCAAGATGATTCGTGCTTGGCGTTCACGCTCTGCTTGAGCTTGGCGACTCATTGCATCTTGTAGGCCCGCCGGAATTGCGATGTCTCGTATCTCAACTGCCCGTGAATTAACTCCCCATTCTTCTGTGATACCATCAATTGTCGCTTGTAATTCCTTCGCGAGTCGCTCGCGATCTGATAGCATCCCACTTAAATCGCTGCGTCCGATGATATCTCGCAGGGAGGTTTGGGCACCCCATGCGATGGCATTCTTGTAGTCCTGCACCTTGATTGCTGCTTTGAAGGGATCGACTACTTGCCAGAAAAGCACCGCATCAACGTTCACCGGTACATTATCCTTTGTTAGTGTTTGTTCCGCCTTAAAAGAGGTAGTTATTATCCGAATGTCCAATGCAAATGGGATCGTGTAAACGAGAGGAAATAACCAAAATATTCCTGGACCTCGCATTGCCCTGTATCTCCCCAAGAAGAGCGTGGGGACACGGATCCACTCGGGGATTATGTACAAGCCCAT
>MBAA01000151.1:12276-14309 GCA_001940655.1 Promethearchaeota archaeon CR_4
TTTCGGTTATAATTCATATATTCTTTAGTAATCAAATATAAGCAATATATTCAAGAAATAGAGGAGAAATCCATAGGCAAATGCTTGCGCGAACAAATTCGCCTCTAACCTTTTCATCTAAAAGGAAAGAATTGTTTTTAGAGGCGATAAAATTGGAACTAAACAACATAAGTCAAATTTTTCAATTCGAACTTGAAAACCACCAAATTTCATCATCAAACGGTTCTATAAAAACCACAACAAATCAACAACGTCAAAACCTCATCAGAAAGCGAATTGTAAAAATGAACCCGAAACAAATCCAAGAAATCTCCAACCTTATTTCAACAAAACAATTGAAAAGGGACGAATATGTCTGGTTTTTAGCAGAATGGGAATTAATGCTCCGTCCTACCTATATTCTTCCAAGATCTCAGAACACATTGATTTATCTGCCAGAAACTATTGAGTTCTATCCTAAAAGAATATCAAGAATTCCTCGAATGGAAGATGCGCGATACCTTGCTCATATGATCGATAAGAAGGATTTCACAATAAAAGACGTTCTTTATTGCCTCGCACAACGACAAATCATCGCTGATTCACTTTCGGATTTAGATATCTAAACAGAGTTCATCCTCTACATATGTCCATTTAAATCAAGGGAACCAACATCTTGAAAAAGCGGTGTGACAGGAACGGTTTTTACTAACATAAGTGGACCCTCATCTTTGATTATTTTTCGAGATAGGTTTTGTTTTTCAACCTGAATGAATTGCCAATTGACATTTCCGACTGCAATCTTACTCGGATTTTCTTTTAATGGACCTATTTCACATTTTAAAATTATCCCCCAATTATGTTTGTTTTCATTTAATCCGGACGTAAAATTACCTCCAGAATAGACCAAGAGTTTTTTTACAGCTCCCTTTTGAACTGCAGTGACTGCTTGAGGGACGTGGGGATGGTGCCCGAACACAATATCCCACGAATCCAATAATTTATGACTTAACTTGACAATCCATGGCCGAGGCCATAACTCATTTTCATACCCCCAATGTGGATAGAGGATGTTGAAAATCCCGCTCTCATTTATGTAATATTGATCTCTGTCGGTAAATCGAGTCATATACGAACAGTCTTTTTGATCACTCCACATAGTACTAGATACGATATTGATTTTTCCCCCGAGAAAATAATTAGGAATATCCTTCCGGCCAAACATATTAAAACCCGCCCAAGTCATTCGGTCAATAGAGTAATTGAAGTTCGCTAATCCAAAATCTCCGCTATGGTTATTGCTGACATTGAGGAGAATCTTTTTAGGATTCATCAGAGATTTCAACTGGTCAATAATTTCCAAATTGTGACGCTGATCCATAACCCATTTCGGCATAGTTGTTAAAGTAGCCTCGAAATTTCCTACAAGCAAATCAACATCAGCAATGAAATCCGTGACTGATGTATCAAACAGGAGACGATACTTTTTCATTTCCATAATATCTCCAACAAACGCTAAACGGAATTCCGGTTTGATTTTATTTAACGTGATGTGATGAGGTAACCAGTCGACTATTCCTTGGTGCTGGCGAGTTGGACCAAAAATTTCCTTGTATATCCACCAAAAGAATTCTTTACGTGGATAAGGATTGGGAAGAAATTTGTGTATTTTGTGATCTTGAGCCCAAGTTTCTTTCATCCAAGCAGGTTCGAGCGGAATGTGCTCGCGTGGATCTCGATATTTGAGAGCTTCATAGAATGCTTTTTCCGTTTTCATAGACTGTGAAAATTGAAGAATGCGACCCTTTAAACATCGTTGCGAATTTTTTAGCTTTCGCAGTTAAGTTTCTCTACTAGGATTCTTGGCAATAATAATTTGAAATCTAAGACTTATTTATTAGGTAGGGAAAAGAAGAAGGTACTCCCCTTGCCTAGCTCGGATTCCACCCAGATGCGCCCGCCGTGCCGCTCCACGATCTTCTTACAAGTCGCCAGTCCAATTCCCGTGCCAGGGTATTTCCCCCGGGGATGTAAACGGCGGAAAATCACGAATA
>MBAA01000151.1:14323-15526 GCA_001940655.1 Promethearchaeota archaeon CR_4
TTCGGGTCGATGCCAATCCCATTGTCGTGAATCGAAAAGATCCACTCATCTTTCCCTTGATATGCTTTAATTTGGATTTCTGGTGTTTGAGCACTCCGGAATTTTATTGCGTTGCTTATTAGATTTTGAAATACTTGCCCCAACTGCACGGCATCTACGAACACGATTGGTAATGTATCG
The DNA here is from genome assembly GCA_001940655.1 of Promethearchaeota archaeon CR_4. Lineage (GTDB taxonomy): Archaea > Asgardarchaeota > Lokiarchaeia > Sigyniarchaeales > CR-4 > CR-4. The sequence goes on from MBAA01000151.1 coordinate 14,504, forward strand.
ATTAGGATTTTTGCTTTTGATTCCTTTATGGCTACTGTAAGGTCTTTAATCACTTGATCCAAGACAAAACTAGAATTAATCCTTTCAAAAGATTGCCCACGTGTAGTAACTCGTGAGTAACTCAAAAGATCATTGATTAGGGTTTCCATCCGCGCCGCACTTTCAACTACAATATTGATAAATTTGTCTGCCTCGGGATCTAATTTATCCTTATAACGTTGACGAAGTAATTGGACGAAACTTGAAACCATACGTAATGGTTCTTGTAAGTCGTGGGATGCCACGTAAGCAAATTGCTCCAATTCCGCATTAGAACGCTGTAATGCTTCGATGGTTCGAGCTAAGTTCGTTTCTGCTTGCTTTAGATTCGAAATATCCCGGATAATTGCATGAATAAGCAAATTCCCTGTGATTTTAATTAGTTGGATAGTGACCAACACGTGTTTAATGTCCCGTGTTTTAGTCTGGTAAACCGTTTCAAATGTTTCTCTGTTCCCCGCTTTTATCTTTTCAATATATTTTTTGATCCGCTCAAACTCTTCACTAGAATCATAATCCGCAATCGTTATTTTTGCGAACTCCTCTCGGGAATAACCGAGCATTTGGTTCATCGTGTTGTTAAATTCGACTGCTTTCATTGTTTCCATGTCGATGAGCATGACGCCATCTGGAGATTGCTCGTATAAGGTTCGGTATCTTTCTAAAGTAATATCACGTGCCGCCGCAAATACACCAATGACATTTCCCACGAGATCGCGGAATACTGATGCGTTATATAAAACCGGGATGATGCGTCCGTCTCGATGCCGGATTTCGAGGGGGTAATCCCTTACTTCCCCGTTTTCGAACGCCCGGAGATATCCAGCTCTCGCACTAGCTGGATCGATAAAGTAGTCTGAGAAATCGGTACCAATTAATTTATGACGTGAATGACCGGTAACCTCTTCCGTTGCCCGGTTGACATCTGTGATCTTGCCGTCTCGACCAATCGTTACGAGCGGATCCATACTTGCTTCGATTAAA
>MBAA01000151.1:15541-18954 GCA_001940655.1 Promethearchaeota archaeon CR_4
CTTGCCGCGCGTAATGCTTCTTCGGCCCGACGCTGTTCGGTGATGTCTCGCGCCGCTGCAAATACTCCTGCAATATTTCCGTTTTGATCGCAAAATACGGAAGCGTTATACAGGACAGGTGTGACCTTTCCCTTTCGATGGCGAATTTCAAGGGAAAAGTCTCGAACCTGTCCTTCCTCAAAGACTCGGAGATACCCTTCCCGGGCTCTTGTTGGATCTGTAAAATAATCCGAGAAATCGGTACCAATCAATTCTTTACGCGATTGTCCTGTAATTTCTTCTGTTGCTCGATTGACATCCGTGATTTTCCCATCCCGCCCGATAGTTACGAGAGGGTCTAAACTCGCCTCTATCAAGCTTCGATTGTAAAATTCTACATTGACATTCATTTAATACGCCAGTGTCTTGCAGTTCTGTGGAAATGAGCTATTTTTAAGGAAATTAAGGTTCGTTTTTTCTATTTTTACGCGCTAACGCATTCGCGCGATATATATTGTGATGACGAGGGTTATAACTCCTGCTAATCTTTAAACTCCAAATCAATACTTCCAGATTGAAGGTGACTGGAGCGAATCCAGAAATTTAACTCTGGAAGTCCCCTCTAAGGGTGGATTGGAGTCGTAATTTCTAAACTAGGCATTGACAGATAAGAGTTTATACACTAACGGGTAAATGTCTCCATTTTAAATATGGAGATTTGAAGGCTCGGCACGATCCGAGATAATCGAATCTAGCGCGAACAAGTAAGCGTTTGAATTTCAAGCGATAAAAAGCTAAGCATTCAATATCCTCTATGACCGTATGATTGAAGATTGATTAATAGTAGAGATTTGGGCAGAAAGGTTGAAAAACCAAACAAATTTGCGCCTACTAAATAAGAATCCACAAGGAAAGGTAACGAGTCATATGTTGGGAGAATCAAAAAACAACCTTTTGGGTTTGGGAAAAATGCGAGAAACTGGCATTGATATTCTCGGGAAAGTCCCGTGGGGGACACATTTTTGCCAATTCTACCAAACCCAAGAGGAGCTACTTGACATTTTAGTCCCCTACTTTTTCCAAGGTATCATAAGCAATGAGTACTGCATGTGGATCACGTCTGAACCCTTATCAAAGGATCAAGCTATTGAGGCACTTAGAAGGAAAATGCCAGATCTTGGGGAATGCATAGCAAAAGGGCAAATTGAAGTCCTAGATTTCGCACAATGGTATACCGTGGAAGGAAAATTCGAAGCAGATAGGGTTGTAAATGGGTGGATGGAACGAGAAACTCAAGCTCTCAAGAATGGTTATGATGGTCTTCGCTTGAGTGGAAACACATTCTGGCTTGAAAGGCAGGATTGGGAAGATTTCGTCAATTACGAGGCAAAAATAAACGATATATTGAACCAGCACAAGATAGTGGCATTGTGTACTTATAGCCTCAACCGGTGTGGCCCTTTCGATCTCCTTGACGTGGTGAAGAACCACCAATTTGCCCTTGTGAAGCGGGATAATACGTGGGTAATGTTAGAAAGCGCACAGCACCGAAAAAAGGATGAAGCATTGAGGGAAAGCGAGCGGCGTTACCGTGGTTTGGTGGAAACGATTGAAGCTGGATTTATCCACTGTCAAATAGTAAAAAACGAAGATGGACGCCCGATAGACTTCATTTTCAAAGATATCAATCCGGCTTACGAGCGGATGAGAAATCTCCGGCGGACTGAAATTATTGGCAAGCGGGTCTCTGAAGTTTTCCCAAAAATCGCAGAGGATCCTTATGACTGGATTGGGAAATACGGACGGGTAGCGTTGACCGGTGAACCGTTCCAATACGAGCATTTTTCCCAAGTCACCAATGTATTTTTGAAAGGATATGTTTATAGTCCAGAACCTGGATTTTTCGACGTGCTTTTCTTCGATATAACGGAACGTAAAAATGCGGAGCAAGCATTAATCGAGTCAGAAGAGAAATTCCGCAGTATTGTAGAAGCCACACCCATAGGCATTCATATGTGGGAAATAGCCCCAGACGGGCGCCTCGTGTTTGCGGGAGCCAATCCTGCCGCTGATAAAATATTGGGTATTCAACACCAAGCACATATTGGCAAGAATGTTCCCGAGGTTTTCCCTACGCACGCCCACACGAATGTGGCGGAAATTTACTTGAAAATTGCGAGAGAGGGAGGGACATGGAGTGAAAATCAATATACTTACAAAGACGACCAAATTACGGGCATATATGAAGTGATTGCCTTCCAAACAGCGCCTGGGCGAATGATCGCGATGTTTTCCGATATCACGGAACGTTTACGTGTTGAAGAAGAAATTAAACAAAAAAATGAGGATTTGTTACGCTCAAATCGTGATCTAGAAACATTCACGTTCGTAGCGGCACATGATTTACAGGAACCCCTCCGGATGGTTTCAAATTACGTGCAATTGCTTAGTGATCGATATCACGATAAAATTGACCCGGAAGCGGAAGTCTACATCCAGCAGGTCATAGATAACACTTCGACAATGCACATCTTGGTTAAAGGTTTATTAGAATACTCTCAGTTACGAAACCAGATCAAACCCCCTGACATAATTGATATGAATGTGATCCTCAAACAAGCACTCTCGCATTTGAAGGTTGTAATAAAAGGATCTAGCGCCACGATTAGCTATGATCCTCTCCCTAAACTCCGGGGAGATTGTACACAATTAGTTGAGGTGTTCCGCATTCTCCTTGATAATGGCCTCAAATTTCGCAAGGATCAGGAACCACCAAAGATCCATATTGGGATGATCCCACAAGATGGGAAGGAATGGCACATATTCGTGCGAGATAATGGGATCGGCATCGACCCGAAGTATTTCCCAAAATTATTCATCCTTTTCAGACGTTTACATCCCCGAGGGAAATATCCTGGCACGGGCGTCGGTTTGGCGATCTGCAAGAAGATCGTGGAGCGGCACGGTGGGCGTATTTGGGGCGAATCAGAACTGGGAAAGGGATCAACGTTTCATTTCACGCTTCCCAAAACACTCCCGTGAGCACATTCCTATATGAAGAAAAAGTGTACAAATCTATGCGTAATTGTAAAATAGATAGAGGAAACTACGGATTTTTCTCTCAGAATTCCCCACCACCTTAAGCGATCCACTTAGTAATTTGGGGATTTTGCCACCCACAGACGGGACACGTATCCCTCACGCTGTGCACGTCAACCCACAGGTTGAGTCTCGTTAGAAGCGCGCCACAATTTTTGCAGGCGAGATACTTTGCCCCACATGAGGCGCACATTTTCAAAACGGATTCAGCTACGAACGGATACTGTCGTTGCAGGAAGGGATCACGCGCAAGATTGAAGACTGTGCCCTCGCACTCGTCACAGGTCTGTGGATTCGATGCCGTACCCATAATCATAACCCATATAATTTAATTT
>MBAA01000151.1:18989-20167 GCA_001940655.1 Promethearchaeota archaeon CR_4
CGCACGGAACCAAATCCTGAATCATTAATTGAAGTATGTCTGTTATGAACAAAAGATTTATTCGTTCCTCTGATCTATATATCTTCCGTTATGTCATTTCTTGCGAAATGGAAGTATAGGCACGTATTTTTCACCAGTCTCTATATGGGGGGATGGATGATCCTCTTATACGTGCTTTGGAGATTGGGATGGCCTGGGGATGTACAAGGGTGTGTAAGCTCCCAGTCCTGTTTCTGCGAATTTGTCGACTTGAATACATTCTGGGGCCAACCCTTTAGTAGTCCCACGAACTTTGCCTATGTCGTATCCGGTTTCGCGATTATTTTGTATTATGATTACGTGAGACCATCATCTGCGAACGCGGGTCCCTCGAAGGACTTTGACCACCTCACGCCCTTCTCTTTCCTGTATGCACTCTTGACCATTACAATCGGAATCGGATCGTTATATATGCACGTGTCCTGGCGCAACTGGGCAGGTACATTTGATGTGTATGCGATGAATCTATATATCGTATTTCTCCTGCTTTATCTGGTGACACACGCCTTCCATTGGTCGTGGGGACGTTTTCTCGTCTTGTATATACCAATTGAGGTGGTAATGTTTGTCATCTATCAATGGGGTATAGTGGAAGATGCCAACCTTGTCTTCGGAGTACTGACCGCTGCCGTGATCATTCTGGAGATAGTCTGGCAAGTGGTCTCCCGGTTCCACCAGACGCTTGCACGTCGGGATTGGCGGTTGTTATTCGTGTCAATAGCGTTCTTCCTCGGGGCATTTGGGATTTGGTTGTTGCAGAAGAGCGAAATTTGGCCGTGTGATCCCGATTCCCTTTTGCAACCGCATGGTCTGTGGCACATCTTCACGGCAGCAGCGACCTTCACGATTTTCCTGTATCTGAAAAGCGAATATTTGCTCGAATCACCCACGCAAAAAGGATAGAGCAGTGATTGATGGTCTACTCTTTCATGACTATTCTTTTCCTCGATTAAACCGATTCCGCACTTTAGTGAAGAATTCTTTCTCTTGTCCCGAAGACTTTCTTACCAGTCGTTCTAAAATGAGTTCTGGTGTGCTTTTCGCCACAAAGTTCAATTTTGGGTTGCGATTCACCATCAGGTTTAGATGTTCGTCCAAACCCGTTGCTTCAATACCGTCTACACGGATGTTATCTTTCA
>MBAA01000151.1:20219-20567 GCA_001940655.1 Promethearchaeota archaeon CR_4
CCCGAAATTATTGGGATTCTCCAGTAGTAGAAGTAGAATGCTTCCGATGACCCGAGCCGCTGCCGAGGGTTCGGTGATAGCTTCGAGCTCGTCTGCGAGGATGAGTTTGAGCTTGTCCGAGGTGGCGAGGGTTACGAATTGTTGAAGGGTTGCCTCGAATGCCCCTGCTGTCAGTTGCCCATTCGACTTTTTGAAGATATAAATTTCCTGGAATGGATGGAAGGACGCTTCAGCAGGTACCAAAAACCCCATCTGTCCCAAAATAATCGTTTGTGCCAAGGTCAATTCACAGGTGGTTTTACCCCCGGAATTACTTCCTGTCAGGAGATTCAACCGGGGCCCACGATA
>MBAA01000151.1:20635-21639 GCA_001940655.1 Promethearchaeota archaeon CR_4
TACGTGCTCGAGTCAAGACCACACCTGGGCAAGTCAGGAGTTCCGGGCGCCGCATGTCAAACTTGGAAAAAAATTGCCCCAATCCCACGAAAAATTCAACCTCGAGCAAGGTTTTCAACATCCTCTGGATGTCCGGGATGAGTGCCTCGAGTTTAGTTGCCGCTTTCTTTTTGAGCATAAACTCCTCAACGCGGGCTCGTTTTTTCACGTAAGAATCGAGTAACTCCACCACCTCCCCACTAAACTCGATGGGGTAGGAAAACTCCTGAGGAATGATGTCGTTAATCATGGGGAATTCTTTAAAATCGACTTGGAGGATTTGGAGTAGGTTAGTCTTGCACTTGTCAATTTGGGATTGAATTGCGGTTCCCAGCTTGTCGGGTATATATTCCTGGAAGGATGCAAGTTTCTCCGTTTTAAGGATTTGGAGTAATTGAGTGCCATTGAGGGTGAGTGAACTTGCCTCGATTAGATCACGTAATTGGGTATTAAGAGTCGTCTCGGCCTCTGCAATGATCCCCCCCGCGCCATCTCCTATCCTACGCAAAACCTCAAACCTTTTGGATACTGTATCTTTGAAATTCCCTTGGGCATCTATCGCTTGCAAGGCGGACTTCAAGAACCCGAGAGATTTGATGGGTAACGCGGTCATAAAATGCCCCGGGACGTCTTTAAAGGTTTGGAGAAACTCCACCGCGGCACATCCAGCCACGATCCGATCGTAATTGTGGGTATATTTTCCGATAGTCAATTCAGGCACAATCTCGAGAGGATCAACTCGTCCCTTTAAGTCTAGTTCGAAAAAGTTTGGACTATCAGGGTACCGCGAGAGCTGGGTCAAGGCCAGGAAGACCACATCCTCGCTCTTCGCATAATGCTGGAAGGTCTTTTGCAATTTATCATAATCCTTCATTTTTTCTGGATCTATGACATCGATACCCACGAGCGCATGCAATCCTGCCTCACGGAGGCGGGTCTCGACCCGGGGATCGTCCGTCACAATA
>MBAA01000151.1:21671-22349 GCA_001940655.1 Promethearchaeota archaeon CR_4
ACAATTCTTTATAAACCTGCATAGCATCTGATGTCCGAAGCACGGTCTCACAAGTCACGTTGTGCTCTAAAAAGAAAAGATTGAGCGCAAATTTCAGTGACTGGTTGACCGAGATACCTCCAACCTCGCAACTATGCATATTACGGATCGCTGCTAACGCGGTAGGTTCATCAGGATAATATTCAGTTAAGGCTTCCGAGAACTTACTCCCAATCCCCGGAACGGTTTTGATGGATAGCTCCATGAACACACTATACTCTGCAATTTTATCAAAAATAATCCTTTAGAATTAAAAATTCAACAGGAGTGCAAAATTTGTGGAACACAAAATTCGATTATCAAAGTAATTTCCGACAAATTTCCAAATTCACGCAATAATAGGAATCCTTCTTTTCTTAGGGAGGAGAATTGTTATTTGAAGAAAAATAAAAATCAGAACTTCACCTCAATAATTGAGATACCCCAAATTAGGAGTTTTATAAATCATCTATGTAAATGTATGTTCCTACGCAATTCTGCAAGCGTGAACGAGTCAGGTTGAAATAGAAAATATTAGGCATATTTTAAAATAGTAATTGGCGAATTATATGTCTCTTGACTTTACAAGGAAAGGTTGATACCCCTTAATTCAATAACTTTTTCGCTCTCAAATCGAGGTTCATGGGGACTACAGGATTG
>MBAA01000165.1:0-7445 GCA_001940655.1 Promethearchaeota archaeon CR_4
CATTGAGGTTGCGGAACAGCGAACCACCATCATACTTTAAGTTTTTTTTAAAAAATACCCGAAAAATAATTGTGATTATAATTCTATGCACGCGTAACGAGAAAGAAAATATCTTCATTTGATGGCAGAACCCGCTGGACGGAAGGGATTCCCGTGGATGAGAAAACACCCCTCTTTCGGCAGGAGTTGGTCGAGTTCTTCAAATGGAACTTTCATTTTGTTTCCACCGCTTGGAAGTCTCGAAAAAAGGTGCCGTAACAAAACAATTGCCTTGCCAATATCGCCGAAATATGCCATACATTGCTCACGGATGCACTCCTGCTGTCCTTTGCGTAATGACATGCGGAACGGACAAATCTTCACCTCAATGGGGGGTGAACTAGTTTCTTTAGTAGGCACAGATTCCTCTTTTTTCGCGACTATTTCCGAGACTTGCAAGTTTTCCAACACGATTGAGGCAAGCTTGGGCAAATTCTCTGCTAGTTTCCCCAAGTTTGCAGCGAGGGCCAGCTTAGGAGCAATAATATTGAGAAACTCCGCTGCACTATGTAGGTTAACTTTTTTCTCGCTTGCGAGACACACGAGGTATTCCTTCCCCAACTCCGTTACCTCCAACTTACAGAACGCGACTCCTTCCTCAGTGGAGACTTCCCCCCATGGCGTGAACGACCCGTAATCGAGGTTCGTGGCGATACTATCGATCAATTTAGGAGGACATATGAATTCCGGGGGGTGTACCCCAAGCATTTCAACTTTACTCGCCTCTATCGCCTTGAGTACTAAAATTCCGAAAACCATAGGTGAGTTACCGGGAAAAAGGAAAAAAATGTTTGCAAAGCAAGATTTGGTATTAAAAAATCTATGAACAACCTTGGCGGATCCAATTCTTCAGTGTTGTCCAGGCGAACAACCAAAAAAGGGCAAACAAAATGGCAATTACCACGGAATAACCAATGAATTTTCACCCGTGTACCCCTTGTGTTACGAGATCCTTGAATGATGGGAGCGCAGGTTGCTTGGGGTGGGGTTCACTTTGGTACCAATACGCGCAGCTCGTCCACCGCCCGCCATAGTGATTGTCATGGCCATGCTCGATGGTGACTTTGACATCTCTCTTGAAGGGGATCGGGTCCTCCACGTGGAAGCGATAATACGAGATTTCCTTCCGCCAATTAAATCCACCCCCGAGGACAACACCATGATACGGCGCGCAATTGAATTCGGATGGGCAATATGCTGTATTGAAATAATCTTCCGTCCCCGTGCCGTTCAGTTGGGGTTCTCCCTCCCCGTGCGAGTCAATCCAGATCATGTCATCCCCTTCCCCCGGCCACGCAAAGGGCAATGACTTTGCACATGATCCACGTTTGATGCCCATAGTAACCCCGACATACTGCCCCACTCCCGAAGTTTCGAGGATCACATAATTTTCCTTGTATCCTCCATTCGCCAGGGTGTTTTTGCCACCTGCAAATTGCCACTCTTTACCACTAAACCGCTTGCCCGTATCCCGATCGACCCAGCGTGCTTTAAAATCTTCTTGCCGGTAATGCGCATGGAAATACAGGAGCTGTTCTCCTCCAAATCCGTCCACGTACTCTTCCCAATCAATATAAAAGTATAGTGCCAACGTTCCGGGGTTGAGATTCTCCACCTCAATGCGTACCGCTTTCTTGAAAGGCATCGGCCACCAGCAATTATTCCCTTTACCGCCACGGACAGAATTCTGGATAGGTAACGAGGTCATATTTCGGCGTATACCCCACGCAATTCCGAAAAAGTCACTTAAGGGGGATTCCACGGATGGACTGTCCACGGGATCATCGTCCCACCACATGCGCAGAATGATGCCACGACTTCCCCGCCGTGGTTTTACCATGTGCGTGGTCCAGATGTGAGTGATAATCCCTGTAACGTCCTTCACATCGAAAATGATACGTTTTTCTCCGGGGGCGATCTTGTAGGAGTCTGCATTTCCCCCTGTGCGATCATAACTGCTCTCGCGCCGCCGGATGCAATCACGCGATCTCGCGAGGTCCCGTAAGCTCGTGCTGCCTATTTTCATGGTGATCCCATGCTACTAAAATAGTTGAATGTAGTTGGGTAACTCCAAGTTAATATAATCTTACTAGAGGAAAAATAAAGAAAGTTACTGAAAAGATGCCCTCCTTCTTACTTTGACTCACAACTAATGGTAAACACAAAAGATATGTGAAAAATTGAGAGAGAGAAAAATTACAGCTTAGACAGATGTTTTTTTCTGGAAGATTGCGATTCCGATGGCTAAGAAAGCGAACGTCAGAGCGATGAGGATTAGTAACCCACCCCACAAGGGGATTCCAATCTCCGTACTAGTTGCTAACGAACTACTTTTCATCAGAGCTTCTAAATTGTCCCCATCGACCGTGATCTGCAGGAAGATTTGCTTTGCCCAGTACGGGGGGAAGAAGTACACGATGGGACTCTCGAAGGGCACGAGGGCACCAGATGCGAAGATTGCGGGCATAAAATACATCATCGCAAAACCATTCGCAGCTTCGGGAGATTTCGCATATGCAGCAAGGATAATACCGAGACCCGCGGATTGGATCCCAAATACGACGGCGATCACGAACCCGATGAGCATCATACCAACGTCCTTGTAATAGACGTTCATAATGCCATACCCGAGGCCAAACATGATGAGAATCTGGAGAATCACGAACCACGTCTCGGCCAGGAGACCTCCGATGAAGATATTTTTCCGCCCCACGGGCATCGTATCGAGACGTTCCAGCATGCCATTCTTCTTCCCGTTGGCGAAAAAGATGGCCGCACTATTGCATAAAAGACCCGTGGCATAAATTATCATACCGGGAAATCCGTAGTCGAAGGCATTTTGTGGACCCGGACTCGGACCTTGAACTTCCATATTAGAAAACACGAAATAGAAAATCACGGTAAACATGATGGGAAATCCCAGGGTATAGAACAATGCTTGAGCGTTCCGCACTTTTTGCTTGAGACTCATAACAGAAAACACGAACGCTTTATTTGGCGCTTTCCCCTCTTTTGTTCGATCCTGTGTCATTTATTCCCTCAACCTCCGTCCGGTCAGGTGCAGGAACACGTCTTCGAGCGTGTTCTGCCGGAAGCTAATGTTCTCCACCTCATTAATGTGTTCGACGATGCCCTGCTGGAGGGTAGCGACGAAATTTTTTAATCCCCCCGAAAAAGAGACTAAGACACGTTGCTCACCAACATCTGAGACTTTCGTGATAAAGGGCAATGTCTGGAGTTTTTCCTTAACCACATCTAAGTCGGGTTGATGGAGGAACTGAATTTCAAGGATGTTACCCGTGCCGAACTTTTCCTTGAGCTCTTGCGGCTTTCCTTGGGCGATAATCTTACCTTGGTCGATGATGGCGATGTGATCGCTTAAAACATCTGCTTCAACCATGTCGTGCGTGGTTAGGATGATAGTAGACCCTGTGTTTTTGAGGTCGCGGATGAAATCCCACACGAGGCGCCGAGCTTGCGGGTCTAACCCTGCCGTGGGTTCGTCTAGGAAGATGATTTTTGGGTTATGAATTAAAGCCATTGCGAGATTGAGTCTTCGTTTCATGCCCCCCGAGAAGTTTTTAGCTCGATCCTTGCGACCAGCGATGTTAAGCTGCGAGAGCAGGCGCGATGCCGCTTGTTTAGCCAAGGGAGTAGGAATACCGTGCATTTGGGCAACGAATGTAACATTTTCCTCCGCGGTCAATGTTTCCACGATCACGATTTCTTGCGGGCACACGCCGAGAAGCTTGCGAATCTCCACCCGCTGCTTCCGAAGATCGAGTCCTGCGATTATTGCGGTGCCCGCGTCAGGCGTCAATACTGTAGTAAGCATTCGGATCATCGTAGATTTCCCTGCGCCGTTTGGTCCGAGGAGGCCAAATAATTCCCCTTTCTTGACCTGCAGATCCACGCCGTCCACAGCTTTGATCTCTTTAAAGTATTTTTTCAATCCTCTAACGTTAATCTCCACGCCTTCTTTCGGTTCTACAGAAACATTATTATATGCCCCAATTGATTGCGCCATTATTTTCGCCTCAAAAAATTGCGATATTGTTCTTTGGGTTTATCGGAATAGAAGACCAGTTATTATCACATTCGGAAGATCAATATGCGAAATTATTTCCAATCTCTGCTTTCTTCAAACGCATCGCGTAAATATAAATCCCAAATAAATACCCTGTAGTATAAACCAGCGTGATTTATTACAGAAACCAACTAAGTCTTGTATTGTGTTGGTAGACTTGCCAAAGGTCACGATTATTGCCCACCGGGGATGGTCAGCGAAATATCCGGAAAATACTCTCCTCGCCTTCCGTGAAGCCATTGCGCTCGGCGCAGAAGCGATCGAATTTGACGTACACCCGTCAAGGGACGGGGAGCTCGTGGTGATCCACGATGCGGATGTTAGCCGGACGACTAATGGCAAGGGAAATGTCTCGACACTTCCATTTAACGCATTACGAGCCCTCGATGCAGGGCAAGGAGAACGAATCCCCACGCTCCGGGAAGTACTCGAGCTCGGACGGGGTAAAGTCTTCTTCCACCTCGAAATGAAAGCGTCGGGGATTGAGGAGAAGGTGCTTGCGCTCGTAGATGACGTAGGGGTAATGGACGCAACGTATTTTTCTTCTTTTATTCATCCTGTAATGGGAACGGTCAAAGCGTTACGCCCTATAGCGAAGGTTGCCACATTGGAGAGCCCGGTTCTAGCAGATTCTGAGGCAAAACAATTACGTTTAGCGACCCTTTTTATTAAACATGCTCAAAAGGTCAATGCAATGGCTGTACATGTCAATGATTCCAATACCACGCCCATCATCGTGGATAAACTTCATGCTTCTGGGTTACGAGTCAATGTATGGACGGTAGACTCGGAAAATCTCGCAGCGGAGCTCGTGAAAATGGGCGTAGACGGATTTTTCACTAACCGCATAGATGTAATGTTGAATCTCGTGAGAAAAATACTAAAGAAGTGATTCGAGAATGGTCTCCGTGATAGTTCAGGGGGTGGAGTAGTAGATACCCACCATAATCATATCATACTCACTTATTCCCGACTCTATGGTAATTAACAAAAATCAAAATATATCAATTTGAAAAATTTAAACGACTAAAGATAACTATAATCGATTAAAAATAAGGTGACTTCCTAATGGAAGAGAGAATAGTTTATTTTGAAAAACCTGGAGCGGAAAATACTGACACTGTCATTCAACTCGTACACGATTGCGTGATTAAAAAAGGCATTAAGAAAATTGTGCTCGCGTCAACGCGTGGAAATGCCGCCAAAGCATTTGCGAAAGTGTTTGACGCGAAAGACGTCCAGTTAATCGTTATTCCTTGGCAATATAGTTTTAAAGGAGAAGAGGAACAACCATTTCCCAAAACTCTAGTGAAGGAACTTCAAGAGAAAGGGCATATCGTCCATTTTGGAACAATGCTCTTTCACACGGAAGAATTATATGGCGTGAAAGCGCCTCAAGTAATCGCGAACACCCTTCGCATCATCGCTCAGGGTTTTAAAGTCTGCGTGGAAATATTGATGATGGCAACTGATGGTGGATGCGTGAAAAAAGGGGAAAATGTCATCGTGGTGGCAGGAAGTGGTTCTGGATCCGATACCGCAGTGATCGCGACAGCAGCGCCGAGCAATAGAATGAGTTTATTACGAATTCATGAGATTTTATGCAAACCTCTTTAGTTGATTCATAAGAAGAATTTTGTGGGTAACTTCTAGCACAACCCACATTTTTATAACCACGAGCAGCTCTCATAGGGGAGGGAGGTTAATGCTATGGAACTGATAACTCAATCCCGTTGGCCTCAACTCCTTAAAGACAAGCACATCATAGTAGTGGTCTTCTACGATGAAGATCAGGCAGAGAGCAAGAAAATGCTCAAACAATTGGAAAGTGAATTCGATCCGGCCTTGAAGAATTTCCCCGATGCCATCGCAGTGAAGGTATCAATCCCAGACAATCCAGATTTGGTGAAAAGATTAAATGTTAATATCCCACCCACATTGATTATGTTCCATCACGGGGAAGAAGTCAAGCAACTCGTGAAAATTCTCGAACCCGGTCAAAATCAGCGAGATCGAATCCTAAAGTCCTATAAATATATGACAGATGATCTCGTTGCGCTCGTTAAAAATCTCCAGCGTCTCTCGAAAAAGTAGGTGAAACAACCCCTCACCTGTGAAGAACCTCGCACCAAACTTTGGAGAATATTTTGGTGCGAAAATTGAATTTTAGCTTCTCTAACCCATTTTTTTGTCTCTTTACGTTATTGTTTCAATATATCAGGTGGGATCATTTCCTAAGTTATGAATTTCGCTTATTTAATCTGAATCATTTCAAATAAAAGCTTTTATATGTATTTCCTGATTTTTTTCATAATATCTTAAAAATACTTCCAGTTAGATAAATCCTAAAAGTTATACCTAAGAAATTATAATGATTAATCAAAGAAAGATAGAAGGATTTACAATATTATGAAAACGGGAGCGATATTTCAAACGTTTATTCACACTGGACTACGTTCTTTAGTCAATTTCTCGCTTATACATTTAACAGATTCGTAATAGTTCCCTCCTAACTCACGAATATCAATCTGAAAGCCTTTTTATATGTCACAAACCAGAAGATGTTAAATCTACCATTTGAAACTATAAATGGTCATTTGAACAAAAACTCTCGTTTGGCATTTGGTAAAGCGGAACTAACTTTATCCCCTTTTACCCCTGTTGGGAAGCATGGTTTTGCACGTCCCCTGCAGGAAAAAATTGCCTAAATGATTTGATGGAGAGTAGGTTTAATATGACAAGGTCCCCGGATCGTAGCACACACCGGCTGCAGGAGCTGCTCGAGCGTGGTCGCATTAAGGCGGTCATTCTTGACTTTGACGGCACGATGCTCGATATCAACGAGTCGCTCCATACCTCGGTGGCGGAAGTCTTCCAGAAATATGGTATCTATGTAGATTGGGAGAGGGCAATGATTGAAGTGGGAACCGTACTCGACACCGTGCAAGCTCTCCCGATTCCCAAGATCATTTTGGAATCACACGACATTTTTAAAATGGTAACGGTCATTAACGGGTACCGACTTCTTAAGAAATTACGTGTTGCAGCGTCCATTTTCTCCCGGTACCAGAAATTGGCCGAGAACGCGAAACTCTGCACTGGTGTGGAAGATTTACTCGCAGCTCTCGCGAGTCGGACTAAATTATTTGTCGTGTCCCATAATCGCACGAAAAAAATTGAAGAGTATCTTTCTAAGTTTGGCCTCTCGAAGTACTTCGCAGGGGTTTTCGGAGTTGATCAGATCCCCGCGCTCAAACCAGACCCACAAGCAGTCCAATTTGCGGCGGCACAAGTGCACCCCTATAAACCAGAGGAAATT
>MBAA01000165.1:7504-9894 GCA_001940655.1 Promethearchaeota archaeon CR_4
CATTGGAGTATCAACTGGATTCATCCCTTATTCCCACCTCCAAGTTGCAAACCCGGATCTCCTCGCGCATAACCTTCCGGAGATGATGGAAGCCTTGCATATGAAATATTCTTCCGTTGTCGAAGACGTGCAAAAATCCAACAAACATAACTAAAACCCTAAAGAATATTACATTCAAAAATAAGAGGTAAAAATCTTATGGAAAAGACAGAAGTAATCCAGAAAAAAGATCAGGAAAAAGAGAAAATTGTCGATGGCGCTTTGGCGACCACCATGCTTCAGAGTGAGCAAATCGCTCTCACCAACAAGAAAAGTAAGGATTTTTTCACTAGTATCTCAAAATCCCAAGATTTCCAGAAGATGCTCTCGAAAGTCCTCGAAAGCACTGGCGGTCTTGGTATCGATTTGATGAATAACGTGTTCGTTGATATTCTCGAAAAGTTGGGTCTCTTTGAAAAGATGTCAAAGACACTCTATTGGAGTACGTGGCTTTGGCTTCGAACTTTTTTCCGGATTGCGTGGAAAGGTCGAGTCTATGGGGACATGTTCCCTGAGTATGGGAGTGGTATCTTCGTTGGTAATCACGTGTCACACCTTGACCCTTTCATGCTCTCGCAAGCGATCCACAAGCGTGTCATCTGGATGTCCAAGGAAGAGAACTTCCAGACCCCTATCGTTCGGAGTATTTTTAAGAATTTTGGAGCGTTTCCCCTCAAACGGGGGACGCACGATGAGGTTGCGTGGGCAACAGCTAAGGAAGTTCTAAAAACGGATAATTGGCTTGGAATGTTCCCGGAGGGTACCCGCTCTTTTGACGGCACTCTCGGCGAGTTTCACACTGGACCGATTCGTATGGCTATAGAAGCCCGTGTGCCGATCGTCCCCGTGGTGAGCGCAGGTCTCGAAAAAATCCTACCAAAGGGTGGACTTTTCATCAAGCTCGGCGTTCCTGTCAGTATTATGGTTGGGAGTCCAATCTACTACGAAGAATATTATGATACCGAGCTCACCTACGCGCTATTGGAAGAGCTCGCGGACAAGCTGAAAGCGGTTATGACGGACATGCTAGATAAACTCCACGCCATCCATCACCTTCGGGATGGATCCTCACTCCATGAAACGGAGAAACAGTTGTCCATTGGATATCCTCGAGCGAAGGAGTGAGGAAAAAACAATCATTAAAAGGTGAATAAAAGTATGAGTGCTCTCAAGCAATTAGGAAAGCAATTCCTTGAGTTGGTGGATGATGCTGGATATGGTATCATGAAACTCCTCCAACCATTTGGCCTGGATCGTCAGTATCAAAACACGGTAGAAAATTTTTCAGGGCAAGTTGTTGATGCGATGTGTAAGATTGCTTTCCCCTACAAGGCCATCGATTTTGAGAAGTACATCCCTGCAGTAGGACCTGCCGTTGTTGCATCCAGCCACAATTCGGAGTGGGATGTTATAATGAATGCAGCAACGATTGTGAATATCAACAAACGTTACCTCTGGCAGATGGCTAAGCATTCATTATTCAAGATCCCTGTAGTAAATGCATGGGTTCGCACCCATTTTGCCTTCCCATTGCGCCGAGGGGAGACTGACAAGGATTCAATGAATTTTGCGTTAGATCTTCTCTCCAAAGGCGAATTAGTGGGTATGTTCCCCGAAGGGACCACGAATGAGGGAAATGGAAAGTTACTCGAACCGCACGTAGGAGTAATGCGTCTTGCCATCGAGGCAGATGTGCCTATCATTCCCCTAGGCGTTACCGGTACTGAAAACATCTACCCTAAACACGGAAAAATGCTAAATGTTGGCAAGAGCTGCGTGCTCAGGTGCGGAAAACCTTATAACAAACACCGGCAATTCAGTCACAAGTACCCCCGCCCCGATTACGGCACCCTCCGCGAGCTTACTGATGATTTGATGAACGAGATCAAAGGGCTTCTTTATTATAACACCCCAATCTAATTATTCTGGAGTGAATATAGTTAAGTTACCCATCTGCAGCCCTATTTTCCTGCATATTCTTCCCTTTTCATGGTGATTATTTTGGCAACGGGAACTCCTCTGAAAACTTCTCTTGACACTCCCAAAAAATTCAAGGTTGGTATCCCCCGGGCTTTACCTTTTTACAAGTTTTACCCCTTCTGGAAGACTCTCCTCGAAGAACTTGGAGTTGAAATTGTATTATCTCCCCCAACGACCAAGAAAATCGTAGAAGAGGGGTGTGCAATGGGTTTCGGAGAGCTCTGTT
This sequence comes from Promethearchaeota archaeon CR_4, assembly GCA_001940655.1. Taxonomy (GTDB): domain Archaea; phylum Asgardarchaeota; class Lokiarchaeia; order Sigyniarchaeales; family CR-4; genus CR-4. The sequence goes on from MBAA01000165.1 coordinate 9,750, forward strand.
TGCCAATGAAAGTATACTACGGGCATTTTTTGAAACTTATCCAAGATAATCCCGATTTAGATTATGTATTCGTCCCTCGCTACGTGTCTACACGCAAGGAAGGGTACTATTGCCCTAAATTTTTGTCCCTCCCTGATGTGTCGAG
>MBAA01000165.1:9959-10851 GCA_001940655.1 Promethearchaeota archaeon CR_4
CTTCAGTAATAGAACTAGGTCAAAAACTTGGTAAAGGGAACCAAGAGTCGATAGCAGCGTATAAAAAAGCAGGTAAAACCTTCCGGACCTTTCAAATCGCAGTTCAGCATGGGATGTTTTTTGGTGACGCACTCAAAAGGGTTGAAAAAAATATACCCCTGACCCCTCCTCAGAAAAACGAAACACCGGAGGTTCGTCTCCTTCTCCTCGGGCACGGGTATAATTTATTCGATACCTTTGTCAATTTAGATTTCTACAAGAAATTGAAGAAGCAAGGCGCTTCCGTCATCACCTTGGAGAATCTCCCATACGATGTATTCAAGATCCCCGTAGTTGTTAACGGGTGTCTTCGGAATTATTGGATTCACGAGGAAGAGATCCTTGCTGCCGCACGTTATTTCCTGACCAAGGGGCGGAAGGAAATCGATGGCATTATTTTCCTCATCAGCTTTGCTTGCGGGCCGGATTCCATTATCTCTGAGCTTATTATGCGAGACATGAAAGTTGTTAGTCTACCTTTCCTTGCGCTGATCATTGACGAACACTCAGGTGAAGCTGGTATGCTTACGCGAATTGAAAGCTTTGTCGAGATGATCAAGCGGAAAAAGCGCGTCATGGCCACTACAAAACCCGTTCCCCCAATCTCAGCAGTCGTCAATTCATCAAATGCGGAGATGGACATCTAATGCTCATTTCATTCCCGAATATGGGTAACTCGTGGCCTGCCTTCAAGGCGATCTTTAACACCCTTGGTTTTGATGTGGTTTTACCCGATCCTACCAACCGGGAGGCAGTTAAGATTGGCGTCAAGAACAGTCCAGAATTCGTGTGCTTTCCCTTCAAGACGACTATCGGAGACTTTGTGAACGCAATCCAGAAGGGAGCGGATACA
>MBAA01000165.1:10867-11409 GCA_001940655.1 Promethearchaeota archaeon CR_4
ACTGCGGACCTTGCCGTTTAGGATTTTACTCCGCGGTTCAGGAACGGATTATACACGATATGGGTTACAAGGCCGTGAAAGTCATCCCCCTCAACCAAGCAGACCTCCTCGATTTCTCCTGGTTTAAGCTTTTCGTGAAAATGACTGGCATTAAGAATCCCATTTCCTACTGGAAGGCAGTCATGGCTGCAAAAAATTTTGTGAAGAAAGCAAAATACATCGAGGACATCGAACGGTGCGAGGGCAAGATTCGGGCGTACGAGGTGCACGGGGGAGATACGACCCGTGTAGTCCGGGACTTACTCGTCAAGCTCGATGAAGTGAACACCGATGACCAGTTGCGATCCTTCCGGCAAGTTATTGTAGAAGGATTCCGGACCATCGAAGTTGATCCTACCCGCCGTCCCTTGCGGGTTGCAATCGCTGGTGAAATTCACGTGACCTTAGAATCTTACATCAATCTTGACATTCGCCGGCGCCTTGGCGAGCTCGGCTGTGAGATTCACCAAAACATAAGTTTATTCGACTGGGTCGCTCACAAG
>MBAA01000165.1:11459-12314 GCA_001940655.1 Promethearchaeota archaeon CR_4
CTTGCCGATGGACATAGGAGGAGAAGCGGTATGGGTGATCGGGGAATATATCGACCGGGCGAAGAAGGGGTTCGATGGGTTTGTTCATACGTATCCTTTCACCTGTATGCCCGAGATAGCAGCTCGAACGATTATTACCAACCACCTCCAGAAGCAGCTCGACCTCCCGATCATCTTTTTCAGTCTCGATGAACAGGCAGGTTCCGAGGGTTTTCGTACGCGTCTCGAAGCATTTTGTGATCTCATGCGTGGGCGACGCAGATCTAAGGATCAGAAAGCCCTGAGCACAAATATTGCAAAAGAATCATCAATTAATTCCGACCCCTATCTTAACGGGGGTATTCAAACTGTAGCAGATCTCCATTCTGCTATCGAGTCCATCATACAACTTAAGAATTGACGTGAATAAAATGGTTAAATCAGCAACACGAGTCCATTCTCCCGATGATGATAGTGCTGCCTTCCTTGGTATTGATGTAGGAAGCGTGTCCGTGAAATTTGTCCTCATCAATAAGGAAGGGGAATTCCTCTCCTCTGTTTTTTTACGGAATAAGGGATCCCCAATCGACTCCGCGAAAGCCGGAATGGCTAAATTAAAAGAACATATGGAATCCTCTAACGACTTGCAAGGGTACGATATTCTCTCCTGTGGAACTACGGGTTCTGCCCGTTATCTCACCAAGGCGGTCGTAGGCGCGGATATAGCCAAGACTGAAATTATGGCTCATGCCGTTGCCACGCAGTCTATGTACCCTGATGTCCGTACCATCCTCGAAATTGGGGGGCAAGACAGCAAGATCATCCTCTTGCGAGATGGAATTGTTACCGATTTTGCCATGAATTCTGTGTGTGCAG
>MBAA01000165.1:12323-12465 GCA_001940655.1 Promethearchaeota archaeon CR_4
GCTCCTTTCTCGACCATCAAGCTTCACGCCTTGGCATTCCGATTGAAGAATTTGGAGATTACGCTTTGCGAGCAAAGAATCCCGTGTCGATCGCGGGTCGTTGCACGGTATTTGCTGAAAGTGATATGATTCACAAACAAAA
>MBAA01000165.1:12511-13434 GCA_001940655.1 Promethearchaeota archaeon CR_4
CTCGTGCGTAACTACCTTAACAATTTAGCTAAAGGTAAAGATATAGCCTCCCCCATAGTATTCCAAGGCGGTGTTTCGAATAATAAAGGCATTGAAATTGCATTCGAACGTCAACTTGGAGTCAAGGTAATCGTTCCCAAATATAGTGTCCTTATGGGGGCTCTCGGGATGGCGATCCTTGCCAAGGAGAATTATTACAATACTCCCTCCTTAGAATCTACGTTCCGAGGTCTTAATTTGGCGGATATTGAATTTAAAACATCTGCATTCAATTGTGGAGATTGCCCGAATAACTGCGAAATTGTACAGGTAAAGATGCCAAACGAAGGTGACCAGGTAATCGCCCGTTGGGGTTCTCGGTGTGGGAAGTGGGAAGTGTTCTAAACTCGAGGTGATGGAGATTATGTCTGACTTTTTTGACACGGTATTACAAGCAGGGAAAGAAATAATTGAGACGGTTAAATCCAAGATGAAATTATCGACCGCTTTCGACCTCTTTACCGAGAAAGCAATCCCCGCAACGGTATCGGAGGACAAACTCGAAGAATATTATGAAAAACGTATGAAAGACTTATATCGCGTCATTTATGATATGTAGAGCGTGAAACAATATGCAAACCAATCCAGAAAAGCCTGCGGGGTCGGCGCCACCTCAAAAACCTCCCGCGGAAGCTTCAAAACCCCAAGCTAGTGCACCTGAAAAACCAGCAGGCAAAAAACCAAAGCAGAATCCGGTTGACGATTTCATCAGCAAAATCCGCCAGTCTATCAAGAAAGTGTCGTTCTTGGAAAGAGCAGACGAGATGTTTTACAGCGGCGTGAAAGTGATTGCCGGTCTCGGCATCCAAAACATCCTTAACTATAAGGTGGAAGGTAAGGAAAACATCCCTATTATCGGGAAAGGCATCCTCGTCACGATCTCC
>MBAA01000165.1:13441-13566 GCA_001940655.1 Promethearchaeota archaeon CR_4
GCATCGCTGACAGGGCGGTCATCATGAACCTATCCGAACGACCCGTGCATTTTATGCTGTCTGCGAAAATGTTTGAAACGCCTGTTTTAGGTTCCGTTTTGGACGGTCTAGGAATGTATCGATCC
>MBAA01000165.1:13602-14612 GCA_001940655.1 Promethearchaeota archaeon CR_4
ACGCTGCATTTCCTCAACAAAGAGGCGGCGCTCGTGGGAATGACACCGGAAGCAAAATTAGACCCAGAGTTGCAGGTCAAGACGCTGGCGTCTATTATAAAATTCGCGATTGTTGGTAATGCCCCCATTATCCCTGTTGCCATCTCGGGAACTAAATCCCTCGGGTGGAAGAAGCCACTTCTCGTAAAGGTGGGTACCCCAATCCCCATTCCAGCTGAACTAAATCGGAATAAAAAGCGGGACGAACGATATGCAAAAGCAAAAGAAATTGTGGATATTATTCATTCAATGAAGGCTTCGCTTGCAGAGAAGGAAGGTTCACCAACAATCGGAAGTCCTGAAAAGAATTAGAATAAGAATCCGTTCAATTAATGAACGAGGATATCACATTCACTCGTGGTCTCAGTATTTTCTTGAACCATTTTCTTCTTTTGTTCCTCGACCCGGATATTGCGAAATTCTTGGGTCTTGATGTCTTCTATTGGAGTTACCTCCTCCGAGTAGGATTGGTTGCGAATTTCCTCGACAGCTCCAAAGATCATGACAAGGAGGCACGTAAGGATTCCTCCAAAGTTGGTAAAGAAAGGTTCAAATCCCACGGAAGTGGTTAGGTTTTCTCCAAAGAAAATTAAACCAGCAGTCGGAGCGATAATTCTTGAAAAGACATAAATGCGAGTTGGGTGCTCAGTAAAAGCTCCAACATCCCGTCCGAACGCCCAGTATACCCCTATGATAAGTACGATGATAACTACTCCATTATTAAATATTAAGGATGTTATCGTCTGGTACGTAGGTGAAATTACCTCAAACGCGAGCAGCGTAAGAAATATGCTAGCAATACTCGCGAGCATCGTGATCTTCTCTGCCAAGCTATATTGGGGTCTTTGCATTATTATTCACCTTTGCGGGAAAAACAACCCATCCATAATATTAGGAGGAGTATATCCAATCACTATCGCGTAATTTTAGTATTTAACCTCTTCCCCTTTTTTTCCTTAACGGATTTTCCG
>MBAA01000165.1:14629-15145 GCA_001940655.1 Promethearchaeota archaeon CR_4
CCAATAAGAATGGGGAGATATAGGGTTATAATTTAGGTAAACTCAGATTCAATTTTAATAGGTTAGTAGTTAATAAAAGTTCGATTCAAATATAGTGACACTTACTGCTCAAACAGACAAAGCTAGTTGAATAGAAACAGGAGGAAAAGCTTTTCATATTGCTTCGAGCCAAATGATAAGCAAATCTCATATTATTTTAGGACGTGGTTTTTTTGCCAAAAGACGAGGAACCTGAAGATGGAATCAACGAAACGCCGTCCGATGAAGAAGAAGAGTTAATCCAGGAGGCTCCAGAAGAACCCATCGATGAGTGGAAACTGGTGGAGATGGCACGCGTCGTAGTGGAGAAGAACGGGGGAGACCCCAACTATGCCTCTTTTTTGATGACTCCTGAACAACACAAAGTATTCAATATGGCCTTTGAAATGTGGCTCTCCCAACCATTGGACAAACAAGTTTACACATTGCAAAACATTATCACCATCGTGAAACGAAAGGGAGCGGAAGTTGCAAGCA
>MBAA01000165.1:15218-21580 GCA_001940655.1 Promethearchaeota archaeon CR_4
ATCCGAATTTATGAAAAATGTCCACAAGAAAGGAAAAGTGGACGATAAAACCGAAGAAACAAAGAAGCGGGGAAAATCTGCTCTCTTGGGCGCCTTTGGTAGTAAAGGTGCTCCCCCATCAAGTTAACAAAATCTCTTCTTTATTGCGGTTTTTTGTTTAAGTTCAACACAAGCTAACAAATGGTAGAAAAATCAGCAAGATTTTTTTCGCGCCAGCGGATATGGAAGTTAGAAAAAAGTGGGTATATCTACTATGAAATTCATTGGACGGGACGTGCTTAGTGCTAAGGATTTCACGCGTGAGGAAGTTGACTATATCATCCAGAAGGCTCAAGACATAGCCGCGGATATAGCCCAACCCACACCAAGGTATCGGGACATTCTCAAGGGAAAAGTACTTGCCGCGCTATTTTTTGAGCCAAGTACCCGGACACGCCTGAGTTTTGAAACCGCTATGCTGAAACTTGGCGGGGGCGTCACCGGGTTTGCCTCCAGTGAGGTCTCCTCTATTCGAAAAGGGGAAACACTAGCCGACACTATTCGGACGGTATCTTCGTATGCAGACGTCCTCGTAATGCGGCACGATAAAGAAGGAGCCCAACGTCTTGCGGCGCAAAATGCATCCATCCCTGTCATTAATGCAGGTAGCGGGGCCGGGGAGCACCCCACGCAAGCAATGCTAGACCTCCTTACAATTAAAGCAGAATTAGGTAAGATTGACGGTTTGACAATCGGCCTCGTGGGAGACCTCAAATATGGACGCACAGTACACTCTCTCGCGTATTTCCTATCGCAGTATGACGTGAACTTGTATTTCATATCACCCACGACACTCGCGATGCAGAATCGTGTGTTGGAATCGTTAACAATGAAACGCGTGAAATTCAAGCAAACCAATGTCCTCCAAAAAACCATCCCGGAACTTGACGTGTTATATATGACACGCATTCAGAAAGAGCGGTTCGTAGATACTGAAGAATTCCAGAGAGTGAAGAGCGCGTTCGTCCTAACCGCCGAGGACTTGGTGAATGCCCGAGAAAAGATGATTGTCTTGCACCCGCTTCCACGCGTTGACGAGATCAACCCGAATGTTGATTCTACCAAGCACGCACGATACTTCCAACAAGTAAGATATGGTCTCTACCTCCGAATGGCACTGTTAGCTCTTATTCTCGGCGGACTAAAGTAATTTTCCACTTCATTTTAAAAGAAGTTCCCAATAGGGATTTCAAATTCACCTATTTTCATGCAATTTTGCCTATCCAAAAGAATGCTTCGTTCTTTTCCAACTGCTATTTTGAATGTATTCTCGACTTGGGTTTCCTTTATACTCGGATTTTCACTGAGATTGATATGGAAAACGCCAGGGATTTGGCCGAGTAACCGAGTAGCTGATGCTGCACATTTTGCGACCGTCAATTTCCCATTTGGACGGATAAATCCTGGACTACAAGCGACCATCGAAGAACCAAAATACTGGATATCCTTCAAATCTTTGCATTCATTGACTGCAGTCTCTATAAAAGGAACCAGATGGGGTGATATCCACGGTTGTCCCAATTGCACGTTGTATTTTCCACCAAGTTTTTTGGATATCTGATTTAAGAATATTTGGAGTATTTCGAGGGCATATTGCTCACTGTCCTCAGTTTGGTCGATCTCAAATCCTCGGTGGAACCGCACGAACTCAGCAAGACCTACTGGTCGGAGGTTGATTATGTAGTTTTTTTCGTCTAGCGGGAAATGACCATTTGCAAGCATACTTTCTTCCTTCACAGAAATGATGCCTGCAACGATGTCGCTTAAGTGATCAATGGAAGGGGTGAGATCGATCACGTTGTCCCCTTCCCCATTTAGTAACAACAAATTACAGTAAAAACTCTCGAAACACGGAGTGATATCTTCGAAATTACCATAGAACGTGGGAGATTTGGGAATGGTTAAATCTTTGAATGAAAAATCCCCTTGATGGCAGAAAAATTCAATATTCTTGCTGTAATATTTCATAAGTTCCTGGTCGTTCAAGATTTCAGGTAACATTTCTGCTGCAAAAATGATGCGTATCCGTTTGTCTTCTGTTTTCATTATATGTTCGATGGCGTTAGTTAAAACCCCAATTTTATGCAAATCACTTGTTGTTATACTTGATGGTGGCGGAACACCTAAGATCGTCAAATTTTTTCCAAATTTGTGAAGGTGGGTCGAAATAATGTTAAGGATACTTAGTAAGATATCTTGAAATGAAACGGGTTCTTTTTCGATGCATTCTTCCCAATGAATCACAAGTTCTTCTGGTAAGAATGGAAATAAGGCCAGACTGCTCAATCCAATTACACGTTGTAATACCGCATCTGCAAGATGCTTTGGTAATGTTCGAAGAAGGACAAACTGCTCGAGAGTTTCCCTACTAATGCTTGTCTGTAGTCCTGGAAGACCCAGTGAACCGTTTTTCTGTAGAAATTCTTCAATGTCGTATCCCGGTACACCCAATCGAGTTAATTTATGACGGTATTCTTCCATGTGTTTTTCGATGAGGATTGCGTTGATGTATTCCCGAATGAGAGGTGTGGTAAGGTATTGTACTTTCGCCCTCTGGAGACGAATGCGAGTTTCTCGGGCGACTTCCACTGCATTTTCGGCGGGCATTTTTGCCTCATTTATGAGAGACGAAGCAATTTTTTCCTCGGAAAATGGTTCCATAGAATACCGTGAGGTTCGGATGAGGATACCGGAGGCATGTTCTGAGAAGACATCCTCTAACTCGAAAAACTTTTCTAACAAGTTCTCCCCGAAGCTTGAGAGAAAATACTTCGTGTCTTGTTGGATTACAATGCCCTTCTCCTTAAGTTCGGTCAGGTGATAAGATGCATCCGGAGAAGATTCTTTCGGCAATTTACACTTCCGGAGCAAGTCCATAAACGCGATGGGTTTCCTCTCTTCAAGCAAGGCCTTTAACAAGACGATCCTCCGCTCGTGTCTCAACATTTGGATATAATCAAACACGGTTGCGGATTTTTTGCTCAGTTCCCGCTTTTCATCGCTTTTTGTCGGCACCTGACTCGAACCTGGATAATATCTAATGATTTTTGCACAATCCTGTAAAATATTAGCCTCCCTCCATTATTTACTCTTTCCCCGCATTGACTTAGATAGAAATATTTCTCCGGTATATTTAAATATATACGTAGTAAGTACATCTAGTGTACAGCATAAGTACACAAAAAGTACGTATCAAGTACATATAAATACGAAAAAAGTGAGAATTAAGTCAATTATGCCAAAAAAAGAAGATGACGAAAAAAGAACAATCCAGATCAAATTTTTAGTAACTGAGGAAGAACACGAGAAAATAAACAATTATGCTCGAAGATACTTTCAAACCAAGTCCGATTTTATTAGATCAGCGATTCTAGACCGAATACTAAAGTTTGATAAATTGACACTTCCTCAAAAAAGCGATCCTCGGTTTAAACAGAGAGTAACTACGACATAAGTCGGGAAGGATTTGAAAGCAAAATTGATCCCTAATGAAGAAAATGAAGTCCGGATTTTTAATACTGTGGATGAATCTTAAATAACACGATTCCGAGAACAAAAAGAACATAGAAAACGAGAACTTGAAAAAGAATTAGAGGACATTAAACGCAACTAAAGGAACAAAATCTTTCTTAACATTATCTTTTTGTTAATAAGTAAGATTGAAGATCGTTATTAAAACGAAGAGAGTAAAGATGGAAGCCCGGCGATTTGCCTTCAGGTTGTTTTACTTGGGAGGAAATTACCACGGTATCAGTTACCAGCCGTCCCCTGACATCCCCACAATCATCAAAGTCGTGTACGACGGACTTTTCAAGACAGACTATATCACCTCCCCAAAAGAAAATGCCGTGCAATATGCAGGGCGCACGGACAAGGGTGTGAATTCCCTTGCGAATACAGTTGCATTTACAACCCACAAACCGGAATTTCGGGAGTCCCTCTTGAATGACACCCTTCCAGAGGATATGTGCGTTTGGGCATCTGCAGAAGTACCCATTGATTTTAACCCCCGTTCTTGGGCAGTTTCGCGGGAATATCGTTACTTCCTGCCTCGGTACGGGGAAAACCAGAATCTAAACTTAGATGCAATACAGGCGGTGATACCCCTTTTTCTTGGCAAGCACGACTACAAGAACTTTTCGAAACCTGACGCAGGCAAACCCACTCAGAGTTCCATTTCCGCCATACATTTCTTCGAAACAGATCAATATTACGAGTTTCGGTTTGAAGCCAAGTCGTTCCTGTGGATGCAAGTCCGGAAAATAACTCGCGCGTTGCGTAACGTTGGGGCGGGGGAGTTTGATGCTGCGCTCATAACGAAATGGTTAGATCCCCAAGAACCCGCATCGATCCAACCGATGGATGCGGAATATCTCGTTCTTTGGGACGTAAAATATCCAGACAATATCCAATTTAGAATACGGGAGGGGTATTTGAAGCGAATTTGGTATAATCTCAACAAAGAACGAGAAAATATCGAGCGGAAATCCCGCGGAATAGCTGGTTTCTTGACCTTTAAGAACTCTTTGCTTGCATGAGAACAATTTTCGCGAGCAGAGCATTAAGCTGGATCTCTTCCGTTGCCCCTTGGGACAAACGAAAGTCTATCTCGGCTAATATCTTTGCAATGTCCACTTTTTTCTCCTCAGGAATGGAGAAACCATAGAGCTCGCGGTGCATTTGGGACACGAGACTCCGTCCGGATAATCCATAGGTGTCGATTAACTCGGTGAGTTTTTCTTGTGCTTGGGTTAATTCTCCTGCGATTGCGAGTTCAAGTAAATTTTTAATTTCTATTGGTTGAACCCGCCCAGTTATCTGATACACGGCATCAGCAGTAATATTTTCACCCAACATACCGGCAGCCTGTAAGATGTTAATACCCTGTCGACAATCGCCGTTTGCGACATACACTAAGGCGTCCAGACCTTCCTTCGACAGTTTCACGTGCTCTTCTTTCGCAACAAAACCTATCCTGTCTCCCACTTTATCATTGGTTAATAGGGCGAATCGAAAGACCGCGCATCGGGACTGGATGGGAGGGATGATCTTATTCGAGTAATTGCATATAAGGATGAAACGGCAATTTTGAGTATATTTTTCCATAGTCCTTCGCAGAGCTTGTTGCGCTTGCGGGGTCATATTATCGGCCTCGTCAAGAATTAGGATGCGAAAGGGGATGCCTTTCTCAGGAATTGCCCTTGCAAAATCTTTAACGGATGAACGGATGACATCAATGCCCCGAGCATCGCTTGCATTTAATTCTAAATAACTCTGGTTTCGCTTCATCTTGTCCCCGAATAAGTCTCGAATCAGGCAAAGTCCTGCTGTCGTTTTACCCGTTCCCGCGGGTCCCGCAAAGAGTAAGTGGGGCATAGCTTTCTGGGCCACATATCCTTTCAAATGCTTGAGAATTTCCGACTGACCAACGATGTCGTCAAGCGTGCGCGGGCGATATTTTTCAACCCAAGGACGGAAATTTTCGCTCATCTTTAATCACAGGCTGAAGGTTAAAATATATGAAATCCTTAGTCCAAATAAGTTTCTAGCGCAAGTATTAATTCTTCTACAATATGCACATAAAATAAGATATTTTTTAGGCAAATTATGATATAATGAGAGTAATTCCTTTTTCGAGGTTAGGAAAGTGCCAGATTTTAAAATAACAAACATAAAAAGTCGTTGGATATTAGACTCGCGTGGAAATCCCACCGTTGAAACGGACGTGTTCGTTGGCAAGCAGATGGCACGTGCCGCGGTTCCGAGCGGGGCATCGACTGGTGAGGCAGAAGCCGTAGAATTGCGAGATGGTGGGAAGCACTTCCTCGGCAAGGGTGTTCAAAAAGCCGTTGCAAACGTGATGAACCTCATCGCTCCCAAGATCATCGGAATGGACGTGACTCACCAAGTAGATATTGACAAGCGGATGATTGAGCTCGATGGCACGAGTAATAAGTCGAAGTTGGGCGCAAATGCTATTCTGTCAGTCTCCCTTGCAGCAGCTAAGCTCGCGGCCGGGATCCAGAATAAACCTATGTATCAATATGTCTACGAACTTTCCCGGAAAAAAACACGATCGAATTTTCTCCTGCCAATTCCTCTTAGCAACGTGGTAAATGGGGGTAAACATGCGGGTTCGCAGCTTGCAGTGCAAGAATTTATGATCCTCCCCATTGGTGCAAAGAGCTTCCCTGAAGCAATACAGATGATTGTCGAGGTATACCACAACCTCAAATCTATCCTCGGAGAGAAGTATGGTAAGAGTAGCGTGAATGTGGGTGATGAAGGTGGGTTTGCGCCGAACATTCCCACGACGAATGAAG
>MBAA01000165.1:21588-25613 GCA_001940655.1 Promethearchaeota archaeon CR_4
GTTATTATTAGCGGTATTGAAAAAGCCAATTACACGCCTGGACTAGACTTTGTGCTTGGCCTCGATGCAGCCGCGTCAGAATTTTACAAGGAAGAGGATAAAATCTATAAAATTGACGGGAGAAACCTTGAACCAGAAGAGCTTGTCCAGTATTGGCTTGATTTACTCGAGGAATATCCCCTCAAGACCTTGGAAGATCCCTTTGAGGAAAACGCGTTTGACTCATTTGCATTGTTGACCAAGAAGGTGAGAGATGTAAATATTATCACAGATGACCTTACCGTTACAAATGTGAAACGCTTGCAAAAAGCAATTGATATGAAAGCAGGCAATGCCCTTCTCCTGAAAGTCAACCAAATAGGATCCCTAACCGAATCCATAGATGCAGCAAACTTATCTTTCACGAATGATTTTAGAGTGGTGGTTTCCCACCGGTCTGGCGAAACATGTGACAATACGATCGCGGATATCGCTACTGGCCTCTCAACGGGTTTCATCAAGACGGGCGCGCCCTGTAGATCCGACCGCAACTCAAAATATAACCAACTCCTCCGCATCTGGGAGGAACTTGGAGATAAGGCCGCATATCCTAAGAATTTCGAGTCTTGGAGAGATTATATTTAAAAAATTCTCACCTTTTTATTCTAACTTTCACGTTTTTTCACGAAATGACACAAATTTACGAAGATTTTCTTACGCGCTCGTGTGTGGAAGCTCTGAGTATGCTCTAAAATCATAGAAAATTCGTAGATGGCGTCAACGAAAAACCCTCGCTTGTCAGCAAAGTTTCCAAGAAATATCCTCGTTTTTGGGTGACTTAGGTGCACGGAGTAGATATTTTTTGCTGTTTCAAACGCTGCTTCGAGAAATTGCCGATCTGCGTAACGTGCTTGCTTTCCGAAGGGCGGATTCATTAATACCGTACGGTCCTGCAATGAAATATCTTTCCCGATACGCAGCGGAAGGTGGTTGATGTCTGCGAGAAGAAGGTGGATTTGCCCTTGAACTCCAATTTCTCGCGCATTCTCCCGACAGGTGGTCAAAACGTCCAAGTCAACGTCAACACCCACACCGGTCGTGATTCCGAGGATTGTAGCGCCAAGGAGTAATCGACCTGGACCGCATCCCAAGTCAAAAACTAACCGTTCGAAGAGTTCTCCGTTTTCAAAACCCACAATGTAGAGAATGTCGGCGGCTGTAACAGCATCAATTAAGTATTGCTCTTTTTGCAGGTCGTACTTCCGGAATCCCTTCAAATTTTGGAGGATATTGATTAATTCCCGCTTGCGCACGCCTTATTATAAATTATCCAAAATTTATAAAATGTTTATTTCTTATTATGCTTTAAGCGAAAAGAAACAACTCATTTTCTGCTACAAAAGACTAAAGATTTTTGATTTCGTGAACGTATCATGTCGCAAGAAAAAGTCAAGAATGGGGACTTAGTTATTCCCGGGCAAGTCTTGGGTGTCATTGAAGAATACATCCCGGACAAACACACCACATACGAGAAGGATGGCAATGTTCTTGCGTCGATGGCCGGTTATTTGGAAATCAATCCTTCTACACGCAATGTCTGCGTGAAAGGAACGGAAATGACAAACACCCTCAAGCGTGGCGAGCAAGTCATTGGTTTTATCCGGCACATCAGAAAATTCTCCATCGGCGTGGAGATTTACAAGAGGGACGATAAGATCTTATACAATCCCATTGAAGCGAACATCCACGTGTCCCGTATCAGCAAGCAATATATAGCCAAACCTGAAGATGCTTTCTCCGAAACCGACATCGTCCGAGCGCGTGTGGTTGGTAAGCGTAATAATGAATTTGAGCTCGCAACCGATAGTAATTATTTAGGGGTCATTTACGCGGAGTGCAATATCTGTGGATTTCCGCTGCGACGGAAAGAACACGTGCTGATCTGCGATCATTGTGGAAATCATGAGAAGAAACTTCTAGCAAATGATTATGGCCGTGTAAAAGAAAAAGTGATTCTATAAAATTTTTTTTCCCTTTTTTCGTGTTGGAGATTTTAACATGGCCCGAACAGGATATAAGACGATTCATTTTCCTGCTGCCCCCCGGTTAGAAACCACGATTGAATTTATGGAAAAAGTGCAGAAGAAAGTCACATACCTCTCGATGCAAATCTCAATGAAACGGGACAGTATCGAGATTCAATTGCGTGGGGCTAAAGACGTCCTCAACCGAGCGTTGCAGGAAATAAAGGCTTGGTACGTTTCAATCGTGAAAAACCAACCTTTTTGACAATTCAAAGACCAAAAAAAATATATTAAACGATACACAGTTCACATCTAACTCCCTTTTGAAGTCAAACTTGGTGCGCGACATTGTCTAAGAAAGATGAAGGAGAAAAAGACGAAGATCTGGAAGACCTTGATAAGGATCTAGAGGATTTATTCAGCGATGTTGACAAAGGTGTGAAAGCTCCGAAACCTCCCGCTACACCAGCGGCTCCCATTCCCCCGGAAGGCGACCTCTCGGAAGAAGCCATTATGGAGGAACCCGAGGAAGAGGAAGAAGTGAAGGAACCTTATGACCCCCGTCCGTTGATTCTCCGCATTCGATCTCAAGAGGCCAATCGGGTAGAGTTAGAGATCGCAAAGCAATCCCATGGGTTCTGCAATTTACTCCGCCGTATTCTCTTAGACGACGAGCGGGTCATATTAGCCGCATATAAATTCGATTACTTCAACGCCCCGCGCTTCATTGTCGAATTGCACGACCCGAAACAGATTAAGACCGTCCTTTTGGATGCCACTAAGCAGATGAGGGAAAATATTCAAGACCTCGAGAAGGGTCTGGCGAAAATTTAAAACTGTTTTTGCGATCGACTCATGTTAAACGTTGATGACCTCCCCTCCCTCTCTGTTGCAAGCAAGGACAAAGGTCTAGCTCAAGTTGGAGACGCGCTCGTGAATTTTATTTATTCTATCGCTCGGTCGCAAGTCTTGGGCAAAAGAACAGGCAAAAAAGTGAATCGCACCATCTTATCTGAAGCATTGAAAAATGCTGACCTCCGATACTTGGCGTCTCCCCGGGCTAACGCCCATGATTTAGCCGATACCGTGGAAGCAATAGTGGCATATGCTTGGGTTAAAAAGATACTCCCGATCGAGGAAATGATCCTCATTCTCGCGAAGAATTTAAATCTCGGCAAGACTGAAGCACGTAACATTACCGAAGAAAATTTTCAAGCCGCGGAAGCGTTCAAGTGCCTTCTCGAGGCGATTCAGGATAATATACTTTAGAACCTTTCTTCTTTTTTTCTTTAGAGCCTTCCTTAATTTCCACGTTTTCGTGTTGCCGTAGTGTAAATCCAAGGTAAAACAGCAATGCCGCAGTCATTTGGAACACCCGAGCAATAGCGACACTGAATTCGGTTCGGGGGATAATAATAATATCGAAGGCAGTGCCGACTAGAAAGGATATGAATGCAGTAATGAGAAAATACCCTTTCTGGCGATTTTCCTTGTTCGTTGATTTCAGATAAAAACGCGCGAACATAATTCCAGTAATGATGAAAAGAGTCAGTGAGAATAGAAAGTACACCATTACGAAATAGGAAAATTCTGCAACAAAAGGACCTGTAACCACTCCCACGAAACTGGGATTGACTAAAAACAAAACCAACAAGATTATTTCATAAATTAGCCATTCAATCCAGAAGAATTTCATTAATTTCTCTTGTCGTTCTTTCCACAATAATTCAGTAATAACCCGCATCCACATAACGTGAATAGGAGCAACAAAAGCGGTAGCAAGGGCAAGGTATAATGTGTGATCAATGACAGCGTTAAATATAATGCATGTGATGAAATTTATTGCATCAGGCCAGTATCCTGAAAAGACTAGAATCCAAGTCGCGCCAACTAGAAGTAACTCGAGCTGTTTGTTTGCCCTATAGCGTGACATTATCGAAATTCCCAAAGTTATAGTAACTATAATAGCAAATAAAGTCAAAAAACCCTGCAAGAACTCTAAGGGTGAAAGTGGTGTGTCCA
>MBAA01000165.1:25703-33755 GCA_001940655.1 Promethearchaeota archaeon CR_4
TTCAATACATATTGCTCGATGGCGTGGCTCTTGGGGGATTTAACCTCGTGGATTGCGAAGCGATTTATACCTCGCTGGATATCCCGGTTATCACGGTTTCCGTGAAGAATCCCGACTTACCTGCTATGGAAGCGGCGCTAAAACAACATTTTCAAGATGCCAAAGAACGAATTACGTTATTACGCCTTATGGGACCCCCACTTGAACTTGAAGTGGACATCGGTCTTGGGTCATACATTGTTTATTTTAAACCATTTGGTATTTCGGCCGAAATCGCTCAAGAACTGCTGCGAGTACTTTGCAAGCGCTCCAAGGTGCCTGAACCTTTACGACTAGCTCATCTTATCGCTTCAATCCTCTAAAGGAGAAAAATAAAGAAGGAAATTCGCTTCTCCTAAGCATTGAGCCTGAACGCAAGAATAGATTTCCGGTCGAGCTCGAGAAATTCGATGCTAACTGTCTTCCCAACGAGATCAGCAGGATACGAGTTAACGTTCTCCACGCCGGTGATGATCCCGTTAATTCGCAAACCCTCCTGTAATTCAACCACGCCCGCGACATAGGGCGCAATCGCCTGGAGCTCGGGAGGTGGCACAGCTGTAATGGTATAGGTATAGATACTCCCCTGACCAGATGCTTGTTTCCATGTAATGTTCCGGGATCCACAAGTCGTGCATACCGCGAAAGGGATCACGCTCATTTTGTGGCAGTCCTGACACTCCACGAATTTCAACTGTTTCTGTTGCACGAATTTCAACCACTGTTCCTCGGTGAATGGTTCGTTAGTCTTTGCTGACATTTGCATTCCTCCTACAAGCGTTCCAAGATATTCACGCAGGCACTCCCCCCCGTGCCACCCACGTTATGCGCTAACGCTAAGTCGATATTTTTAACTTGTACAGCTGGAGGCATTTTCCCCAGGAGCTGTTCGACAAGCGTGAATAGCTGGGCAATGCCCGTGGCGGCGATGGGGTGTCCTTTTGCCTTTAAACCACCGGAAGTATTGATCGGGATTTCCCCTCCGACAGCCGTCCTGCCCTCTTTTGCTGCGCGGAGGGTTTCATTCTGTGGGAAGAGATTCAAGTCCCCTAAAGCGAGAACTTCCGCACTGGTGAAACAATCGTGGACTTCTGCGACTTTCACGCGTTTTTTTATGGCGGCAGGTTCGTCAACGATGCCTGCGCGCTTGTAAGCTGCCTTGGCAGCCTGGCGGGCCGCGGGTAACGAGGTCAACGTTGGAGCGACACATTGTGGGAGGTCTCCTGTGGTTTGGGCACTCGCGATTATTTTAATTGCGTGTTTAGCGCTGCTAAAACTCAACGCGGAATCTGTTGCTGATACGACACACGCTGCCCCTCCATCAGTAGTGGGCGAGCAATCAAAAAGGCGTAAAGGCCATGAAACAACCGGATTGGTCTTCGGGTCATTCAAGAATGCCCAAACATCGTTAACGCCGCGTTTCTGGGCAAGTTCTTCGATGGAGATAGGGAATTGGGCCTTTTTATTGTACACGGCGTTATGGTGATCTTTCAAAGCTATGTGAGCCAGAGCTTCCATCCCTTCCTTAAAGTTCCCCTTTGCTTGTTCGTGGATAATTCGGGTTCCAAACATCGCATACATGCCAGGAAATGTTGCTCCAACGGGAATCTCATAGTTTGCATCCCCCCCTGCCGAGATCATTTTCTGAATCATCGCAGTGGGGATACCTGACAATACTTCCGTGCCCACTACTAATACATTATCCGCCCAACCAGCTTCGATCGCGGTCAGGGCGGTATGTAGGCCTACACTCCCCGAAGCACAGGCGTTTTCGAGGCGAAGGGAGGGAATTCCGACTAATCCTAGCCGCTCGGCGATCAATGGAGCCGTGTGGAGCTGATTTAATGCGATTCCACCAGCAGCTTGAGCCACTATGAGTAGGTCAATGTCCTCAGGTTTCGCCCCGGCCTCCATCATTGCTTCGGTAGCAGCCTCTCCAGCTAAGTCCCGAAGGGTTCTCGTTCGAGTCTTTCCACCCGTGAAGGTTGTTTGCGCCACCCCCAAAATGACAGGATTTCGTCTCAAGGGGGGAGCGATTCGATCCAATTCTGATTTCATTAATTGCATCCTCACACATCTTTCAGGGCTTATTAGATCCCTCACCCTATTTTAAGTTACATTCGGGAACCTCTTGATACCGTCTTCGGAAACAGCGGGAAAATAATGGGAAAAATAGAAGTAGAATTGGAGTGAAAGGTGTAAGAAAAGGAGGAGGATGACGCTTATATTTCGCTTTTGAGAATTTTCAGGAGATTGTCTATATTTTTCGCGTCCAGAGCGACCGTCCCATAAGTCTTGACCCCTAGGCGATCGCCAACTACATCCGGCGAGAGTGCACCTGCTATATCTTGCTTATTCGCGAAGGCGATGACTTTTGATCCTTGGAACCGATTAAAACGGGTTAACATCTCCTTCGTTTCTTCCACGTTTTGCTCCGTGGAATCCGTAACCACGATGGTCAACCGGCTTCCTTTTAAAAATGCGTCCCAAATGAATTGGAACCTTTTCTGCCCACCATAGTCCCAAATACAACAGGTTTTATCATCCACCACGACCTTGCCAAAACCCACCCCGATCGTAGGATCGCGAGCATCCGCTTTTTGGGGGTGTCCTTCGAGAAGATTTTTAATGGCAGTCTTTCCCACGTTTTGGGCGCCGACTAGGCTTACTTTCACGATGTTGTCCATGACAAGTCCCTTTCGTTGTCCTATGAGTTTGTTCCCTTCCAAATGCTCTTCAAATGGTGTAATATACCGGAAATATCTCGCTCTCGTCTGGTTTCGATTTCCAAAAAAGTCATTTGGTATCTCGACAAGGAGTTCCTCATAGATTATGGATGTCAAGTCACAAGATCCTGCTTCTCGGGTGATCGAGCTTCAGAAGCGTGTAAAGGAACTGGAGATTGGTCTAGAACCCGAGGAATTGTGCAAGACACTCATGGAGCTGGGATTAGCTTTGGCTGACCAAGGGAAACTCGAAGAGGCAATACAAGAACTCGAGCGTACACTAATTCTGACAAAGTCTCTCGGAAATGAGGGTGCCCAAGCATCTCTCTTTGGGATGCTCGGTGTGCTTCATGCCCGATCAGGACGTCCCCGAGAGTCGAGCGAGAAATTCATCGCAGCGTTAAAAGCAATGGAAGAGACCTCCCCGAAGGTAGACGAGCAGTTCCAGTGTTTAATGGGTATCGGCCGCAATCTCGTGGCGCTTGGTGATTTTCGTGGGGCTATTACCCAATATACCGAAGCTGAAACCCTTGCCCGCCAGCAGGTACTTCCTCAAGAGGAATTGGATGCTATCGCAAGCAAAATAGTCCTCCACGAACAACTTGGTGAGTACAAAGACGTAGTCCCCCTCTACAAAAGAACTATAACTCTCTTCCGGTTGATGGGAGATCAAGATGGAGGCTTGGCCATGCTCCGGGGACTCGCGATCGCGTATGGGAAAATAGGAAAATCCGATCTAGCAAAAAAATACACCAAATTATGGGAGCGAGAAAAAATCGAGCGTGGGAAAAAAGGATCGAATAGGAATGCCGTTTCTGAGGGTGCAACCCCACCACTGTAACATTGGATGTTGTAAGCTGTTCCAGAGAGCTCCTGATACCTCTGAAGAGTGAGATCGTTACTGGATATAATGCAATTTGCTATTATCCTGCTTTTTCTTGTTGTTTTCCTCTCGGGATTTTTCTTGTTCGCTCTCCACGAGTTTTTCCAGGTCCCTTCGTATCCTTGATGCAAGTGTCTCCATCTTCTGGTGGTCAAACTGCACCGGAAACGCTGGATGACCCTGTAATGTTGCCAACAACTTTTTCGCACCTTCGGGGTCAATATCCATGCCAGATGTCTCGCAGATAATTCCCCGTGCGGGTACCTGCTCCCTTTTCAAAGCAACAGCTAACATGAGGAAAAACTTGTCTTTATTCACTTTCGTTTGAGAAAAAGCTTCTATTTTTTCCTTCCATAATTCGACCGGCGGGGTGTTCACTAGTATTTGGGTGATAGAATTACCACGAAAGTCTTTAACAGGTACGCAGGCGTCCAAGATCAAGACCTCTTGTGGGGCCAGGTCTTTGATGTATTTCGCGAGTTGCCCGCACACACTTAGTATGACATTGACTTCAAAGATTTTTAGATCCGTTGTGACAATTACCAAGTCGCGACAATTGATCCTGCCGATGTAGAATTGAAAACCTTGAATGACAAGTGTCCCTTTTTCAACAGTCACGCGAGGGGGGAAGTCAAAGGGATAAAATGTTACAGCAACCTCTGCAGCGGTGTTGGTTTTCAAGCTTTCTGCGCAAAATTTTCCCACATAACCATCCCCTGGCAAGCAAATTACGATAACGGGGTGCTCTGGCAAGGAATGCGAAACTTTTACCTTGTAACCAACATCCTTTCTCATGAGACATCTTCGACATGATTACAAAAAAAGATCTACTTCCGCGTTATTCCCTCGAAGAATTTATAGTGCATTACTAGGGACTCAAAAAATGATTTATTACTGTGAACACACGTTTTTGGCATTTTGGTGTAAAATTAAGACAGAACATCAATAATTTTGGTGAGGATCTTAGCCTTCCCGCCGGTAGTTTGGAGGAGTGGTTTTTCGCACACGAGACACTTGACGGGAGTGGTCGAGCAACCGAAGACGACCATCTCGTTACCGCACTCGAGACATTTAACCTTCAGGAAGCGGGATTGGGGCTCAGGTACAAGGGTAGTGTTTTTCATCGAATTCCCTACTGGATTTCATACTTTTTGATCCGCATCGAATTACCATGCCAAGCTTTCTTACAAACGGAACATGTGAAAATCGGGAGCGTGCACTTATTGAGTTTAGCGTTCTTGTGGAAGACAGGTTTGCTCTGGGTCCCGTAACCCCGTTGTTTCTTGTTATACCTTCGCCATCCCGCTGCCATATTTTCGCGTGCTTTACCAGGTTTGTAAACGGTTCTTTTCATCTTCTGGTGTTGTTTACAGTGGGGGCAGTAACGTCGTGTTTCCTTGGGAGCATTCATGTGTAGGACTACCTATCTAAGAACGTAAGGAATAGAATAGACTGCGATTAATATATTTTGCTCTTTTTCAGGAGTGCTCAATTAACTCCAATTCCCGTGGCTGTATTCGGTTTTTTACCTAAGTTTTATTATGTGGTATTCATTAATTTTTCAAGAATAACTCAGGAGTGCCCCACAATGGTCAAAATGAAAAACAAGTTCCCCGAAGTCGGCGAGTTTGTTATGGCGAAGGTGAATCAGGTAAATCCTACTTACGTGTATGTAGACCTCGAAGACTATGAAGGGAACACTCCTGATGGCCATGCTCGTGGCATGTTGCACATCGGCGAAGTTGCGAGTCATTGGGTCAGGAACATTCACGACTTTATCAAGGAAGGGGCACGGGTGGTTCTGAAAGTCCTGCGTACCGATGAAGTTAAAGGTCACGTGGACTTGTCGCTCCGGCGGGTGAGTGTTCAGCAGAAAAAGGAGAAAAGCAAGCTCTGGAAACGGTCTATCAAAGCCGAAAACATTCTTCAGATCATCGCCGAGCACTTTGGGAACAAAGTCGGTGATCTCTATGAGATGTGGGGATTTGATCTCCAAACGGAATACGGAGATATGATGGCACCACTCGAGGAAATTAAAGAAGAAGGGATAGAAGCCCTCAAGAAATGGCCAAAGCTTCCTCCGGACTGGCACAAGTTCATTTTTGACACGATAGACCAAAACGTAGACATCCCTTATGTCGCGATCTCTGCCCAGGCGACCGTTGCATCTCTGAGTCCAACGGGGGTTGAAGAAGTCAAGGAAGCCCTGCTAGCGGGACTCAACGTCAAACACGACAAGGGCACGAAAGTTGCCATCCACACCATTGCTGCCCCACGTTACAAACTTGACATAATCGCTAAAGACTACATAACTGCTGAGGGTTTATACCAGAAAATCCAAAAAGCCATCGAGACCACGATGAAGAAATATAAGGGTGAAGTCACCGTTCAGAGATTATAAAATTATTATTCATATTACCAGTTGGTTCTTTATGCCGAAGCGATTACGCAAGTGTGAGTGCGGGGAATATACACTCGCCATAGAGAAATGTCCCTCTTGTGGGAGTTCAAACCTCAGATCCCCTCACCCCCCAAAATTCTCACCTGCTGACAAATTCGGCAAATATCGGCGACTAGCAAAGTATGGGTTGTCAGAACCGGCGGAATAAGATCTTTTTTTACTTCTTGTGTTAGATTCAGGTGCTTGGGAAGACCTGCTTTGCAGCTCCATTCGTGATGAAGATACGAGCATGTATGTCTGGTAAATTGGCGATTTCCCCTTCCTCAAACGGCCCATATTCGCGAAGGTCTACCCCGATGATGGCTTCCTCTGCCCGGAGAAAACGGATGAGTATAAAAGCAATTGCGTCCTCCTGCTGTACTATACATTTAGGATTATCGACCGGGGTGATTACTTGGGCGCTTTTTTGTTCCGTTTGGTGAGTTTGGAAGGTTGCAGGTGCTGACATTAGGGTAACGGGTGTATCCAAGACCGATGGAAGCGATTGCGTAGCAGACTTTTCTGAATGCTGGGTGATGATATTCTGCTTGTAATAAAATTCGAGTCGTTGCAAGTCCCCGTAATATTGTTGTTCCCACTGGAGTAACGCTGCGATTTGTACGTCTGTTCCCTGAAGTGCGGCTACCATTAGCTTCTCTTTTCGGAGGAGAAAGATGTCGTGGTAGCAAAATTCCAGACGTTGTAATGCTTTTTCCGCCACCCGCCGTTCTATTGATCCCGCCGGTGATAATAATTGTTCCTTTATCTTTCCCCGCTCTTTATAATAAATTTGTTCGATACTCGGGGGGATTACCGTCAGTTCTGAGAATTTTCGTTCCTCTTTCCAGACTTTGATAATGGACTCCATGCACAATCCTCCTCACGGAAAATCCGCTACACCCTGGCAGAGGGCGAAGATGCCGGCATTCGCGGGTAACTCTACCATTTCCTCCTGAACATAAGGCCCATACACATTTTCACCAATGCGAAATTTTGGACAACCTTTCATTTTGACCTTCAGGGGTTGATCCCCGAAGACCAGTGCATCCCGGAAGGGATCAAATTCGTTGATCTTGTCATGTGGTATCTGCGTGACGCGGAATCCCGTCTTTCCATGAAGACTATCCGGTAAACGGATCAGGCGATGAACATCGAGGGACACGGGGATGTCGATGTTTGGGAAGATATTCTTTATGGCATACGTGCAAAGCGCTTTCCACGTATCGATAGATGTCCCCCTAAACGTCCAATTTGGGTTGTTTGTTTTTAACCTTTCAATAATGGTAGGTCTTTGTTCGAGGAGTGATCTTGCTACAGTATGCTGCAAACCCACATTCTCGACTAAGATTTCTGGTGTGCTAGTTTCAAGAAAGGATGTGATGAACTGAACTATTCGACCAGGCCATCCGGGAGTGTCTGTTGTGAATCCCTCCACTCTCCCTGATGATAACCGGAGACCCAAGGCGTCTAAATTAAATCCAACCGTTGTAATGTAATCGGTAAGTTCCCGTCTAGATTCACTGTCTAACTGGCGGAAACGAGTATTCTCAACATGTACGTGATATCCTCGATTACCTGAAAAGAAATATTGCATTTCCTCTGGGGGAACGCCAAAGTCATTTTCCAGAAGCGAAATTGCTTTGAAGAATTCTCGCTTTGCGGCATTCAAGCAGGTATCACATAACCAATTAAATTCCTGAAACTTAGTTGCCCCGCATTCGGGACATTTATCGGGTTTCTCCCCAGTTCCTCCTTTATGACATGCATTGCAGGTCCACGAGTCATGTTCTACTTTACAAGACGTGTGAAAGTGATCCATATCAATATCTATCACGAAATCGCAGAATTGGTACCCTTTATCGTTCATATCAGGATATTCTGGATGAGAATAACCAGTCGTGCTGACGTACGTATGGCGTGGGCCAACTTTTTCTAGGAACTGTAATAGCGAAGACAAGCTTGAA
>MBAA01000165.1:33780-34298 GCA_001940655.1 Promethearchaeota archaeon CR_4
CCTGATCCCACTGAATAAATCCGAATTCCCGCATTGGGAGATCAGAGTAGGTCGGGAAACGAGCTGCCTCTGATTTATAATAGGTCTGAAATAATTTTTTCAGGTAAATCTCCTTGCCCATTTATTGTTCCTCCGTTGGTTGTTCCGCCTGTGGGTTTGTTTTACCGGTTTCTACAGTTGGCACCGAACCTTGTGTTTCTTTTTCTTGTTGATTTTTGAGAAACCACGCCATACGGCGGACAAATCCCAGAGGACTTGTTATGGGTTTCTTTTCCGGGTCCGTGTTAGCACACCACCGGTGACCGTAGGTGGGATCATTCGCATAACAGAGTTGGTAACTTTTCAACTTACCACAACTATGAGCTCGATATTTCGTGCCGCGTCCTTTTTCTCCCGCCGCGTGCTCGATCTGATACCGGGCAATCTTGTCATTGAAGTCCGGGGAATTGCGATAAATATCTAACACCTCTTCCACGGAATAACCGATATTGAGGAGGAAGAATGCAAAAAAGAGGCGC
>MBAA01000165.1:34380-36756 GCA_001940655.1 Promethearchaeota archaeon CR_4
TAATATGAGCATAACTTTCCGTCATCGGGAAGGCAATTCGTTTGTTTTTCGTGAGCTCTTCGACCTCAGTGATGAAGTTACCAAATACCGAACTCGTGCGTATCTTCTCCTTTAATCCTGGATCGTTAATATCTCCCGCTTCCAAGATCTTTTGCTTGCAATATTCTTCCAAAAGGCGAGTCAAATCTTTTCCCGCCAAATAGACGTATCCCTTTCGCAATTTTTGGTTTGTCAGCTTCCAGTTGGGATCCTTCATCTTCACCGAGAGCGGGAGGTAACGCTCAAAACCCATTCGAAATGAAAAAATTTCGGTGCCATATTTCTCCTCCGAAGGTTCGATCATCCACCCGATATCCCTCGCAATTGTGACTAATTTCTCAGCATCCGCGCGCCCGTCTTTCTTTCGCTCGTTGTCGAGGAGGTCTTTCGCGTGTTTTGAAAACGCGTTTGCAACTTGGTAAATTATTGTTCTATCTTTTAGTGCACTCAGCACGAGCTTAAGCACGGGAAACAAGATGATGTTATTTATGTCACTTGGGTCATATTTTTGAAGTATTTCCTTCCGTTCGAGCCCATCTTCGATGATGTTTTTTACTCGAGGTAAAATGGCAGAGATCATAGGGGATTTGTTTTCGAGGAGATCCTCTAATGAAAAATTTAATTGTGGATATTTTTCGAGTAATTTTTTAGTACTTTCTAACCATGGGTACTTAAATACAAGATTCTGGGAAACCATTGCTCAGTTTACATCCCTGGTACAATATGTGCAAAGGGAGAAAATAAAAAGGGGACGTGCCCGGGATTCGTGAATTGGTAGGGTTTGGAACCATGATTTGGTTAATCGGATTCGTAGCTTTCTTCTTCTTCAACGCGGGGGGCGAGGAAATATGTCACTTTCCCCCTTGCTTGATTGTTGGGATTTGCTATCTCGAACTCAAATTTGAGTGGGGCATTCTCCGCGATATTTAGCGTGACTTTATCCGTGATGGTGGAGATTTTGAGGATATTTTTCAGGAAAGACAGGGAAAATACGCCTCTGCCACCCTTTTGGATGTCCGCCGATTCGAGGTGGTCTTGATCTAATTGATATTCGATGTCACCGACTTCGCCTTCCGCGGAGAACTTAACACCATCCTTATTAATCTGGACTTGTAACGTATCCTGGTAAATCTCTGCGTCTTTAATGGCTTGATCCAGAATATCAACATCCAAAGTGACTTTTGCGTCAAATTGCACGTCCAGTTCTGCAGTGGGGGGTATCTTTTCTTCGTCTATATCAACAAGGCGCAAGCTGAATGTTCGCGTCCCCCGACCTTTCATTTGGACTTGAAACTTCTCGGATTCTTTCTGGTGCTTGAATTCTATTGCGTCCGAAGCGCCCGCGCGCTTCATAATTTTTGTCATATCTTCCAAGTTGATACCTAACTTCACTTGCGTTTTGCACTCATATCCCCCGTCAAAAAGATCTTTGGGGAGATTCATGCTCATTAAACAGATATGACTCTCGTCCATTGCAGTTAGATTCAAGCCCTTTTCATCCGCAACGAAGTATGTTTCATCGATGATTGCCGAAACGGCATCGATCATGCCCTTCAGAATTTTGCTATCTTGCATTTTTGCAGAAAACATGGGTAAATTCTCCCATAACTCGTGCTGTAAATAAACCTATTTTACACACGAACTTTATTTACCCGGCTTTTTAAACCCCATTATCAAACTAATCCGTTAATAATACTCGTCTTTTCTTTTTACAACATCGAGTCCCTAGGTGGGGAGAGGTGGACGGTTCCTTTTTATCGTACGGGACTTATATGCGGTGGAAAAAGTCAAATAGAATGGGATATTGTGATGCAAATATGGCGAGTGAAATTACTCCCCCCTCTCCTACTGTTCCCCGTTTGATTGGTAAAATCCGGCCTGATGATGATCGAATTCGTGTAGTAGGTACCGTGAAAAGAGTGAATGAAGACGGTTCCTTTCTCTTAGAGGATAAATCGGGTGCAATTCAAATAATTCCCTCGGATAATGCAGTTTCGCTGTTTTCGAAACCAATCAAAGTAGGAATTGTCTTACGTACTTGTGGTACCGTAGAGGTTTCTCTAGAGGGGGGGCACATCCTTCGCTCGGACATCCTGCAAGACTTTTCAGGAATCGATTTAGAGCTTTATTATAAGGTTCGAAATGTGGTGGATTTCGAGGTCGTCAAACTATGAGTTTTTGCCCAAAATGTGAAGATGAGATGCTCCGTGCCGCACGGTCATCGAAAGATGTGAAGAAAAAAGTTATGAAGTGCATGTGTTGTGGGTATGAGGGAGATGTAGACCCCAAAACCGCTCCTAACGCTCAAGGGGATCGCCAGATGAGGTCGAAGGCGAA
>MBAA01000165.1:36772-38138 GCA_001940655.1 Promethearchaeota archaeon CR_4
GAAGGGAACACTCAACCTAACCCAAATATGGTTGTGACTGCAATATGCTCCAAGTGCAAACACGACAGAGCAGCTACATGGCAGGTACAAACACGTGGTGGAGATGAACCATCAACTCACTTTTATCGGTGCGTCAAGTGTAGTCATACGTGGAGAGAATATTGATCTATTGTTGCATCATCTATTTTTCGTTAGGGATGTATTTTTGTAAGTAATTTTATACAATCCATAGTTTCCATTTTCGAGAATATAAACTAGTCTTTTTGAATTTGAATCGACCACAGTTTCACACATGAAAAGGATTAAACCAAAATTTTCATAAAAACCCACAATTTCTATACCTCTATAATCTATTCGCTGTGAGTCCTCTTGCCCAGTTCTGGTAGAAAAGTCCGCACCGCCTTCCGAAATGTAGGCGATAAAATCCGCACTTCCGTGACTATCAAGAAACACCAAGTCATTGGCATCCTCGCCCTTCTCATAATTATCGCGCTGGGCGTTCTACTCCGTCTTTCCCCAATATTCCGCGCACCCCCAACCCTAAAAGAATTCGACGTGTGGGCCCAATATAACAACGTGGAATACCTCTTAGAACATGGCATTGACGAGTTTTACCACTGGCATAGCACCCAGTTCTGGTATCCCGAGGGAAAGAATATGTATTTCCTGCGACCAGGACTGACATTTACCGCAGCATTTGCTTATTTGTTCCTTAATGCGATAGGTGTCCAAGTGACCGTGTATGAAGTGTGTTACTATTATCCTGCTGTCGTGGCTGGGATAGAAATTTTGATGATGTACTTTCTCGGAAAGGAGGTATTAGACTCTCGGACGGGACTCCTTGCAGCATTCTTTTTGGCCTTTAACCCCGGACACCTGCAGCGCAGTACTGCTGGTTTCTTTGACAATGAAGCTCTCGGAGTCCTTGCGGCGATTCTTTTCTTTTATTTCTACATTAAAGCGATAAAGACGGGTAAATTCAAGCATGCTGTCGCAGCGGGACTTTCAATGTCCCTTCTCTGTCTATCATGGGGAGCTGCTCAGTACCCGCTTTTACTCGTCCCGCTCATTAGTTTTATTTTCATGCTATCCGGAAGGTTTGACTACAAGGTGTTTATGACAACTGAGGTGTCGCTTGGTATCTCGTTGATAGGGTATACTCTGCAACCATATGAGAATTATATATTAACCGGAACACTAAATAATATGGAATTCATTATCCCCCTCCTATTTATGTTCCTGAGTTTCATTGTCTACTGGTTCAACACTCAAAAAACCATCCATCCAAAATTCCATCAAAAAACAATAAAGATCATAAAATGGGGGGCTATTCCAGCGATTGTTCTTGGAGCTATTCTTCTTTGGG
>MBAA01000165.1:38159-38427 GCA_001940655.1 Promethearchaeota archaeon CR_4
TGGAACTTTCCGGGCGCGCGTTATCGATCGTCGATCCGTTCATCCGGTCTACAATGGCGGTAGTATCCTCGGTTGGAGAGCACATGCCCTCAGCATGGAGTGTCTTTTACTACAACACCCTCATCCCCATTTTCCTCATCCCTGTAGGGATCTTCTTTGCTCTCAAGCGATTACAGCATGCGGACATAGCTATGATCGTTTTCATCATCACTATTTACTTTTTCACGGGTTCGATGGTTCGTATCATCATGCTCTTTGCGCCCGTAGC
>MBAA01000165.1:38443-39982 GCA_001940655.1 Promethearchaeota archaeon CR_4
TATGGTTTAAGCAGTGTATTAAATTATTTTGGAAATATTGGGCGTAAAAAAATCATTCTTTCCCGACGCCGGAAGAGACAAGCCAAAAAAACTATGGGTCCTGAAGACACGATTGTCGTGTTTATCCTTGTTGGCGTTATGATGGTTGCCCAAGTCTACCAAACGACCCAAGTTGCAATCAACCAAATGTCATACTCCGAACTTGTGATAAATGGAACATACCAAGATTGGCCGGAAGCTCTCACGTGGATGCGTACCAACCTTGCGGCTACAAATGTCGTGGTTTCTTGGTGGGATTATGGTTACTGGATTACCGTTATCGGTAACGTTACTTCCGTGAACGACAATGGAACCGACAATGCAACTCGAATGGGTTTAACTGGCATGGCGATGATGCAAACGGACGAGATTGAAAGTATTCGGGCTTTCCGCATGTTGCACGCGGAATACGCACTTGTGTTCTTTGGGTTCTTATGGAGCGGACTCGGCGGGGACGAAGGTAAGTGGCCGTGGATGCTCCGCATTTGTAACGAACACTGGCAGGATTATGAAAGTTTGCGAGCTACTGAAGGCCCGGGTGCATGGAAACAAAACTCCGTCTTTGACGAAGCAGAGTACTATAATGGCACTTCAGGCTTATACGAAGACAAGTGGTTCGAAAGTCAACTCGTCAAGATGATGTTCTACGGTGAACCAACGAGTCAAGAAGCGGCGCAAGATTCGCTCGGAGCCTATTATGCGATACAGGTGGCAGGAGGAACCACGGGTGAAGGAACTCAGAATCCCCGCAGGACCGACAATGGCGAAACGTGGGCATCGAAGATTCCAGAAAATGGGCAGTATAACTTCAAGGCATTTTCACCCGCTTATTTCTCCTCAAACCGCCTCGTAAAGATATACAAAATAGATTACACCGCGCTCGATTGCAGCGTAAACGTCAGTAAACCGGTAGTCTACAATAATAGTTACGGCACGGTAAACATCACTAACACGGGTCTCCATCCCGTAACGCTTGGCAACATTACCCTCGACAGTGAGATTACTGAGGAGGAACCATTCTCTATTTCGAACCTCGAACCCGTGTCCTCATCCGGCAAGGCAGAGATTGCTCCAAATGAAACTATTACCGCATGGTTTAGCACAGCGGGAAGTGGGCATAATCTTATCGAAGGTCGAAAAGTCACAGTAACGCCCAAGTTTTATGGAACTGGGCAAGGCGGTCAGATTTTTGACTTTACCAATACCTCTTTAGCATCTACTATTGGCATTATGCCTACCCCCGAAATTCTAATCGATCGATCTGCTTCAGTATGGTTTCAACCCGGCGGGACTCCCGAAGCAATCAATGTAACAGTAGTAAATACCGGATCCTTCCCTGTCTTGGTTAACGAGATCAAAGTGGATGGATCTATTGTGAACTTCCGGGCTGAAAATGGCTCGCGGTTACTTCTCCCGCAGCAACCCGTTGTATTGTCCTGTGATCCACCTGTAGGGAGTACTTCGCTCGAACCTTTGGCAATAATGGTGAATACTAAAGAA
>MBAA01000165.1:40032-41130 GCA_001940655.1 Promethearchaeota archaeon CR_4
CGAAGACAGCGGATATTCTCCCCAGAGCGTTGCTTTCACCACTGCTGATGGCAATTATTTCCTCAATCCGGGTGAGACGAAGAAAATCATAACATCTTTCGCCGGGTTAACCCCCAATTCGGAAGTGTCCATCTACGTCACAGCTAATGGTCTTTCCACTGTGCGAGCTGCAAGTGATGCGGGCGTGCTTAAAGTCATCGATACTGCCCCACGAATCCAACTCTTGGGTGATATGGACGCGCCGGATAATGGTACCTACGGGATCGTTGCTAACGCTAATGAGACGGTTAGTTACATCGTTAAGAATGTAGGTAACGAAACTGTCAATTTGTCTAGCGTATCGCTGAATGGGACGGTGTTCGCGATGAATGAAGGCACCTTCTACAAGTATCAAGCTAACGGCACGCGATATAATAGCTCGGCAGACCTTTCGCTTGACATCCAAGAGGTTGGAACGTTCGTTGTGGATGTAAGTACCCGCAATATCCGCTTGAACGAGTCAACTATCTGCCAGCTCGGAGTTGCCACGAGTGGAACATCTGTCGCATCGAATATAACCGTGCGTGCAGAAGTGAATCCATCAATAGCCTTGGAGATAATTGACGATGAACCTTGGTTTACGAATTGTACTGCTAGCAGTGGAAACATCTTCGTCAGTGTTAGTAATCTGGGCAAGAATTTGAATGTTACGCTAAATGCCTTGATCGTCAATGGGACATCGTTCGACATCTTAGCAAACAACGTGACTGCTCCGGTTACTGGAACCCTGAGTATTGCTCCAGAAACGAGAGCGACTTTCAGAATAAATATTTCGAGCATCGGTCTCGTAGCTGGGCAGAAGTTAAGACTGGTAGTCATCTGCAAGGAAGGACGAAGAACAGCTGAATATGATATTACCATTCTAAGTTAGTAAAACCTTCTCTCTCTATTTTTCTCTCAAGTTTATGAAAAAACAAGAATTCTTGACTTTTTTCGAATTTACTACCCGAATCTGAAACTGATGAAAAAATAGAATTATTTAATTATTTACTTGCGGATACGCTTGGCTTCACGGCGGGTTTCGCGTAAAATGATGATGTCACCGATCCGGCAAGGACC
>MBAA01000165.1:41150-44827 GCA_001940655.1 Promethearchaeota archaeon CR_4
TGCGGGATTTATCCGTCCCTTCGAGAATCCGCACCTTCACTTGCATGATCTCGCCAGTGATGCCGGTTCGGCCTAAAATTTGGATGACTTCCGAGGGGATGGAATTGTCTTCGTCGATACTTTCATCGACAATATCATCGCTCTTGCCTTCTTTCTTCTCTTTTTTAACGCTCACAGGCCTACCCCACTTACTTTAATTGTGCAACTTTTTCTATGACATCTTTAATGTCCGCGTCCGCGTCCCCTGCTTCGACAACAGCAATTGCAGAACAACCGACTTCCAGACCTACTGCTTTTCCTAAATCCTCTTTTTTCGTTAAAAACGCGTATGGCACTTTCTTCTCATTGCACAAAATTGGGAGATGCATTACAACTTCGGGAGGGGAAACGTCTTCTGCAAGAACCACGAGCTTCGCAATCGCCCGCTCCACGGCCTTCGTAGTTTCGTTCATACCTTTTCGGATTTTCCCGCCCGCGCTAGCTTTGGTGAGGGCGTCAGCAATCTTTTTTTTCAATTCGTTTGGGATTTGGATGTTGATGTAAGACATTTTTTATGACCTCTTTCTGGTGGTTGCTAATGCAACCCCATCATTAATCATCGGCTTATGTGCCAAGATTTCTGCATATTTGCTCTAGTTTAAACTTTCCTATGTTAAATTCGACATGCCGTGAGGAGGAAAAAGATTAAGAGAAAAAATTAAATGATTGTAATCATTATTTGTCCTATGCTCATTCCTACACGATGTTTTTCGTGCGGTAAAGAGGTCGCGAGCCTGTGGGAACCCTTTAATGAAATGTTGCAGAAAAACACCCCTCCCGAAGAAATCTACCAGAAGTTGGGAGTACGGCGGGTTTGTTGCAAGCGTATGCTCACTGCCCAAGTTGATCTGATAGATGACATTTTGAAATTTATGCGTCAACAATAGGACGCCAGATTCATCTCTTTTCCGCGAGTTTTTTCGCAAGGAAGGTTTTCGCATCAAGTAAGTCAACACTATTAAATTCTTTCTCAAGGAACTCTTTAATTGCAGTTCGGAGGGCTTCCGACCGGGAGTGGAACAAACCATACCCTACCAATTTATCAATGTTCCACAGGTAAACTTCCGGGAGATTAATGGTCACGTTCACCAATTTGGAATTTTTCTCTTCCGGATTAGTAGCAGCCACCATACATCAGATAATGATTCCCCCCAACTTAATTTAAGCTTTCCTCAAGAAAAGTTTGCCAATGTCCAGTGGTTTTTTGAGTATAGGTATAACTCGTTTGGAGAAAAGTGAAAGGATGTCAATTATGTCGCGGTTTTAGTCGTGGATTATATGCTCGATTGCAACGATAAAACTTACTAATTGGCGAACGTCAATACTGACATTCACCCGGTGGATGCTCCCAATTTTTTGTCCTTTCTCATCTAAAATATCACCAGATCCGAATTTCCCCCATTTTTCAACGAGAACCCAGATTTTGCGGTTTGGATCGAACAAATTTCCCAAAGTATCATTCACCAACGTGAAAGAACACAAAGATCCAAGATCACACATTTAATCGAAATTCTATACCTAATAAAATATGGATAAAAAAATTAGCGAATACTTTGCGGGATCTATGTAAAACCGAAATTCCTCAACCCTGCTTGTAGAATTTGGTCCAAGGTGCCTTGCGTGGGTTTTTCTTGTAGCGTATCTTCAATACACGACAGCGGCGCGTGCAGAAATTCCACACGATACCGTCGTTTTTCACATATATGGTACCCTTTCCGGGTTGGATGGGTTTCCCACAAAAATCACAATTTCGGGATTTGACCATAGCACTTCACCTTTACTCCTCTTCCTTTTTAGCTTTACCCTTCTTTCCCGCCTTGCCTTCCTTTTCTTCTGCTGGGGTTTCCTCGAATAATTTCGTTTCACCGTAAGCCATAACGACACAATTTACTTGAACCATGTTGTCCGTGACAATATTACCTCGAACGACCTTCCAGCGTTTCTCGCCAACCCGCTTGGGGACGTAACAAGGTCCCCGACTTAAGAATATTCGCTTTTTCACGGGCCCATGCACGTCTCTCCTCATAGGAATTCCCGAACCATCGGTTCCGCCGGTAATTTTAAACTTGTATCCTGGAAATCCTATCAATGCTCCATTGAATTCTTCGCCAATCTTCAACCCGGCGAGGCGAAATTTGTCGGGAGGGATTTGGATCTGGCGAGTTTTTCCCATGCCCGGTCCCTTCAATGACCCGCCGCCGATGTTCAGCTTGAACATTGCTTTTTCTTTCGAGCTCATGAAACGTAGCCTTCATGACTTGCCTAGTCTTTGTAGAAAAAAACGGCGTGGATTAAAAATTTTACGTTGGGATTTAAGGACGAAAAAATGTTCTCCTAACGGGGGATGTACGTGTGAATTTCCACCAAGTAGGCATCAGAATTTGTAATTACGCACCCCACCAGGCATTGGTCTTCTTCCGCATGAGCTGCACATATTCTCGGAGTGCTTCCTTGTGGTCTCCAGAGATTTGATCCCTATACTTGCCCATGAGTAGGCGCACGTGCGATTCAGGCACGATGATGAATAACGTGTCATCCTCCTTTAATTGCCGTCCGATAGTGATGTTTTTAACCGAGACTGCAACTTCTTCGCCTTTCTTCGCAGATGGGAGACTCTGTCCTTTATCTTGTATCTGGTGGATAATACCTACCTTCTCCCCATTTTCCGCGCGCATGAATGTTTTTCGGGATTGAATTTCCCCAGCGAGAACCTTGACCCCAAATATTGCTGGATTCGACTGGTGAAAAATATAATTTGGGAGGACTTGAAATTTGCCAGGTTTCACAATTTCGCTCAATGCTGCAGCTGTATCTTCTGCTTTACGTTTTTCAACATATGTTTCGTATTCTTCCAGAAGTCTGTAAATCACGTCATTAGAGAATATCCGAATAGCCAATTCTTCAGCTTCTTCCTGGGCATCCTTTAGGGTTTTAACGGAAAATGCAAGAACTACTCCCTGTATGGGATCCTTCTCTCGAATGGCTGCCGCATTGATCACATCAGTTCGCGTAACAGGACCTACCGAGGCCTTGTGAATCTTCACCCCATTATCTTGGAGGAACCCAACCAGCGCTTCAAGCGATCCTAACGCATCTGCTTTAATAATAACACCCGTTTTTTCCGTCTTTATTTGGATCGCGTTTAACTCTGCTTCTATTTCTCCTTTGATCTCTTCCAATTTGTTAGAGGAATCAACAACTCGGAACGGGGACCCTGCAACTACATTCTCTAAGTTAGGGGCGAGGATCTTCAGACCAGCAGCGGCATAAATAGTTACTTCAGAATCGAATTTATTGCGTGGATCGCGCATTTCATCCAAGGCCTTCGGCCGGAGGAGAGCCCGTACTTTGGTTTCGACGGGTCCAGCGAGACTACCAACAACGAAAAGATCCCCCTTCTTAATGT
This sequence comes from Promethearchaeota archaeon CR_4, assembly GCA_001940655.1. Lineage (GTDB taxonomy): Archaea > Asgardarchaeota > Lokiarchaeia > Sigyniarchaeales > CR-4 > CR-4. The sequence goes on from MBAA01000165.1 coordinate 44,596, forward strand.
ATCCATCATAAAGCAGGCAATCAAGTGTGACACCATAACCGGGTTCGTTCTTTACTTCTAGAACAACTCCCTTTCCCGGCCCGTCCGAGTAGCGGATGTGGTCTTGGAGATATTGCTGGACCAATCCTGTTAATACAATTAGGAGCGTAGAGATACCTTCTCCCGTTTTTGCAGAGGTAGGAACAATTGCCAAATCTCGAGTGAAATCTGTAATGTTGTCATACCGGTCGAT
>MBAA01000165.1:44885-45147 GCA_001940655.1 Promethearchaeota archaeon CR_4
TGTTTCACATAGGGTTTTTTTTGTTTGTAGGTATCCAAGAAGTCTGCTTTTTCGTGCGCTTCCCATCCCGCTAACCGATCTATTTTGTTTGCGGCAATAATGAAAGGGGTTTTACGCGCGCGGAGAATGCGAACTGCCTCCCACGTGGTAACCATCGGACCTGTTGGAACCTCAATGACCAAGATGGCGATGTCTGCTACAGCTCCCCCTCTTTTTCGAAGATTCATGAACGCGGTATGTCCTGGCGTGTCTACCACTAGGA
>MBAA01000165.1:45219-48262 GCA_001940655.1 Promethearchaeota archaeon CR_4
AAGATGCCCCGATGTGTTGGGTAATGCCTGCAGTCTCCCTTTTTTGAACTACCGTCCCTCGAATGAAATCTAGAATTGAAGTTTTTCCGTGATCAATATGCCCTAAGACACACACCAGAGGAGATCGGATGACTTTATCACCCACACGCATTTGAGCCCGTTCTGCTAAATTTTCTACGACAGAAATCTCGTTGTGCGGGGAAGGGATGGTTATTTCGTTTTGTTTAATGCTCTCCATTTGATTTCTTTCGCGAACCTGAGCCTCGGTATATTCGTGCAAAGCGTCTTTTCCATTCGCCGGTCTACTTTTCAAGGAAATTTTCTCTTCCACTGAAGTCTCTGGTGAAATAGCGGATTCTTTACTTTCTTGCGAAATTTCTTCAATTACTTTAACCATTTCCTCTAGTTGCATTTCTTTATCCTCGGATTTCGGTTGAACCTTCTTGATTGCTTTTTTTGGTGCCTTCTTGGCCGCGATCTTGACAACCTTCTTAATACTCTTCTTGGCTGCTTTCTTAACCGCGATCTTGACAACCTTCTTAATACTCTTCTTGGTTGCTTTCTTGATCGCCTTTTTAGCCATGAACTAACACCAATTTTCCTCGAACAACCTCAATAATGGCACCCACCAGAAAAAAATTGCGAAAAATAAACTTGTATGACAAAGATAAAAACTAAGGAGGATTATTTCCCAGTCTAACGTTGAAACATTTTTTCCTGAAGCGCCGCCCCTAGTACCATATCGAAATCTTCGGTAGGTTTTCCTACACATCCGATGGAAGTCACGGGGATGATACCAGTGGGTTTGATGAAGTTTTCAATTTTTTGACATATCTGTTGGTGCCTAGGGCCACCGGCGCTCGCGAATGTTATCAATTTCTTACCCTTCAAGTCCATCTTCAAGAGTGGTTTTAATTTGCGTGTTAGGGTAAAGGCGGGCCAATTCCCATGTCGCGGCGCTCCGAGCGCAATTATTTGATAATCTCCAACAGACGTAAACGCTTTAAATTCTTTATCACGGAAGAGATCAACACTCATACCGAGGTCTTCCAACCGTTTTTTTATCCTTTCCGCAATAATTCGAGTGTTCCCTGAAGCCGTGTCATATATAATTAATGCTTTTTCCAAGTACATCAACTCTTTATTATGTTAGGAGAAAATTTTCTTTTACGGCAAAAAAGATATCGAAATTCTTTCATAAGTGGCCGGAAAAGAATGTACAAACCTGTAAGAGCATTTGATCCATACGTTGTCTCTCCGCAAGTCGATTTATCCACTCGAGGGGAAGGCATTTTATACCATAGAGCGCACCAACTATACTGCCCGCGATGCACCCAACGCTATCGCTGTCGCCATTATGGTTAACTGCGGTTTGGAGACACGCTCTGAAGTCATCTGGAAACTGGATTACTGAATAAAGCGCCATCGCAAAAGCTTCCTCCCCTGTCCATCCAAGTCCGATGGCGTGTAATGCTTCAATGTCGTTATTGATTTCCCCACGAACCCTATGATATAGGACATTCCCGAGTTTTGACATAACTCCGGCAAAATCGGGATGGATTTCGTTACATATGCGTTGGATAGGTTTCACCATATCTCGCGGTTGGGTGTTGTTAACTGCAAGAGCGACCGAATAGGCGCCGGCGAGGGCGGCCGCAGTAGCGACCTTATGCCCATGAGTGATTTCAGATTGAAGTGTGGAGACTTGGATTAGGAGATCGTGGATCTTACCTCTCCCTCGTGATAATTCTGGTGCAATTGCGTCCGCAAACCATAAACCGAGGGGAGCCGCTCGCATCACGCTCCCAGACCCCTTTGAATCATTCTGCCCCGCAGATCGCCAATACTTCACGGGGTGAGACCGGAGGAAATTCACTGCTTGCATACACGTAGGGCCTGGTGCGCACCCGGGATTGTCGGACCACGTAATAAATTCTTCAGCAAACACTTTCCGGATTGAATTTTCATCCAATTCCTCAATTTTCGCAATACTTCCCAAACGAAGTAATGCCCTCGTAACCGCGAACGTCATCTCCGTGTCATCAGTCCACAAAGCCCGAGCTTTGGGTTCCTGAATCCCTTTCAAACCATATCGCTTCTGGATAACGTCTATATGGTTGAATTCAACCGGTTGGCCAAGGGCATCCCCTAATGCTAACCCCCAGAAACAACCTTGAATCTTATCCTGGTCAAGCACGAGGAGCACTTCGTAATATGGTAGTAAATTAAATAGATTTCAATTCTGGTCTCCTTAAGCATGCATATTTCATTGAGACGATGTACGGCCTTTTTTGCGAGATTTAACTGGAGTGGGTACCAGAGGTTTCGATTCTAAGGTGGGTAAGACTGCCTTGAGATATTGCCCCGTGTAAGACCTCGGGTTCTGGGCAATTTCTTCCGGAGTGCCAGTGGCGATAATTCGCCCGCCTTTCGCGCCACCTTCTGGTCCCATATCCAGAATCCAATCGGATGACTTAATTACATCCAAATTATGTTCGATCACTATTACCGAGTTGCGTCGGTCAACGAGGCGTTGCAAGACAGTGAGGAGTTTTTCGATGTCATAGAAGTGTAATCCCGTGGTGGGTTCGTCAAGGATGTATAACGTGTTACCGGTAGCCCGTTTGGAAAGTTGCTTGGCGAGTTTTAACCTCTGAGCTTCCCCTCCCGAAAGAGTGGTAGCTGGTTGTCCGAGCTGGACGTATCCCAATCCCACGTCAATCACTGTTTGTAATATCTCTTTAATTTTTGGAATATTCGCAAAAAATTCGAGAGCTTGCGTGTGGGACATATTAAGGATCTCGGCGATGTTTTTATTCTTGTACTTCACCTGCAGACTCTCGTGATTGTACCGTTGTCCCTTACATACATCACATGTTACAAATACATCTGGGAGAAAATGCATCTCGATGAGGTTGAAACCCTTCCCCTCGCACTTTTCACAGCGTCCACCCTTAAGGTTGAAAGAGAATCGACTTTTATTATACCCTCGCTCTTTCGCGTCTGGAGTAGCCGCAAATAGGTCTCGGATAGAATCGAGGAC
>MBAA01000165.1:48279-54755 GCA_001940655.1 Promethearchaeota archaeon CR_4
GACACGAGCGAGGTGTGCGCCCGATGGGTTGTTGGTCGATGTTGATGACTTTGTCCACCTGTTCGAGGCCATCGATGCCATCACACTCGCCGGCACCTAGCTCTGCTTCGATTTCTTTATTGATTTTTCGCGCCAAGTTCTGATAAAGAATATTTACAAACAATGAGGATTTGCCCGCCCCCGACACTCCAGTTACACAATTGAACACGCGCAGGGGGATCTTTACGTCAATATTTTTAAGGTTATTCTCCCGGGCACCCCGAACAACTATTTCCTCCCCTGTAAGAGGACGGCGTGAAACAGGAATCGCAATCTTACGCCGGCCACTGAGATATTGACCGGTCAGAGATCGCTCTGAGTTAAGAATTGTTTCAAGGGAACCGATTGCAACGACTTCCCCGCCGTTTTCTCCCGCACCTGGTCCAAGGTCCACGAGATAATCCGAAGCACGCATGATATCTTCGTCATGTTCAACCACTAGAACTGTATTCCCCGCGTCCCGTAATCGCTTGAGCATATTTATGAGCTTCCACTTGTCCCGCGGGTGAAGACCAATGCTTGGTTCATCAAGAACATACAAAACTCCAACCAAGCTTGATCCTATTTGCGTGGCAAGGCGGATTCGCTCCGATTCACCTCCCGAAAGTGTGCGTGCCGCTCGATCCAAGCTCAGGTATTCCAAACCTACGTTCTGCAGGAATGATAACCGTGAACGAATCTCCTTAAGAACATCTTTGACGATGATCGCCTCTCGTTCTGTTGGCTTGAGCGAGTTGAAAAATTCTGACCCCTCTTCTACGGTTAAAGCTGAAACTTGTGCAATGTTCTTCCCATTCACGGTAACCGCCAGACTCTCTGGACGTAATCGAGCTCCTTTACAGGCATTGCATTTGCGTTCCACCATAAAATGTTCGTAATACTCGCGAGAGGATTGTGAAGTAGTGGTCATGTACCTCCGATGAAGCATTGGCAAGATACCTTCAAACGGTCGGGTGAAACTCCAGGAAAATTCCCGCTCCTCGTCAGGCATCTCGCCGTTGATGTCAAAGTGGATTTTCTCTTGCCCAGTTCCCATTAGAATTTTATCAAGCTTATCAGAAGGGATATCTTTTAGTGGCTTTTGAAGGTCAAATCCGTAATGCTCGCCTACCGTTTCCACGATACGCCACGAAATAGACCCTCGTGTTCCGAAACCGGGCACCATAGTAATTTTATTTTCATAAATTGTCGCATCTTTATCACCAAAAAGCATCTCCTCGTCAAACTCGTGGACAAATCCCAGTCCTTGGCAATACTTACAATACCCGTAGGGATTGTTGAAGCTGAACATGCGGGGCGTGATCTCTGGGAATGAAATTCCACAATCAACGCAGGCATAGTGTTCTGAGAAGATGCGAGGTTTATCGCCCTCTGGATCGACTTTTACGACTCCTTCTGCGAGTTTTAAAGTATTTTCTATGGAATCGGACAGGCGCTTGCGGATGTCCTCCTTTATGATGATACGATCAACGACAACGCTAATGTCGTGCTTCTGGTTTTTATTTAGTGTAATTTCCTCATCAAGCGTCCGAGCTTCGCCGTTCACTTCCACGCGATTGTATCCGTCCCGCTTCAGTTGTTGAAATAACCGCTGGAACTCACCTTTCTTTCCTTGAACCACGGGTGCGAGGACTCGGAGCTTGGTTCCCTTGGGATATTCTTTGATGATTTGATCGATTATCTCCTGGGCTGTTTGGGCCTTTATCTCCTTGCCACAATTTGGGCAGTGGGGAATCCCAATGTTAGCAAATAGCAGGCGCAGGTAATCATGAATCTCAGTGACCGTACCGACCGTGGATCGGGGATTTTTTGACACAGATTTTTGTTCGATGGCAATTGCGGGAGATAAACCCTCGATGGAGTCTACATCGGGTTTATCTAATTCTCCGAGAAACTGGCGAGCGTAGGAGGACAAAGATTCGATATATCGCCGTTGCCCTTCGGCGTAGATAGTATCCATCGCGAGACTACTCTTCCCTGAACCACTGACTCCCGTGAAAACTACAATCTTGTCTCGAGGGATCTCCACCGTGATATTCTTCAAATTATGTTGGCGAGCACCCCGCACGATTAGCTTGTCGGGCATACTTTTACCATCTTTAGTGTAGATATGAAAAGTTGAATTGTAGATGCAATTAATGAAGCCACGACTAAAAATTTGGTCTTAATTTTGATAACCTAAATTTTTTTAGGAAGGGAACGACCTGTTCTGTGATTAAGTATGATTTGTGTCGCAATTCCAGTCATCCAATCCGAAGAAGAAGCTATCCGCCAAGCGAAAGAAGCAGTCATTCTCGGGGCAAAATATGTCGAGTATCGATTTGACTTCTTTGAGAATTACGATCAGTTAAACTACGCTAAGTTTTTACACTCGGTGGATGTCCCTGTCATTTTCACCTTTCGGGCTTCTTGTGAAGGAGGGATGGCACTTATTGACGTGGGAAAGCGGCAACGATTGCTCCTCTCATTTTTAGACTTTAAACCAGATTATATTGACGTGGAATGGAGTACGGAGAAGCTCTTCCTGATGGACTTCGTCCGAAAAGGAAAGGAAGCTGGGATTAAATTCATCATATCTTGGCATGATATGGAAAAGACCCCCCCTCTTCCTCAAATCGAGGAAACTATAGAGCAGATCAAACAATTGCCTCTAGACTTCTCCCCCGGTAATGACATAGTCAAGATCGTCACCACCGCGGTAGATTTCCGAGACAATATCAATATTCTCCGCTTCTGTAAAAGTGCGCGGGCAGGGAATTTCCAGCTCATTACCTTCTGCATGGGTCAAATGGGCATCGTGTCTCGCGTCTTGGCTCCTTCGATGGGGGCAGTGTTTTCGTACGCATCCATTGGAGAAAAGACCACAGCGGGGCAAATTCACATCTCGGACTTTATGGACATGTATGAATTGTACCAAAACGCTTGTGAGAGTATCCTGTAATTCTACAACGATTCAAGACAATATTTTTAAGATACGATAAAACAGGGAGTTAGATTTAGAATACAGGGCATCCTGCTTGAAAAAAGTATCATTTCCTTGCATCCACTGCTTGAACAAAGCTGGGTCTTTTGTTTCAATGATTTTTGTATATTGCCCAATTAACTCTTGAAACTCTTTTAGCAAATCGTGGAATGCGGGATTTTCAAATTGGAATTGTCCGTATATTGCGGGATCCTCGGCATTAACATTGAGTGAGAGAAATTCTTGTAACGCAAATGTCGTCCCTCCGAATTGCTTAATCAATGGGAACTCAAAACCTGAACTCGCGAGGATCTTCCCAAAAAGAATGTTTAAGAAATGGGGAAGGTTCAACACGAGCGCCATCATTTTATCATGGAACTCCGCCCCTGCTTCTGTCACGCGTGCCCCCATTGCGATAAATTGTTCTTTTACTTGAGCTACTGCCTTCTCGTGTTCCGGCACTGGGGTGATGATGAGATTTCTATCCTTCATACTTTCTGCGCCTGGACCGAACATTGGGTGGGTACTCACATATTGAACTCCCACCTCCTTGCAGACTTTTCCGAGAATTGGCAATACACTTCCCTTAACGGACAAAATATCAAGAATTATCGCGCCTTTATCAATAAATGGGAGACTATTCTGAACCACCTGCACGATCACGTCTAAGGGCACAGCGACTAAAATCCAATTCGCGCCGGTCAATCCACTTGTGTAATCAGTCGTTCCCTGTATATGATGCTTTGAGTCTAATTCACGTAATTTTGCGGCGTTTCGTCCAATTCCGGTCACGTTATGTCCAAATTTTATAAATTCTTGGCAAAACCACGCGCCCATCTTCCCCGTGGCACCAATGATTGCGATCTTCATAGTCCCAACGCCTTAATTGCCGCTTGTTTCATTAATTCCTTATCAGGTGTCACCCCTGTCCACCACTTGAACGCCAGAGCTCCTTGGTTTACCAGCATGTCGATCCCCCCCAAGGTGGGGCATCCTGCTTCTCGGGCATCTTTGAGCAATTTAGTTTCCAAGGGATTGTATACAATGTCAAATACGTGGAGGTCACTATGAAGGCATTTTTTTGGCACTAGACTCTGTTCCACGTTCGGATGCATCCCTATAGATGTTGCGTGAATGAGCAGGTCTGCTTCCAAGACCTCGTGTTGCGTACGTTCTTCATCTAAAAGGTAATGCATAATTGTGGTTTTCGTAAATGCTTCAAGATCCGTTGTTAATTTTCTAGCCTGGTTTTCCTCAATATTGAGAATCACTATACGGGGAACCTCTCTTGCCAAGGCAAATGCAATAGCACGGGCCGCCCCACCCGCCCCAATTATTACTACATTCGACCGGTCGAGTTTCCATCCTACGTTTTTAATTGCCTCCATTGCACCCTCCGCATCTGTATTCCTCCCAATTAATCGCCCGCATACATTTTTAATGGTATTGACCGCTCCGATTTTTATGGCTTTTTCGTCAATTTCATCGAGAAGTTTCATCACATTTTCTTTGTGGGGAATGGTTACATTTACGCCAACGATGCCTAATCCTCGAATTCCATCAATGGCAGAAGACAGGCGTTCAAGAGGGACATGGAAGGCGAGGTACCGGTAATCAAGGTTTAATCCTTGGAGTGCTGCGTTGTGCATCACAGGACTCATGCTGTGTTCAATCGGGGATCCGATGATACCAAGTACCTTAGTCTTCGAGGAAATTTCAGGATCCGTAACGTTACCGAACATTGAGATATTCTACGTATTCTGCAATATAATATATATTCAAATCATTTAATTACATTTAATGACCGTTGACAACATCGTCCTCATAGGTTTTATGGGTACGGGAAAGAGTTCGTGCGGTAGAGAGCTCGCATATCGATTACAGTGGGAATTTATCGAGATGGACAAGGATATTGAACGAATGGCCGGGGTCTCTATCCCTGAAATCTTCGCACAGCAGGGAGAGGTGCACTTTCGCGATCTCGAAACCAAAGTGTGTCGTTCTTTAGCACAAAAGCATCATACCGTTATATCCGCCGGAGGGGGAGTAATTATCCGCCCGGAAAACGTCCAAATTCTCCGTTCTTTTGCATTTCTTATCCTCCTCACAGCTACTCCTGAGGAAATTTACCAACGCGTTCTCTATGATGGTACGGAAAAACGACCATTGCTCAGCAAACCAGACCCTATGCGAGAGATAAAAAATCTCCTTATTGTCCGGGAACCCTTGTATCGTGCTGCTGCTGATGTCCAACTCAAAACTAAAGGTAAAAGTCCGGGGGAAATAGCGTCAGAAATTATCGAACTTCTGAGGAAACGGGAAAACCTCACGTGTTAAAAAGCTTCCGAACCCGATCAGAGGGGCGATAGTGTAGGTCTCCAAAGATGTCAAAGAGAATCTTTTCAAACGCGGAGTATTTAGCCGTGTTTTCGACAATTCCCCACTCATTTTGGTATTTCTCGATAAAATTACTGAGGACTCGTTCGAGAGATTCATTCACGATTTCCACCTCCAAGTCGCTATCCCCGATGACGTAGGCTACCACGAAATTTTTACCTCCCCTGACGATTACCTGTTGAGACGCAATTGCTATCTGGTACTTCCGCATTACAAAATACTCTACCTCGGTAGACAAGCAATTATTTGCGAAGTGGATGATAGACGAGAGTATCTGACTACGTAGGTTCTGATCTCTTGCCCGAGTTTTCACGTCAGCGTCCAGAGGGTAAAATGTCTTCGAGAAGATGAGAACTCCATTCTTAATGATACCCATTTCGAAAATAGCCATGACATTTTCCATCCCTTATGATGTGTAGACCATTTATAGTGTTTTTGCCATTTAAATTAGCTGTGATCGGTCGCGAATTATGTGAATACCTTTAAGGAACAAGAGGTATTATGATAACGATGGAGGGTTTGCTTCCTTTTTTTGCACTGCTTCGAAATAGTCTGCAAGGTGTTTTACAACATAATGCGCGTTTGTAAAACCTTGAGTTGCCGCCTTTGTGGTGATCTGTTCTAAGTGTGTCTTCCATTGATAGTGATCAGGGATTTTTACGTCTAACTCCCGCACGTTGTAGAAGCTCTGCCAAAGTTGGATGCACCACTCAAGCAGAGGGAATATCTTCTGGGTAAAAATCGCCTCACCCTCAACGGAAAGCTTAAACTCCTTGAGATTTGCGTACACTTCCTTTTCCGGGTTCTTCCGGTCGACCTGCACTAATCCCTCTTTCTCGAGTTCAGCAAACGTTGATCTTACTGCTTGTATGGTGCACGGGATATTTGCCGAGACTATGCCATTCTGGATCTCTTCATCAGTCATCCTACTGAGTCTAAGCATAGCTTTAGTTTTGGCTACAATGATATATTGAATAGGCACGTCACTTGAGGCGAGTGAAATCATCCGTTGTAGCACGCTGATCAACTTTTCCGCCACCAAGTATCCCAGCAATTTCACGTCAGCAGGCGCGAATAC
>MBAA01000165.1:54798-55837 GCA_001940655.1 Promethearchaeota archaeon CR_4
GTAGTCAACACGTGTTTGATTGCCTGCAGACTTTCCACCATTGCCTTCTCCATCACCCGCAACACTTCCACTCGGTAAGGGAGATCTCGGTAAAATCGTACCTTGTCAACAATTACGATGCAGATGGATTGCGGGTTAGGATCCCACTGAACATAAAAGTCCGCCCATATCTTCTGATAGCGGGGCGCGTGTATTTTCAAGAAAGCTGAGGTCTTCCCAACGACCTCATATAGTGAGTCGAGAAAAAAGTCAGCTGGTGGTTTGCTCGCATCTGCCATAAGGCGATCCCACATGGTAAGCGAAGTTCGTCACTTAATACGAATTTCAATTTATACGTATCTTTTGCTCCATTAAAATGCCGTCCCTTTCCCAACACAATCCCTTAAATGTCTGAATTGGGAAAGGTCTAGTTAACCATAAATTTCATCTAGGTTTGTGTGATAAAAATGGGAACATTCATTGCAACCAAGCCAGAGGAGGTAAGTAAATCTTGGCTTGACTATTGGAGCTTTGGACATCTTTTGTTTGGCGCCGTGGCGTATTTCCAGATTTACGCCATCGTATATTATGTGTTTGCTGCGGAGTTTCCGGACTGGTTTGGTTACATCACATCAATAAATGCACAACAACAAGCGCGTCTCTGGGGACTTGTTGGAGCAACTATCGTTGGGATCATCTGGGAACCGATTGAGAACATCGGGTTCGTGAAATTGGGTTGGAAATCGCCAGTGGACTCGTGGCCCAACTTGATAATTGACTGCATTATGGTGTTCATTGGGGCACTCATCCTCTATTATATCCACATTCCGTTGGTGAACCTGACCATCTGCATCGGGCTCGTGATACTGCTCATCGTCACGGGGTACCTGACGAAGCATAATACATCTAGTTGAGGAACTTTCTGAATACGCCCTCTCTTTTTTTCTTTGAAAAGCTGCAATCTTCTCCTGAACCATTTGGTTTTCACTCCACCGCATCCCCCTTAACGACCATGGACCCCAAGTCCTCAGGAGTTTATATGCGACTTCTTCATTGAATT
>MBAA01000165.1:55847-59152 GCA_001940655.1 Promethearchaeota archaeon CR_4
AGTTAAAGGATTTCCACTAAACGAACAGGAACGAAATATATGAGATCTATAAAGGAGTTCCGCGTGCAAAAACAGGAATTATTAGATAAATTCGCTATTCCCGTTGGTTGTTTGAGCTGTACTGTTGGTATCTTGCTTGGCATATTTGGCGGGAGCGGGTGGAATGACTTTCTCGCTGGAATGTGTATGGGGCTCTCCATCGTGTTGAACTTGTATGGCCTTTATCATTATTCGAGAAACAAAGCACTTCAACAAGCGACCTCTATTTCGACAGGAAAGATTTGTCAGTAATGTTAGACTAAGACGAAATTAATGGAATTTTTACGTGTACATGGATTCAATTCCCCGAACGTGCCCGGTCAGTTTCTCAACGATGCCACGCCCAGACGGCAAACCGAGGAATGCTACTTCGTCATCGGTGACTTTTCCATCTGTGATTTTCCCGAGCACCACCGCGGGAACACCAGTAACTTTGTACTTTGCTACCAAATCCCCGTGCTCGTACGATTCGATGATCTCGCTCTGAACCGCCCCGCCGCTGGCAATGGCAACACGATTCGCGATAAGGACTGCAGTCGGGCAATAGGAGCATGTGGGAGTGACGATGGTTCTAATAATTTTCCCCTTTCCTTTCGTTTTGAGGTCATTGATCATATCTGCAGGTACACCCGTTTTACTGGTGGATGCGAGGACAATGGTCTGCAAGAATGGGGCTGCTTCCATACCTATCGGAGATCCCGTATAACGGATACCATAGTCTGGAAAGAGTATGGTGGGTATTCGTTCCACATGATATTGGACGCAGATATCCTTATCTTCGGTGATTGAATATTCTTTCACATCGAGCTTGTCGTTAGACATCTTAGCGAGCTCTTTGATAAGAATGGCAGTGTCCTCGCACGCGGGGCATTTTCGCTTTCCATCAGGCCCCAATGAAGTAAAAACGAGAACCTTCACGGGTTTTTCCATTTTTGCAAGTTCTTTCTTCACAATTTCCGTCGATTGGCCGCTGAAAATCATATTGATACCTCAAGATTGGGTGAATGGGGTTTTTCCTTCAAGTTAAAATGGCACAGCTTCTAAAAAAAATTAATGCTGCAGGAATTCGGCCCGATCAAGTTACTCGAAGGGCAGCGGAATTCTCATTTTCCAGCGTGTAGGTCGCTTTTCATTGATGACGCGGAAAAGGTCATTATAGACCCGGGTGCTGATGCAGAGACTCTTAGATATGTCAACAATACTAACACCATCTCCCGCGTCTTCAACACACATTACCACTTCGACCACATTCGGGGAAACGGACTGTTTCCCCAAGCACACATTCTGATGAACGAAATTGAGGCGGACTGCTTTCAAGACCGGCGGAATATTCCTCGCCGTGTGGGAGTTCAAGAAGTTTACGGGGAAAAGGGCATCGAAGAATGGTTGTTTTACATTCAGCAGAAGGATCCCCCCCAGACTCCTTTCTCCCCCTCTCGAAATCCCCTTTGGTTCTCAGCATCAAGCCGTTTGGGAGGCACGTATAAGGACGGGGAAGTATTTACTTTCGGGAAAGTGGAAATGGAGGTCATCAACTCTCCCGGACATTCCGAGGGACATTGTTGCTTGCTTTTTCCTAAACAACGGGTCGTCTATACGACAGACATAGACCTCACCGCCTGGGGTCCTTATTATGGCGGCTCGGATTCGGATATCGACTTATTCATCACGTCAGCTCACGCGCTCTGCTTTCTTGATGTTGACTATTACATTACAGGGCACGAGGTTGGAGTTATTGCAAAATCGGAATTCCAACGCCGGGTTGATGAGTATCTGGCAATCATAGACCAACGGGATGTAAAGATATTGCGTGCCCTGCAAGAACCACTCACCATCGATGACCTCACGCGTCTCGGTATCACCTACGGGGGCTCTCACTATGTCGCGAATGACCCGTGGGTTTTCATGTGGGAGAAAATGTCTCTCGTGCAAAATTTAGGGAGACTCCTCAAGCGCGGGGCCATTGGTTTCCTTGATGGACACTTTTTCGCAGTAAATGTAGACTAAAAACGGAATCGTCACAAGTCCCCATAATCTGGACGTATCTCTAATTTTTAACCGTGAAAAAAAAGCGGAAGGTAATTTTAACCCATGATTGGGTTCTTTTTCATCATTGCAATGACTTTACTCTTCTCAACGAAAAAATCATGACTAAGCTCGTCTTTGTCCAAGATTTTGAAAAGTTTTCCCAGAAATGAGTAATATCGTACCGCCTCATCCAACCGACCCATTTTTTTAAGCATCTGGGCCCGAGAAATGTAATAATCTGCCTGTTGCTCGATTGCCGATAAGGTCTGTTTGATGTTTATTTTGCCATCTAACACATCTTTTGCTTCCATACATACACAATCCAATACATTTAATTCGATTCGTATTGTAACAACTTGCGTTCGAGGGAAAGAAAAGACGTGATAATATGCCTGTAACATCGCCCACTAGATTACTTGATGCCATCAGGCAACATTTGGTATACTTCTACAACCCTCCAGTTCACCAAATTAATGCAATTTAGTTCTTTAGTTATAAAGTCAAGGGGAACAAAAAGAAATGGATTGATCTCATCCTCTACTTTTTTATCCAGAACTCGGTATTGTTTTCCCCAAGTTTGGAAAAATGTGCGTTTATCTTATCACCCTCTTGGACTGGAGTTTTCGCTTCATATGCGTTCAGTGTGCGTTGGGAATGGGCAATTTTTACAGGGAAAGGAAATATCGGTACATTCTTGGTTGTCCTAATACTTGTAAAACGTAGCAAATCTCGTGCTAATACGTTGGGATCCTGCGTGGCCTCGAGTACACTTTGGACAGGCGTGCCAGGGATGTCCCATTCTTTGAAAAGGGCAAACCATTCTTCCGAGGTCTTTGATGCCATTAATTTTTTCACTTTATCAAATGTATGATCCCGAGCGGGGCCTTTTTCAAATTGACTCTTAGCACAATCTGTAAGCCCGATCCCCGGAGCTTTGCAGAAAGTGGACCAAAACTTCTCTTCTATGAGACCGAGAGCAAAGAACCGGCCATCCTTACATTGATACACACTGTACCACGGATATTCCCCAAGCAGGGGTCCCTCCCCCCTACTCGTAACCGTTCCGGCCGCGAGGGATTCGGTGATGAATTGGCGGGCAAGGGTGAAGGCCACGTCGCTCATTGCGACATCAATATAGGCTCCCTCCCCTGTCCTTGCCCGATGGTAGAGGGCACAGAGTAAAGATAAAACCACGAACAACGCACCCCCAAGGTCAGCAGCCTGAACTCCAGGGTTAA
>MBAA01000165.1:59182-59348 GCA_001940655.1 Promethearchaeota archaeon CR_4
AGAGGTTGCCCATCATGCCCACGTAATTCATATCATGACCGGGGAGGTCTCGATAAGGCCCAAATTGACCATATCCTGTGAGACTGATGTAAATGATGTCAGGTTTGACACACTTCACTGCATCGTAGTCGATATTCATGCGGGTCATGACGCCCGGGCGGAAGCT
>MBAA01000165.1:59362-61748 GCA_001940655.1 Promethearchaeota archaeon CR_4
CAGCCTCCTTGCATAGGGAAAGGAAGGTTTGCTGGTCTACCTTATTTTTCAGGTCGAGGGTGATTGATTTTTTTCCCTGATTGACACAGACAAAATAAGCCGAGAGGCGGTCTTTCGATGTTTCACCCTCGAAATATGGAGGATAATACCGCATTGCGTCCCCCGTACCCGTTTCCTCGACTTTAATGACTTCGGCGCCGAGATCCGCCATTAATTGCGTGGCATAGGGGCCTGGGAGCAAACGGGTGAAATCCAAGATGCGAACCCCCGCCAACCACTTTGGTTGAGCAAAAGGGCGTGCATTGCTGATCTCATTCATATTCCTTGAGTGGTCGCCTGTCTTTTAATATGTAATACAACACTTCAGAAATGGGTGGAGCGGAAAGCAAGATTCCTGATGAAAAAAGAGTTTATGAATTCATTGTTTTCGTAAAGTATTTCCCGAAATTCTTTTTGACATACGCGTGTAGTACCTCGTATCTCTTCTCGCCGATGCGGCTGACGATAGTGGTTTTCATCGACTCGATGACGTGAGGTAACTTATCGCGAATTTCGGGGGGTAAGGTGTCCGGCCGGATGCAGATACACGGGTCCCACCCAGGATCGTTGAATTCAGGATGCAAAGTCACGTGCCATTCCCCGTTGAACACGCGAAACTTCAAGGGCCAGGTCACGCAAATTGTGAATTTGAACTCTTCCCAGGGAATTTTCCGATCTATGCAATACGTATGGACTGCACATCGACCATCAGGCATTTGGAGGATACACAGGTTGTTGATCGCCTTGGAGTGGTAATATCCCTCGTCCCACCCTAGGTCGCAAAATTCCCATTGGTCTGGGCCTTCTTTCCAGAACGGGAGCTCCGGGCGGTCTCGAAGATATTCCGCAATCTCTTTGATACAAGCAGCCACGCGATCTCTTTCCGGTTCCACGAACCAGCACCCTACGTCGCAACAGACGCCATTACACCAGTGGTAATCGCAGTCCCACCGCATCGTCAGGATTTCTTTCTGGATCCAAAAATCGCTAATCTGCACCATATCGGGTTTTGTCGGAGATTGGGACATACGATCTTCATATCCGGGAAATGAACACAATTGGTTGTCCTATAAAGGAAGGCTATGGTGGAGAAAAAATAAACATTTTTTCGGCAATGGATTGAGTCTAACTAGTGGAACAAAACAACCTTATCTTGAAAAAACCAGTAGTTTTAATAAGCCCTGATGGAAAGTGTTATATACAAATTGTAATGTATTAATTACATAAAGTTAAGTAAGCTTTACAAGGTGATGTGTGTTGGACAAGGTAAAGATATTTAAAATACTCTACTTTGCTTGCATAATTTATACAGGTATTGCTTTTCAAACGGTTTTTTATGACCTTACTATGGGATTGATTTTGCTTGCCAGTGGGGACGCGATATTGCTTTTTTTAGCAAAAAAATACCAACCTCTAGTAACTACGGATGAAAGGGGCGAGAAGATTTTTGAAAAAGCGTTGAGTCAAGCAACCCAAATCTATGTGTTTTGTATTATCATAGCTGTTGCTATATTTGCGGTCTTGAACCTTCTGGACTTAGAGCTATACGAACAAGTTGGACTCATCATTTTGACACTCGCGATTGGTGCCGTTATTTTAAGTGCCCTCTTTATAGCCTGCTTTGTATACTACAGGAAAAAAATGTAGGGGAACGTATCTGAAGAACAAGCTTAAAGTGTTCAGGGCAATGCACAACCTAACTCAAGCAGATTTGGCCTATAAAGTCAAGGTGACGAGACAGACCATTATCGCGATTGAGACTGAAAAATATGATCCGTCCCTTTCCCTTGCATTCAAACTGGCCAATTTATTCAAAGTGAAAATTGAAGATATTTTTTCCTATACCGACTCAGCTTAATTCCGATTTTACTTCTAATTAAAGGTTTTTTCAAGCAAGAATGCAATTGATTTAATAGAAAATCCTCATTCTGGTATGGAATTAACTGCAAAAGCGTATTTCTATCGGGTTTTTGTTTTAGGATTAAAAAAAGAACTTAAAGAAAAAGATGGTTTTTAGACCATCTTGTAGAGCTGCTTTTGTGCTCCGCTCAGAAGGTGGAGCATTATCTGCCGGGTGCCGCCCACGATCTCTTGGATGCGGGAGACGCCGAGGATGTCCATCATGAGGGTGTTGTCGCACACGCCCGCACCAGCCATGAGGTTCGCCATCTCGTAGCAGACACGGTCCGAGAGGGCTGCGCCCTCGTACTTCAACTGGGCTGCCGCGGCCACGAGTCCCATGCTGAGCGCGGGAGGTAACTTGTTGTTGTACTTCTTCATCTTCATGTCATACTGCTCAGTGAAGCGGAGGATCCCTTGGAAGTAGTTGGCAGTCTTTGCCCACCAC
>MBAA01000165.1:61760-66006 GCA_001940655.1 Promethearchaeota archaeon CR_4
AACCCCACGCCCTGATGCAGCAGGATGGGTTTGCCCATCTGCACGCGCTGGTTGGCATAAAGGCTCGCGTAAGCGAGGGCGCCCCAACACTGGGAAATGTTGCTCATGGCAATGCCGAGTCTTTCGGGGACGAGGCCCTCGAACTGGTGCTCGCGACCTTTGCCAACGCCACCTAATACCTGGTCTTTCGGGACATGGCAATTGGTGAACGTTTCCTTCCCCAGCCACAGCTTGGGCACTTGAGGGATGAACACTCGCTCGACCTTGACCGAGTCTTGGGGTAGCTGGACCATGAGCTGGGTCATCTGGTTCGGTGTGTCGGGACTCGATGGATCCGGCGCTCCGTAGAGGACGATCCACTTGGCCTTGGGGGCGTTGGTGTTGAATGCCTTCACACCATTCACGATGAAACTGCCGTCTGCTTGGGGTTCCGTCTTGACCAACGGGTGCGTCGAATCGGATCCGCGCTCGGGTTCGGTGATGCAGATTGCACCAATGGCCTTACCAGTTATCATTTCCGTCAAGGCTTGGATGCAAATCGGCCGGTTCTCATGGTGAGCCTTGACTGGGTTGAGGGCGAGCACCGTGGCACCCATCCCCATATTGAATGGCGAATCAAACAAGTCCACTGCCAGATTCCGCATCATTTCGATGTGCAGGCCACACAACTCACCAAAATCAACTCCGGATTCGGGGTAGTTCTGATTACGACACACGTATCCCTTTTCCCCGAATTTGGGGATCCAGGTGTACATGTCATCCTTCCAGTGGTTGACTTCCTTCTCCATCTTCAAGGTGAAGCGACTGACCTCATCGAAGAAGCCCATTTCCTGTTCGTCCAGCGCGGTCATCAGGTTCGCTCGTAACCATGCGTTACGTTTCTTTAAACTCAAGTTCTTGAGGATTTCCTCGTTCACAACCTGAGTCTGAAAAGTTTCTTTTTTTACTTCGCTCATTGTTCTCAACACAGGATTTTTTTTTAAAGCGTGGAAACTGCGTTTCCTCGCTAAAATTCTGGAGTTCAGATGATACTTGCCGGGGACTTTTAAAAAATTTAGGATGAATCTACAATAATCTTCCTACTTGGGTGGGTGGGGGGATATTACCACGAGACCAACCCATCCAAACTTAAAAGAAAAATCACTGGTTCAAATGAATTATTCTTCCAAATTTGAAAGGGAAGTGAAAGAAAGACGTGTATTCAGACCATCTTGTAAAGCTGGCGTTGAGCCATTGACAAGATGTAGAGCATAATCTGCCGGGTACCGCCTACTATTTCTTGAATGCGGGAAACCCCGAGGAGGTCCATCATGAGTGTGTTATCACTCACGCCCGCACCGGCCATGAGGTTCGCCATCTCGTAGCAAACGCGATCCGCGAGGGACGCGCCTTCGTACTTCAACTGGGCTGCCGTAGCTACGAACGCCTGGTTGAGCGCAGCAGGTATTTCCCCGCCGTACTTCTTCATCTTCACATCATACTGCGCGCAGAAGCGGAGGATTCCTTGATAGTAGTTGGCAGTCTTCGCCCACCACTCGCACAGGACGAAGCCTGCGCCTTGGAGGGTGAGGATGGGTTTACCGAACTGAAGTCGCATATTGGCATAGAGGCTCGCGTAAGCGAGGGCGCCCCAACACTCGGATATGTTGGTCATAGCAATGCCGAGTCGTTCGGGGACGAGTCCCTCGAACTGGTAGTCGCGGCCCTTACCGATGCCACCCAATACTTGGTCTTTCGGTACCCTGCAATTAGTGAACGTTTCCTTGCCGAGGTGCATTTTCGGCACCCAGGGAATGTACACACGCTCGATCTTGATGGAATCTTGAGGTACCTGGACTAGGAGCTGCGTCATCTGGTTCGGCGTCTCAGGACTCGAGGGATCCGGCGCGCCGTAGAGGACGAGCCACTTGGACTTGGGAGCGTTCGTGTTGAAAGCCTTCACACCGTTCACGATGAAACTACCGTCCGCTTGGGGTTCCGTCTTGGTCAAGGGGTGCAGTGAGTCAGACCCGCGCTCGGGTTCGGTGATCAAGATGGCACCAACGTTTTTACCACTAATCAAGTCCGTCAAAGCTTCAATGCAGACCGGCCGGTTTTCGTGGTGGGCATGGATCGGGTTAATGGCGAGAACAGTCGCGCCCATTGCCATGTTGAATTGCGTGTCAAACATATCCACAGCAATGCTTCGCATCGATTCAAACCTATAACCTGCCTTATCACCCCAATCTATACCGGTTTCGGAGTAGTTCCGATTACGATTAATGTATCCCTTCTCCCCGAACTTGGGGATCCACGTGTAGACGTCATCCTTCCAGTGGTTGACTTCCTTCTCCTGCTTCAAGCAGAAGCGACCAACCTCATCGAAGAAGTTTAATTCCTCGTCCGTCAAAACAGTCATCAAGTTCGCGCGTATCCACGCGTAACGCTTCTTTAGACTCAGATTTTTGAGGATTTCCTCATTTACAACCTGCGTTTGAAATGTGTCTTTCTTTTCTTCACTCATTGTTCTCAACATCGAAATTTTTATCGTATGTCAGCAGACTTTTCTCGCAAAATCTGTAATCAAAAATATCTATACCACGAACTTCTAAATAAATTAAGTCGGAGTCGCTAGTTTACCCATCATTTAAATTTCCATTAATAGACGAATTGCGATCTTTGTGCAAAACCAAGTAATAAAAAAATTGATTGTACGCTTGTCGCGGAACATCAAACCAAAGTAACATTGAGTTATTCTTCGAGTAAGAAACTTTTTAAATCATTGATTTTGGTCCTGAGGGGGGATTCCTTCCGGTGTCCTTCCGAGTCAAGTAGAAGAGTGATCTCATCCAGAAACCGACGGAGCTTGGTAGTATTTACAACCCGGAGCTCGTCGAGTTTGTTGATAAATGCTAGATCATCGGCTTTCAAGTTCTCCGAATCTATCTTTGCCGTACCAAGGGTATCCTCCATCAGGTGGCTGACCCTTTCCGTGAGATGGTGCTCGATGTCGCAAGCAAGCTTTTCAAGAATGCTGTCGTTATCTATCCCGAATAATTTATTGAAGAGCACCTTCAACATGACGTGGTTACGCGTGACTAGGGAGGCGAGTTTCAAACCTTTCTCGGTAAGTTTCACACCCTTTCGCTTTTCCCATTCCACCAACCCATGTTCTTGGAGCTTGGGAATCATCTCGGACACTGAAGGTGGTTTTATGTTCAGGTCGTTCGCAATGTCGAGGTTGGTGACTAAATTCCCGGGATCGCGTTTCGATAAGCGGAGGATTGTTTCTAGATATTCATGCATAGCTTCGGGGTACTCATATATGGGCATGATGTAGTCGTTATGTGCGACACTCTCTCTTAGGGATTTCGGCAACAATCAATAAATGGAGGAATAATTGGGTATCAATTTTTTTCCAACTATTTGTCTGATCACATCATTTGCTTTGAAATCCAAACAAATTTCCCGGTCAATTTCAAAGAATATTTATCTAGGCGCTTTGAAGATGGATATTGAATGAAATAATTATTCCTTTTTAGCACACTCTATTGAAATTGAATGCGTCAACCCGCGTGAAAAAGGTTTTTTAACGATTTTTCTTTCTATAAATTAGGCGTGCCTAATTAGTTCCACCTATCAGATTATCATCAGAATTTTATCAGAATATTATGATCCATAATATTCCGGAGGGAATCGCAGTTGCTTCCGCTCTCATTCGGAGTAATCATCGTACTCGTGAACAGATTATTTGGCTAACCTTGTTGTCCAGTCTTGCTGAACCGCTCGGTGCCTTGTCAGGTTTTGGGATCATTCTCGATTTTGGCCCCTTAAATGCCGCTATTGTCACGGGTTTTAGTCTTGCTTTCGCGGGAGGAATTATGGTTTATATTACAACAGACGAGCTCATTCCCATGATCCACATGAAGTGCACGAATAAGCACCGGATGGGGGTTGGATTGCTCTTAGGAATGGTCTTCATCCTGTTTCTGACCGCCCTCGTGCCCCCTACCACGATAATTTAACGCTTTTTTTCCCTTATTTTTTGGGGAATTAAAATACGAGTCTTAATGATATCCTTCTATTTTATCAGTGAGATCGCTTTACTGGCGTTATTTCATAATCTGTTAAAAATAAAGGGAGAATTTCTTCAACGATATATGCATTAACTTTCTTAGATAATGAAGGAAGTTCCAGTTCGTGGGGTAAAGTATGTTTGAAATCAGGTAAATGTTGTTCCCCTTTCAGAATCATATTCTCAAATGCT
>MBAA01000165.1:66031-66602 GCA_001940655.1 Promethearchaeota archaeon CR_4
ACACGTCGTGTTCGAGATCTCCGAAGGTTCTCGTTCCATCTATTTTTTGCAGGAAATTATTGAATTTTCCTATGAATGGGTTTTCAATCATGTTGTCAATGAAGAGATTTAATTCTCGAAGGCAGAATTGCTTCAAATTCTGAATTTTCTCCACGAGGAGGGACTTGGCGAGTTCTAGATCCCAATTAATAGGTTGACTTATTAATTTCAACTCAGTAGGGAGAATCTCAGTATGAGATTGATTCGTTATGTCAAACCTCCCGAAGAATGATTGGCGTGATTCAACAGGTTTGTAGTCCTCGAGGCATCGTTAATTGTGTAAATCTTGTGTCGGTGATCATCCCCAACGGCTACTAAATTCGCGTTTTGCAATTTTTTCAAGTGATATCTTATCGTGCGCATGTCTTTCCTAACTGCTTGCGCAATTTGTTCTTGGTTTGAAGCAGGATGTTTGGTGATAAATTCGAGAATTGCGAGAGTGGTCGCACTCTTGACCAGATGGAGGTCGAGAGCCTCGATTGGGTTTTTCACGTAAAGGGGGTAATAGAGGTGAAACTGTCCGGACTCGACC
>MBAA01000055.1:0-110 GCA_001940655.1 Promethearchaeota archaeon CR_4
GTCGAGCTTGACGCACGCGTGAACCCTATAAATTTTGTCTTTTGGGTTGCCGTTCGTGTATGCGTAGGCCTCGACCACCACGTTCAGGAGGCCAAATGTACCGAAGCACT
>MBAA01000055.1:154-354 GCA_001940655.1 Promethearchaeota archaeon CR_4
CTGGACCGGAACCGTTACCTGAGTATGTGCGAGCTCCCAATCCCACTGTCCCCCATCGCTACTATCCGACTCGGCCAAACCGCCAAAATACGCGTTGTCATCAACATCTAAATTGAGATTGGTGCCTTCCGGTCGCCAGTATGGATAATCCGTCCTTGGTTCGTCTTGGGGCCCAGTCGCGGACCCTGTTACTGAACTGG
>MBAA01000055.1:426-2952 GCA_001940655.1 Promethearchaeota archaeon CR_4
CGTTGTCAATGTTATCCGAGGCGACATTCAAGTCATAGGCGAGATCGGGCAAGCTCTGATCGGTTCCTGCGTTACATTGCACCGGAGAGGCGTAGACTTGCTCATACCCATTTTTAACAGTGTAAAGCGGGCGGATTGCCACCGTGGCGGGCCCGTATTGCCACCCGGTCGGTAGGGAAAATTCTGGGGTGGAAGCGTAAGGGCCGAAACCTGTGCCGGGGTTAGGTGAATCGGTGAAGTTAAAATACCCCGTCCCGCCCAGTGACCCCCCTACCGTCCCGTTCGTGTTCTGGGGGAGTACACCAGACTCGTCCGGAGGGATCCCGGCGCTGGAAGGGGATGACACGGGAACCGAACCACAGTAGGACGAAACCACGACAATCGCGAGCAATGCGATGCCGGGGAGCAGGCGGGGGGCCCATCTCATTAGCACTTGCCTCCTCCCGGTTTTTCCTTCTTGGTCCACACTAACGCCAACCACACAACGCCTATGAAGAGGTATGCGGGATTCACTGCGGCCCGGTTCGTTTCAGGGACGGTGTACGTGAATTGGAGCTCGAGATACACCCATGAATAATCCGGCCACCCCATTGGTGCCACGCTGAAGGATAGGTTCCCGCCGCCGGCCTGCAATAGGCCCAGAGCGAGGTCCGTCACGTCGATGGTGCTGTTACCTTCGTCATTACCAACGCTCCTGAGTTTGATCGGGGCATACCCCAAGGTTTCCGCCGTCTCGGGGCGGGTGTTCCACGTCACGGTGCTCAGGTTAAACACCGCGATGACGCGGGTGATATTGCACCACGTGAAGTTGTACGCGCAATCTGCTTTGATGGAGAGCGCGATACTCGTGAGATCTCCGCGATACTGACTAACCCGATTGAGAATCTCGCTCAAGTTATACTGCGCGTAGGCGTACAAGGTTCGATTCGCCCACGGGGTCTTGCCTATATTGATAGCGGAAAATTCATGGTAGTCCGGTTCCTCCGGGCACGCGGCACCCCCTTCACGAACGGGGACAACGCCATAATCGGTTCTCCAAGTAGGGGTTCGCGGCCAGAATGCGGCCATAACCCCGATTATGACGCCCTCGATGATGAGCAGGGCGACTAAGACTTTGATCTTTCCGGTTGACGACATTCCTTTCTTTTTCTGGGACGGCCCTGGAGCCGGGGTGAAGTCCAAGTCGCCCGCCGGAGTTCCGTTTGGATTCGATATGTGTTCACATCTTCCTCTTATATTGGATTCTCATTTGGCGATAGTTGTGGTTTTTTTTTGGTTTTTTATTGTTTTTTCGATGATGATATTACGGGCAACGTCCTACCCCCAAGGAACGAGGCACGGCGTTGGAGAGCGCGTGCATCCACGCGGATTGCTCGGCGCGGGTGATCGCGTTGGTGATTGGTTGTGATCTTAGGGCAATCAAGGCATCAGTAACCGCTTGCCGGGCTTGCCGCGCGTTTGTCAGGGCTGCGTCAAGCGAATTTCGGGCCTGTTGTGCCGCATCCTCCGCGCCTTTCACGTCACGCGTGGACAACCACCGCGCGTGGGCGACAGCATACCGGCGCACCAATTCGCTAATGGGGTTGGATAATGGTTGCAGGTGTTGGGTGCGAATGGCCTCGAGCTGAGTTGTGATGAATTGCCTAGCGACCATCAAGTCCGCGGTAGCAGTCGGGTGAATTGGTGTGAGATGGGCACATTCCTGTGAAGCTTGCTGGAGGTTACTCGTGGTCACGGAAAGCAACCAAGCTCGCGCGGCATTTGCGGAATACGCGGCGAAACCGGGGCACCCGGCGACCGCGCGCGAGATTACGGGGGCCATCGTGAAGTGTCCCCTCGCGAGTTCGAGGGCGCGAGCCACGGCCCTCTTGAACCCGGCGAGGTCGAAGTTCCCATTGCGCAAGAACGAGGCGACGTAAGGGACTGCCCCGCTATAGTAACTCGATTCATCGGGGAGAGTCTAGAGGGGCATCGTCAAGGTCACGCCACCCCCATATTTTCCTCGGCGATGGCGCTGAGGTGGTCGTCGATGAGGAAGTCCTTCCCGCACCGCTGCACGAGGTCCGGTACCACGGCAACCTCCACAATTTCCGCCACGCCGTACTTCGGGAGCGTCACGTGGAGTCTCACCCGCGAGAGTCGTTCGGGAATCGCGGTAATCCCCGAGATGTCCACGAGTCCCACTTCTTGCAGACCAAGCTCGCTAGCCTTGTTGGCCGAGATGCACGGAATATCGGCACCGGTATCCCGGAATCCCTCAATCTTTACTGGTTTGCCCGTAACGTTATCTGCCTGGCGCAATTCAACCTGCCACGACCGGTCGCGCTTGCCTTTTGGCCGCGTGCCGGAAAGGCACACTTTCGCCCGCATAACCGCAACGGTAGCGATATTGCCGCTAGCACTTACAGTACTTGGGGAAAAGGGAGACCGGATCTTGTCCCGCGCGCTCGCAAGTAGCTCTGCTGATGGGACGGGCATGGCCTGCAAGGATGCCAAGAGGGTCTTCAGCTGGGTTACGCGAGCTGT
>MBAA01000055.1:2966-3198 GCA_001940655.1 Promethearchaeota archaeon CR_4
CCCTTCCAGAGTCGTCCCGGGTCACTTTCAGTACCTCCAATTTCACGGGCACGTAGTCGCCCGCGGCATCGCGCGTGTAGCAATAAATCGAGTTCGTCATAATGTCCAAAACCTCGTCATTTTACTCGTCATTATTTCCCCAACCTCATCGTGAATTCTGCTCGTGAGTCGAGAGACATTCCCCCGAGCAAGAGTCCATTAGTACGTCGCATTTTACCATACAGCCAACTAT
>MBAA01000055.1:3277-3548 GCA_001940655.1 Promethearchaeota archaeon CR_4
CTTGCTCCAATGCTGCTTCCTTTTCGTGTGGGTGAAAGTAATCCCATCTTGTTTTCTTCCCATGGATTCGGTTTGCGAGAGTTACCGTCCATTCGAGCACACCCTTTTAAAGGGGAAGAGTTTCTCGCTCCTTCGCGCCGTTGAAGATAGGGAGAGTTTTCGCTTTCACAAGCGATTAGATTCACCCCTCCGACTCTTAGAATCCATTTATTCTCGCTGGACCATTGCCCATTGCAAGTTGCCGAGATGGATCCCTTGGATGCGGGGTGCC
>MBAA01000055.1:3697-3877 GCA_001940655.1 Promethearchaeota archaeon CR_4
CCGAGATGCACGCGAAGATCGCGGCCCTCATCGAGAGCCCCGCCATCAAGGCCAAATATGCGTTCGGATCGCCGTCCGAGTTCATCCGGCGCATTGCGAGCGAAAAGCTCGTGGAACTGGAGCGCGAACTGCGGGACGAGGTGCCGCCTCCCAGTAGCGAGTCTGCGGGTGAGGATTAGC
>MBAA01000055.1:4025-6331 GCA_001940655.1 Promethearchaeota archaeon CR_4
GAATCCGCGCAAGTAGCGATATTGCTCGGAGATTCAGTATTAAACCCGCGCCTATGCAACGCTAGAGTTTTTGCTCATAATTCCATACCCCCTCCAGAATGAATGCGTCAAATCTGAACTAAACAAGCACCACGGGCAATAATTTCCCGAGAGTATAACCTAACCGTCAATTGACGATCACCGGCATCCCATAATTGCGGCAAAATACAGGTGTGACGGCGATTGAATTGTGGTAGTACTTCATATTATATGAGTGATGCAAAGAACCCGGGGATTTTTAGCCTGCTTGAAATATTCTGTGGCGAGGCCTGTATAAGCATATTCCCCTACTGCCTGGTGGGCTTCGTCAAATACTAAAAGCGATACATCAACGAGCGAGTAGCGATTATATTTAAGGTCATTTTGAAGCACTTGGAGGGTCATGAAGACGATTTTGGCTCCTTCCCATAGCTTGATGCCGCGAGTGGGGGGCGTGGACCCCGTGAAGAGTAAAAGTTGGTCATTGGTGAAATTCATCAATTCCCCAAATGTTTTCTGGTGCTGGGCCGCGAGGGGTTTCGTGGGGGCAAGCAAGACCACCTTCGATTCGGGAAGTGATGTTAAACGCTCTGCTGCTTGCAGGATCGCCGCGATGGTCTTTCCTAGTCCCATCGTGAGCACCACGAGGGCGTCCTGCCCGTAGATGCTCGCGAAGATGTTGTCTTGGTATTGCCGCCCTTCGATTTTGTTTGGTTGGAGCAATGGGTGAATAATAAACTCCTTGCTAATGCCAGCAGGTTTGGGGAGGAAAATAGTAGAGGTCACATAATCCTCTACTGATCAAATAATATAAACAGATAAATTGACATTAGCGAAAGAAAAGATCCTACTTTAAGCGACTTTGAGTGAATTTTTAGGTAATCTGGCCTATGGGAGACTTATTGCATACTATGCACAGTGCGCCGGCACTCGTATTGAGCGTTCCGGGGCCCCACGCAGGGGAGGATATGGCAACCATCCTCGCAAGAAAGTTGAGGGATATACCTTTGGCTGGGCGTACCTTTTGGTTTCACAACACTAATGTCGCTTGTCCGCCCTATGTCCAGCAGTTAGCAATATTCTATCTCTTTGCGCGAAGCGAAAGAATCCCTTAATGACGGGTTCTCTAGGTAAGAAAGACTCCCGCGCAAAAGTAGCTATTGCCAAGTTAATCGATCCTTATGCAGAATGGGTGAGAGAGAATAATATATCAAAGAGAATGGACATTTTATATCCGTGTACGTGAAGGACAAAGAGGAAAATTATGTCAGCCTTTTTCGAGGACCACGTCTATATGATTTTTTGCAGTCAGAGATTAGTAGAATTAAGGCATTAATTAACGAACTCCCAAAGGATCAAATTCTGGATGAAGATCCGGATAACCTATTTACAAGACTATTTTCAGAGCACGAGAAATCCCCAATAAACGTTTTTTGGGATAAGATCGGACAAGAAGATCCTATAGAGGTTAAAAATGCTGAACGGGGAGTTTTTGGATTTTATGAAGCGAAAGCAACAAAGTTTACAATTATAATCCCATTTGAAGGCGACACTTCTCTTTTAAGCTACGAACCAAATTTTCATTCTTTTGGAGGAGATCCTGTTTCAAGAATCGTTCAAAATCACGAGATTCATCTCATCTACATAGGAAAAACAGCACCAATGGATGCAATTCTGCAAGAACGTCGGACAATCGAACAAGAGATTAAGTCGTGTAATGAGTTAATTGATCAATTTAACGAAGAACTAAAAACAGTTATCAAAAAAGATATTCGAGATCGTCGTTTGCATCTAGAACAAGGCATTGCGTCAGCAAAATCTCTATGTATACCAATAATAAAAAGAGGGAATCCGCCAACAGCTTTTATTTTCCCTGTTAAACCTCGTGAAATTCCCATAGTAAATGTAAAAAATGCACAACCTTCTACTCAACCAAATCCTATTTTAGATAAGGTTATCTATGAAAATATCTTGGAAGTTTGTTTGAGTATGTCTCTGGTAATGGAACGAAATCCATCTACTTTCTCAAATTTAGGTGAAGAACCAATTCGAGATTTATTTCTTGTCGTTTTGAATGCATTTTTCCAAGGAGGTGCGACAAATGAGACTTTTAATCGGGAAGGAAAGACCGATATTTTGATCAGGCATGATAATAAAAATATATTTATTGCGGAGTGCAAAATATGGAAAGGAGAAGCAGAGTTACTTAAAGCAATAGATCAATTGCTTAGTTATGACACTTGGCGAGATTCAAGAACAGCGATTTTTATTTTTAATAAGAACGTGAA
>MBAA01000055.1:6415-6665 GCA_001940655.1 Promethearchaeota archaeon CR_4
ATTAAATACTGAGAAAGGAATTAGAGGATATCTTTTTTCTCATCCTTCTGATACTGCCAACGAAATTTTTGTTACTTTTATGATTTTTGATATACCAAAGTCTTGATTTTTAATACAATGGATGATGGAATTTATGGTGGAAAATGTCTTTAATAGAAAAGATTATTCGAAAGTTCACGCATGTAAAAAATGCCATCGGGGTTATATTGCTAAGACAAAATGCAATAAAGTGGGTTATAAGGATTGGGAA
>MBAA01000055.1:6705-6927 GCA_001940655.1 Promethearchaeota archaeon CR_4
GATGAGATCGAACTGGCGGAAAATGATGAAGACTTCGATATGGAGAAACATTCGGAATTTATGTCTTCTGAAGAGGGAAAAAGGAAAATGTTGAATCGAGTTCGACAGAGGGATTTTGGATTATGCCCGTACTGTGGTTCCAGTTTATATCCATTCTGTTCGTCTCCAAAATCCTATGATATTGGTTATATACTTCGATGTGTCCATTGCAGTTACTCAAAA
>MBAA01000055.1:6976-9342 GCA_001940655.1 Promethearchaeota archaeon CR_4
ATTTGCGCGCTAGCCAACAACTCGGGGGGAAAGCTCTTTGTTGGGGTAAAAAATGATGGAATTATGGTTGGTATACCAGAGTCGAATATTACTCTCTTCTCTCAGGAATTAATTGATCAACTCGTATCTAATGGTGGAATTTCTCCAGATATTCTGGACGTGAAATTTCACAAAATTCTATACAACGATAAATGGTACATTATTATCTCTGTTCCTATGTCACAATCTGCACCTCATCTACTAAATGGAAAAATACCTTGTAGGTTCGACAAAATCACAAAATATTTCGAAACACGAGAAGAATGGGAAGCAAATATCATTCGTGATTCGCCCAAAGGTAATATTAATGGGACGGATGAGCAATGGTTTTAACATTTTTAGAATGATGAGATATTATCTTCATTATTGTTAAAAGCAGTATGGGTTATGCGTTAGATAAACTAACGTATTATAGAGGGTCAACATTTCATGCTCGTCCTTGTGAAGGGCAAGGAGTACAATCTAGTAAAATCCACAGCGGGCCAGGAATTTAACTCGAACATTCGATGCTCATTTTAAATCCTTGAAAAAAATTGGAAAATACGCGGTTATGTGTCCCGCTTGACGATTTTGGTGTATTGCCCGTCTACGAGTCGCGCGAAGAACGCCCGATCCTTCAGAGCCCACACGATCTGGCTGCCTGCCCGCGCCTTTTCCGCCTATGCAGACTCCTTCTTGGGGTTCTGCTCCATGATCCGCAATTGCTCGCCGCCCACCTCGACATCCAAGAACCGGAGCTTGCCCGCGGTCCGTTGCACGGGGCATTTTTTCCCCGCCAATTCAACCTCGGCCTGCCCGCCAAAGATCGCCGCCGCGCAGGCCTGGCACGCCTCTTCCAAGTTTATGAAACAATCATGCTCCCATTACCCTAATAAGGGTTGGGGCGAGGCGGAGACGCGATCAGCTGTGGGAAAAAATGACGCCCAAGGTGCCAAGGTCATCTATCATAGTGTCGCCCGCGTCTTCCCCGTGCATGGCCAATATTTCGAGTACCGTGGATTCCACATCCACCTCCAAGGGGGGCGATTTGCGGGCAATTTTGCGATGCTTTAAAATCCATTGGGTATCGCGACGTCCTCCTTCTCAAAAAGATGTCCAATTCTTGAATTAAAGGTTCATGCACTGAGGTTCGGTCCACCAAGACCGGGGATATCTCGCGACGTACTCGATTGGGGAATACACCCCATGCTTAATAGACGACGTGGCAGTCGTAATCGACTTTGTCGAAGACCTGACTGTTAACGAGCAAGTGGGGGGGACTGCGGTTAAAGTCTGCCTGTGCTTGGCAAATCCGCCTACCGGGAGAAGATCCAGAGCGCCACAACCGCCGTGGCGTCCCCCATCTCCACATAAGGATCTGCGGGGATCGCCCGGGCTGCGGCGATCTCGTTGCTGGTTAACTTGGTCACAACATCATTGCCGTTTACGTCTGCGATGATTCTCTCCATATCCGCCTGAGACGTGATGACTCTCATATATAGGTAGGGACATTCGTGCCAGGTCTTTCTGCTTGCTTTGGAGTTACCTTGTTGGATACATCTTCCACAGAATTAGGCTCGGATGTTTTTTGGATCACGCACAATCCTAACCTCTTTACTGTATTTGGGGTCTCGGTGCCAGATACACAAGTTTGGTTCCGCTTCATACATATAGTTGCCATACCAGGGGAATACAATCCAGACCTCTCTTTTATTTTTCGCGTGCTTCTAGATCGCTTGAAAGATGTCCCCGTGGAACGGGGTTTGGAACCATTTCACCTGTACATCCTCACTCATTTAGCATTGAATGAAAACTCGGAGCTCTCTCGGGCGTATTATGGGCATTGGCCCGAACCGCGTTGCAAAGTTAATGGGAGTTTTTAAGAAATTTTGAGTATTAAGTTTGCTTGCCTGTTTTTAGGTATTTGGTTAACGACGATTTACCCACAATTGGGATTATCTTCTAAAATTATGGTTACAATATTATTATGATGTTTGACATAGATATTGATGTAAAAAAACATATACAAGATTCAATCGACAATTTCTTAATTAAATTGAATACCGAGAATGTCCAAAAAATTTCGCCAAGTGACTCGGTTTTCAATACAATTTTAATGCAAAGTAATTTTTTGGACGTTTTCAAAGAATATTTTAATGATTTCGACCGATTTTCTGAAATCCAAAAGCGAAGAATGATCGTTTTATTAGTTATGGCTAGTATTAAACAAAAAGAACCACCTGATCAAAAAACAAAGACAATTAGAATCCTCCTAATTAAATGGGCTAGTTTTTGTTCGAATGAAACAATATTTTATATGCATGAATTAGTGAAGCATGAAAAGAAAG
>MBAA01000086.1:0-1161 GCA_001940655.1 Promethearchaeota archaeon CR_4
GACAGATTCAATGTCCTTTCCCTCCTTGATTGTCGCGTTAATCAACACTTCAATTCGTTCTTTTTTCTCGCTTTTTTCTTCTTTTTTTGCTATTTTTTGCATTTCCATCACATCACCATCATACGCATACTGATAAGCATAATTATGAGAATAAGCATATTTAAGGATTTATATAGAAATAATTATAATCATAATTAGGTGCATAAGAATGGAAGTCACATACCATACATATGGATCTGGGCAATCTAACGTGCAAATACCGAAAAGCATCGCACAAGCGATGGGTTGGACTCATGGGATGAAAATTAGAATCGAGATCCAAGTTATCGACGGAAAAAAGGGTCTTTTCCTGACGAAAGTAGGAGAATATGTCATAAAAAAGGATGAATAAAAAATCGTGTTTGTCTTAGAATGCTGTGAAAAGTGCCTGCGGCGCATGGGGTGCCTGCAATTTCACTTCTTTTGGAAATACCATCTGACCCTGGTGGATGTCAAGCTGTGTTTTATCCCCTTATTGCTATGCGAGGGGATAGGATAGTATGGGAAACCTATCGTTGTCCCGTTAATACGGGGAATTTTGACCGTTCTCAGCCTTTAGGTAGACGGGGGCATTGGGAGACAATGAAAGCAATTCGAAACAGAGCGAATCCACGCGATGACGGAATATGGGATCCGCCAGGTATTGGGTCTCCAGCTCCATGGGGGATTTGCTATGGAACTGGTCGAGGATATCACGATTTTTTAATTTTATTATTGGTAGGGGCAGAAACTGGGACTGGTAGTCCACGCGGGCGAGGTTTTTGAGGGAAGTCCAATCAATTTTCTGGATCATAGAAAAATCGGTCCTTAGAGGATCCATACTTATGAATATTGAGTAGTTTTAAGTTAAAATGCCTTTGGGGCACCTGTAGGTCAACTGACATAAGTTCAAGGTGTTTTTTCATATGAGGAGATACTAAACTCATTTTACTGCTTCAATGTATATCGAACTTGCTACACGCGATGGTTCATTATTATCTAAATTTGGGAGGAACGGGACAGTATTTACCTCTGAAAAACCTATGTCCTTTAAGATTCTATTCAATGATTCTGCATCGTAAAGAGTTCTATGTTCACCAAATTGATGAACAAACCAATCAACATATTCTATTGGATATCTGA
>MBAA01000086.1:1175-1934 GCA_001940655.1 Promethearchaeota archaeon CR_4
AGCAAGACTCTTTTTCTATCATCGGGAAGTGAGCTTAGATGCCATTTGGGTGGAAGTCTATTCTCAGACTCTCTTTCTCTTCTTACCTCATCAGGATCTGTATAAACACGGGAATAATATTCATAATCATCTTCATTTAACGCTTTGCTAAAATGCTCAAAAAAACCAGTATCTTTCTTTAGATAAGCCTCAAAGACTTTATGAAAATCAGGAAAGACGATTCTTAATTTTCCACCTTTTTGGAGACATCGATAGCAATTTTCTAAGAAATTCCGACCATCCAACCATTCAAAGTGTTCAATCAAATGTTCAGCATAAATGAACACACAACTTTCATCATCAAACGGAAATGGTTGGGAGAGATCAAAGATGAGATCCAACTTTCTTTCTCGTTCCTCTGCATCAACATTTACAAATCCTAGTTTTATATCTCTCCCACAACCTAAATTTAATTTCAACTTAGTTTTTCCTCGGTATTTATTGCTATCGTTCATAATAATCATTTTGGGAATTATTCCTGTAGATACTAAAAGGTTTCTATGGTTCTAATAAAGTCTCCTGACTTGAGAGCTCTAAAGCTATTATAACTATCTTCAATAATTCCAGAAATGAGTAAAAAGTTGGGTTCACTTAGTCATCCGCACGTGATCAAAATAACTCAGGAAAATTGATAGGATTTTGAGGAAATGTGAACTCGATGTGCGCGCTCGCTGGTCATCCGCCCAAATTGGAAGTGTAGTCTCCGCCATTGGCACGCCT
>MBAA01000086.1:2063-3799 GCA_001940655.1 Promethearchaeota archaeon CR_4
TAGGGAAACCCCGGTTGGAATGGTCGGGGGGACTTTGGTTCATGCCAATTAGGTGAAAAACCATAAATTTAACCCCAAGCAATGTAGTGCGTAAAAGTGAGTGACCGAGAGGAAGAAAATGTCTCCCGGGTTTACTGATCTGACGTTTGTCATCGGAATTTGCTTAGAGGTCACCTAACCTAAGATTATCCGAAAGTTGGGCTCCCATAATAAATTCCTGAATGTTTTGAGCGAATGTGCATCAAGCTCATCCATAGAGGAGTAGATCCAAGATGAAGTAAATCTTGGTGGTCCAAATCTATGCGATGGGAAAAATCACAAGATGGAAAGGGTAAAGAAGTAGAGGTCTAAAGGTATGAATTTTCAGGCGATTCCGCAGAGCATTTTAGCAAATAAAAACAATGGGCAACATCAACTTCTCTGAAAAGGAACCTTTCCATACAAGCTGATCAGGTCCTCGAAGCATGCTCCCTTCTTAGAACACTCGGGTAAACCATTTGGAGGAATGT
The DNA here is from genome assembly GCA_001940655.1 of Promethearchaeota archaeon CR_4. GTDB lineage: Archaea > Asgardarchaeota > Lokiarchaeia > Sigyniarchaeales > CR-4 > CR-4. Next base: position 2,573 of record MBAA01000086.1, read on the forward strand.
CACCCGTAATCGCGTATAGGTCACCTGACCTAAGGAGGAATGGAGTATACAGGTCAAGTAGGACTGAGTAGGATTGGGTGGGATAACTCCCACTTCGGATTGTACAGGAAATCACTAGAATCACCGAACCCTCGGGAGGATTGAGCTGGTCAAGTTAGATCTGAAGATCTCTACCATTCGCGTTTCTCGAAAGATTCCCCCTGCCTACTCGCTCTAAAAGGGGCAGGAATAGGGGTAACGACCGCGGGCTAAAGCAGTCACCTCGCGAGGCTGGGGAAACGGAACCTGGTGGGACTGGAACCGGGGTAAAAATGAGGGATAGGACGGGAATTAAAAAAATCGAAAAGGGCGGGGGATCGGGGGGAGCAAGTGGTCGTTCCTTAAGGTGCGCATAATTCCCTTGATGATCACAGGCAATATAAAATCACTCCTCTCTGTAGGATATTCTGGATATATGAAATCTAATTTCACATTAAGATTCATTACCGAGTCCAAGATCAATTTTAAAAGCAAATGATGAAATTGGTATATGAGCTTGTTGACGGATGGTGAAATCAGGACACTGAAAAGATAAGAAGTGATATAATTGAGTGAAACTGAAATTGAATACTTAAGGTTCTATAAGCGGATAATCTCTCTTCTCGAAAAACATAACGGGAAGATGGATTTGAAAGCAATAGCAAGTGAGTTAAATCTTACATCAGTAGAATTGCTCCAGAGTTTATGTAAATTTGTGGGATTTAATGCATTCGAACTCGATGGAGATATTCTGGTTTTACTTCCGTTTCGCAATGTAGGGCCAGAAATTGAATTAGGGATTTTGGAAAGCATTCGTATACCTATTGAAAAGGCAATAAATGAGAGAGTTAATGTAAGAATTCAAGAACAAATCAAATTCTCGTTGGAGGAACCTCTCCACACGGTGACTACCTCATTAAGACAAGGGATTGAAGAGCAATTGAATGAGACCCCCAATATAACCTTGGAGGATTGGGATCTTGAAGCAATTAAGGCGCGGATTTATGAATTGCGTCTATTCACAAGGAAAATGCGATTTCAGTTGTTAACGGATTATCTTAAATCCGTGTGTCGTAAGATTCCAGATTTGATACCCTTTCTCAACCAACATTATAATGGTTTGTTTGAACTCGATAATGAAAATGTAATTTTTTATTAAATAAAAACTTTTAATCATCATATCTAACTATTCAATTTGCGAGACAATCC
>MBAA01000086.1:3830-4124 GCA_001940655.1 Promethearchaeota archaeon CR_4
GTTTCCTGAAACAGAAATCTACCCTCGCGCTGGACGAAGAGAATTAAATTATGTTTGATTAATTGGAAGGAATCCGCGAATGTAGCGGGATTTAGGAAGAAGGATATGCCCGCACCTAAAATGTCCATACTTAAATCAATAGCAACGATGTCTGCCTGTCGAAAACCTTTTCTAATAACTATATTTAATTTTGATTTTTGTAAATCATTGATAATGAGTTCTGACACAGGTCTGGGTTCAGCAGGAGGGGACTCTCCCTTAATCTTCTTGACTATTATCTGAGCTTTCCTTCCG
>MBAA01000086.1:4162-9511 GCA_001940655.1 Promethearchaeota archaeon CR_4
TTCTCCTTCATTTTGGACTACTATGATATCAGGATTTTTTTGGTTTTTTAATTGTCTTGGAAATTTGATCTGGTAACCATGGGAAACCAAATAATAACCAAAAGCAAGAACTGAATTATACCCCATAATGTATTCAAAATTAGTTTTTTGCCGGTTTAATTCGGAATATCGATTTGAAAGGTCAATGCCTTGTTGTTCCAACAACGATGCGTAGTGGGTTAGGACAATAATAAAACCAGAAGGATCATTAGAACAATGTGTGCTGTTATTTCCCCCCCTGTAAATCAATTCCCCCGCTTGGTTGAGGAGTGGGATTAATTCTTGGTGATTGTTGAAGAAATCCTTGTAGTTTTTTTTGAGATCCTTAACATCTATTCCTAAGTTGTATGAAAGAGGTTCAAATCCGAATTTTACCTGATCTGCTTGAAACATTACATCCTAGAATAAATCCACTCAAAAAATCATTTTGATGAAACCTTCCCCAAAGGGATGAAATTTGAATCGTTCGGGCGAGGAACCCGATTATTATTTTAATATTCAATTTAAGCAATCAGGGGCAATTCCGGTTTAAATTTATATACAAGGATTTTTCCTACGCTACAATATGCAGGTTACAATATTGCCTGAATATGTTCAATTATGGTTAGTGAATAATCCTGAGCACCCCAAAATGGTGAAGGAATGGCGAAACACGTCCAAGAACGTGCTATATTCAAAATTATACGTGCGAGGCAATCCCACTAATTCCTTGTTGCATTTCGCGCTGTTTTTTCACCTCGTTATATTACCCGTATGCAATATGCCGCCCGGTAAACTGTTTCGTATAAGGCATATATGAGAGGCTGGGTACAAGTACCTGTTGTTTGCCTAGTTGTTTGAATATATTCAGGGGTGTGTGTTTTAAGCATTGTTCTCGGAGTTATTGCAATATAGCAAGATAGATTTGACTATATAAATCATGCAGTTTGAGTTGTCCCTGCGAAATACTTTACTAAAAATTCAGTGAGAAAAATCGCTTTGGAACCATACAATGGGAAATTGTTCTAAGTATGTGTTCATTAGAAAATCTAATAGCATCTATCCTTTTTTTCCGGTATACTACCGAGATTTACTACCGAGGTATACCAGAAAATAAACCTACTCTGCCAAGTAAGATATCACGCAGTATACTGCCTCTGTATACTCTTTTTAGTAATCCATTATCACCGGACTAAGTCTAGGTTTAAAAATCTCAATTATCCTAGAGGATAAAGGATACTTATAACAAGTATCCCAAACAGAAAGAAGGTAAAAAAATATGGCAGCTGTTACAATAACTCTGACGATTCCCGTTGAACAGAAGCAATACATTAAGGATCACTTCCTTTCCCCGTCAAAAATACTCCAAAAGGCGATGCGGGAAATCATGGACCAGAAGGCGGAATCCCCAGCGAGTCATTAAATAACCAAACCTGTTAAAATCCCATTACGGGAGGCTGTTTATTGAAACCAAATCAGAAGACTTTAGGATTATGGGCACAGGGAATTGACCCCACACCCGTGATTGGCGTTCGGGTAGATTGCTATGTCTCGGTCTACCCGGGGTTTAAGTGCCGATATCCCAAGGCTTATTTCGAATTCTTAACTGAACGAAATCCATATGGTCCTCCATCCCCCCTCGCTCCTCCAGGAATGTTACTCTATGCTGCATCAGCTTCTTCGGGACGATGGGCTCCTGGATGGACTCAGATAAAATTCGATAACACTTATCTCCAATTTTTGCAGTCTCCTATTTGTCAGGCAAGAATTAAGCTCCTACACGAAATCGCCAAGAAAAACCTCATCTTTTTAGTGGGATTTAATCCAAATCCACGAATCTTTGGTCGCATAATCTTAAAACAACTCATCGAAAACGGGAAGGTGAGCAGACCTATGAAGAAATCTCTAATCCAAATCCTCCCAGCAATTTTTGGAGGAACCCCTATTTCCACTACAAAAAAATCCCAAATAATTGCGAACCCCCCTCCCCTCTGAGACTTCCTCGCACCCTCCCCTATCGGCCACCATAGGCGGCGCCCGTGGAGCAAAAGAGGGTGACCCTCCCCTAACTCACAAAAAACAGGAATAGACTTGAGCAAAATTGGTTGAAAGTACAAAACCCCCTTACTCATTGGATTTACCACCAATGCCCCAAGGGGAGATTGCGCGCCAGCTCAAGGCCTCGTTCCAGAAATTCTATTTGGCAATTTATCCTTACATCAGATGGGAAAAGCTTGGTTTTTCGCTAAGGGATGGCAAACCAGATCCTAATTGGAAACCCAATGTAATTAACCTCGACATCCAGCATACTGTCTTTAAGGCCCTTTTACGAGAAGCTGAAACCACCCCTCAAGCTGGAACCTATAAAATCCGCAAGAAGAGCTTCAACATTATGCTCTTTGACACGGGTAAGATTATCTTTTATGCGTCCGACCTTCCGGAGAATGTGGCGAGGGCATTTTTGTATTGGCTTACTACGCCTCCTCCAGTTGGAGTGGGCCTAACCCGGGTTCAGGCTCTATATCTCATGTCAGTCTTGGAACTCTTTTCATTAGAGGGCGAAAGTCCCGTCATAGGAGATCCTTACGATATCTTGCCCAATGCAAGGATTGGTGTGACGGAATTTGATCCAGTGCCATATTTTGGACCGGCCACGATTGAACACTTTGTCGACAAGTCCAAGTACAAGAAAGAAATTGGCACCAGGGGATCCCCGCGCGAAGCTACTGACTTTCAAGAAATGATCGCAAAACCTGACAGAGTAGAGGGATGGATACGCCGAATTCCTCCTGCAATTGTTGGATTAGGAGAAAAAGTCAATGAGTTAATCCGGACATACAACCAGAATATGCAACTCACCATCCAGATGAACGAGGTGCATAGTGATAACGAGCGGCACTTGAAACGACACCTGCGCACTCTGGGCAAGGATCTTGGGCAACACATCCTCTTCCATCAAGAATCCCTCGAGGAACAAAAAACAACGAACAAGCTCCTGGGGGAAAGTAATGATCTGCATAGGGAACAGATTGATGCCACCCGGGAGGGTGCTGAAGAGACTAAGCGAAAGGTGGAACAATCCAGCGGGGAAACACAAGAGATCTTGCGGGAAATGATGGAGCTACAAGAGAATTATGCTCTCCGCCTACAAATCTATGGGGAGGGACTCCTGCAGGGGCAGTGGGAAATAAAACAACAGAACAAACAACACGATCTCCAGGAACAAATTCGATGGACTACGATGCTTCAGGAAGTCCGGGATTTAAAGCAGAAGATCGAGGGATTACATAAGGGACTTGTATTCAAGGCAAAGTCTTTCCTGCAACGCTGGCAGGAATTGATTGATCAGTTAGAGAAGATCCACCTGGAGATCGATGGACTCTACCAGATCCGCGATGGAATGCGGCAAATCTATGCAAAAATTTTGGCGATTTTAGAACAAATACCGGAATTAACGGCGGCTCAGCTTGCCGCCATTTTCAACGTGAAACCCAATAAGATGCATTATTGGTTAACACGCTTGGGGTCGGGAACAGAAAAAATAAAGGGTATGAGATTTCTTGACCGGGAAAAAAAAACACCAATTCACGACCAGGAAAAAACAATCCCCCAGTCCGAAATACCGGATTATCACGCTAAACAGCAGCGAATCTGGAAGGTCTTTCACTACTTCCTGAACAAGTTCCGAAATTACACCATCAATAACAAGAAATTTAAACAAGATGTGAATGGAGGTGAAATTGTTGGAAGTAAAAGAATATGAAAGAAAATTGGCAGAATTGCGAGCGATAGCGGCAAAAGTTAAAGAATTAACAAGGGAAAGGTTGGAACTAGCAGAAAAATTAGGAATTCAGAGCTCAGAATATGGATGATATTTATCATAATCATCCCTTCGCATTTTCATATTTCCCTCATCATATGCATCAATAGACTCGCTTGTTTTATGATTGATAAGTTGTTTCCGAATCTCACGAGGGCATTGTTTTTCATACTTGCGATACGTATTGAGCGTATGGCGGAACCAATGACCCTTGAAATAAACGCCTGAAGTACTTCGAAGTCTCCTGATGACACAAAGGAATGAATCTCTGCGGTAGAAACGATCATCACGCCCAGGAAATAACCACGGATTACCCGGATTTAAACTCTGCAAACGCATGATGTAAAGGCGGAGCTCATCTGCAAGGAATTTCGGAATAAAAAAGGGGAGTGGTTTCTCTCCATTTTTGTTGCTTTTGCGAGCACCATCCTCCAAACACGTACCGATCCATCTCTCTTCCAAATGGACGTCCTCAATACGAATCGACAGAGCTTCTCCATTTCGCATGCCTGTATGCTTTTTAATTAAGAAGATAAGATATTTGTCGTAACCTTTTCCTCTGGCAGCATCCAAAATCTTTTTCATCTGGTCCCGAGAGAGGAGTTTATTCTCTTTCCCTTTACGAATAATTGTCTTGGTTAATCCAGAATATTTGAAATCGGGAATCGGGTTCATGAATTGCTTTCCCTCCCGCATAAAACGAGGGGTGGCAAATTTATAGAATCCCCTAATGCATCCGTGATACGTTTCTTTCGAAGATATGGTTAGGGACTTACCAGATTTATGAGAAATTCTTGAATTGAGGTAGGCTGCATAACGGTCCCAATCATGGATGGTGACTTTTTCCGATTCTTTTTGAACAACTTCAAAAAACTCTTTTAGAATATATCTATTTGATGCTTGGGATGAGGATGAATGTTCCAAAGTTTCTAAGTATATAGATAATACATCGTATTTGTCTTCACCGTCTATGGATTTTAATTTAGATTGGGACAGATCATTCATTTATTTTCCACTCTCCCTCTTTTGTCATTGTTAAAATCTTAGATTTAAATAGATCTTCTAAAGCATTAAGAGTTTCTTCCTTAGTAAATGGCACAATTCTTACAATCTCTTCCCATGTTGCAGGGCGTTTCAGGATATTCAAGAAATCAACGATGCGAGACTTAATCTCGGGGGGGGCAGTTTTTGGTTCCTTACTCGTTATAATCTGATTTTGAATATCAGCCCATTTAGTCTCCATCAATTTCTCAAACTCTTTAAGCTCAGGCACAATAGCCTCAAATTTCATCTTCTGTTCGACCCTAACCTCTTCCTTATCAATGTAACTATTTACTACATCTATAACGAACTTGGCTAAGGAGCTATACTTTTTATTCTCCAATTTACGTGCAGCTTCCCACCGTTCACGGTAACGATCAGGTAACCACATTGTAAAAAGAGTTGATCCATTACGCTTTCCCGAGGATTTTCCGTTTCCTTTCCGAGTAATTGGCATCAATTCATCTCCA
>MBAA01000086.1:9579-13790 GCA_001940655.1 Promethearchaeota archaeon CR_4
ATTCAAGTCAGAGAAGTTGTTGCGGGAACTTTTATTATTTGGAATCCTCTTCGGTGCATTAATACTCCAAGGTTGGGCCAATTTCCTTTTACCCCTCTTCGCGATCCTTAGCTTTTCCATTGCGATCTTCGTACGAGGTTTGACAATCGGGCAGGAGATCAACTATGCAGGTATGAACAAACCTTTGCTTACAGTGGGTTTGAGGGAAAAAGTCTCAGATCGTCTAGAATTAGCGAGTATCTTAACACTCTTGACCGTTCTGATCCAAGGATATGAGTCCCTCGCTCGTCCACAAATGTCGGCGATACTGGGACCTTATTTCTTGCAAATTTTGCTGGTAACTTATCTGCTCGGATTTTATTGGTTGTTTTCAGTGATTCAAATTGAATCCGACCGCAACCTGCCAAGAATATTTCACAACGTAAATAATCCATCAACGGATGCTGCCACCTCTAAGAAAGACTTGCTAACGTTACGTCTCAAAATCGCGAGTTATTCAACCATCATCATTGCAGCGTTTCTTGGAATAGGGACCATATTTAATATCTTGACTGCATTCAACATTACACCCACATTGCTAATTAGCGTTCCGGGAAGTGTTTTAACAAATGGAAGTCAAATTAGTTTTAATGGGGTATTTCTGGTCGTCCTTTTCGGTGCATTTGCCACCGCAATTATAAATCTCGCCTACCTCTTGAAAAATATCCAAGTGGTAAACCCGAGAAACCCACTCGTAGCAAACATTGAAACACAAGCTCCTTAGGGAGGGATCTGACAATCCCTACGGAATATATTATCCAGTTCTATACAGACCACGGTCTCGAAGACTTCCTCGCCCAAGAACTCGAATCCAAGTTAGGAGTCAAGGTTCCAGTGACAGGGTCCACAAATACTGGAACCATTTCTTGTAGATTTAATGTCGAGCAAACCATTAGTGTTTTAAAGCATCCCCCCATACTTTGGACAGTGAAAAGTGCTCGCATCCACCTTTTCACAAGGAAATTTGACGTAAATTCCCCTTTTGAATCGGTTCTTAGCACTGAAACTGAGCTCGCTGCACAATTACTCCAAACCCCCAAAATTAATGACATTAATTGTAGGATCATTGCACGAGGACAACTAGTTTTGCCCCGACGACAGATTTTGGGTTTGATAAAACAGGTCTTGAAGAAAAATATCATCGAACTCAAATTCCAGAGGAGTCTTCCGGAGTATCTTCTCAATCTCACCCCTAACAGAATTCGAGGGTATGTGGAGATTGGAAAGAATTTTCGACCTCAATTTTTAGTTAGAGTCCACCACACCCCGCTTTCCCCCGTTGCAGCCTATGCTTTGTATTCTCTTACGCAACAAACGCAATCGCAAGATAATTACGTCCTCTTGGATCCTATGTGTGGAAATGGGACTATCCTACTAGTCGGTTTATTAGAAGCTCGTCGGATGGGAAAGAATTTTCGTGGCATCGGGATAGACCAAGATACTCAAGCTATAGACCAAGCAAGGGAGAACTTACGCGTGCATTCTGGGGATGTCGCCTTTTACATTGGAAAGATTGAGGACTTCGATCCTAACGCATTGCCTGCGAAACCCACTCATATTTTCACCCACCCACCATACGGATTCGCCCCAGCAATTGACCAAGAGTCCTTGACCCAGGTCTATGATGCACTCTTTCGCGTGTTTTCTAAATTCCCGAACAGTCTCTGCGGGATGGTCACTCCACACCGAGCACTAATATTAGATTTAATCCAAAAATACTCTATCCGCACGCTCATTCTCCGTCCTTTCCAACAAAAAACCCTCCCTTCTTTTCTCTGGGTCGGGCAATATACCCCAAACTGAACAAATCGGATCGGTTTCTATAACTCGTCAAGTCCTTCCTCGCTTGCAATCTCGAGGAATTTCTTGACCTCGTCTTCTTTTAACAAAATGCGAATCTCGGAGAAGATGAAAAATGGGTATGGAATCATGACAGCATCCCCCTCCGCCGGGGGGAATTTATTCAAGAGACTCTTTGACTCGTTCGGTTTCACGATGAAAGCGATAATTTTTCCATTCTTCTTAGAAAACACAGCATCGAGGATTTTCCCCAGCTTGACCCCTGCTACACTTTCCAGATTTTTCGACAAATATTTTTTTAGCAATGTCCGAGGCACATTACATCCCTCATAAATTAAATGCTACACGCAACTTTTCAATCTTGTCTTGGCAGGTAACACAGAAACTCATTCTCCTGCAGTCCACCGCCTCAATATCTTTCGCAAAAGAGAGGACACACGTGGGGTCGCAACAATGATTGAAATTCCGGAGAATCTGGTGTCCTAGTTCGTGCATTGTTACCTTTAATACTCGCTCGAGAAATAACTGATCATCTGATTCCCGCCCGTAAAAATCTTCACGAAGGGGAGCGAGAGAAACAATGGACACTCCAAGTTCTCGATTGGCCTCGCCAAAGAGAAATTCGGCATTCTTATGGTGACTCGAATAGATCGGCCAATCCGTAAAAGCAATTATGATGTTTGTTCGAGATAATTGTCCAATTTTATGACTTAACGAGAAAAATTTTTTGGTACTATGAAGGAGATAATCTTTAGACGCCCGTTTACGTTGACGCACATCTTTTTCAAAAAAGTGGGGTGGTAAGTCCCACACTTCCAAGTCTCGCATCGAGTAGAAAAAACTATGAATGTTCCTTGCTATCTCCTCTGTGATTGTTTTGGAAAAACCCGGTGGTAGGGAATTATAACATAATATACCAAGATGTTTAGGGAAAATGAGAGGAGCGAGCGGTTGGCGCTTCCGAGAAGTTAATCCCTTCTTGACACTCCCTGATACCCTTTGAAGATTGGAAGCAAACGTATGGACTTTCTTTTGGAGAGTGGTTGTTTTACGATACAGGTAAATGTAGACCCGATTCAATTGAAATTCGAGTTTGGTTTTTACTTGCCACACGGGGACTCTAATTTTAATATGTAGCTCGGATTAATATGCTTAATATTTAATTCAAGCAATGTTGAAATCAAATGCAACGTGAATTTGCCTATGAGTTCAGATACTCCTGAGACGCCAAATCTAATAAATACGAGTGAAAAACCCGAAAAAGCTACTATCGCTCTGGATGACGAGGAGGAACCTCTCCATTTACCCGTGTTCCGTGTAACAGCCAAATTTTTTCTAGTCCCGATTATCATCGCTATAGGAATAGCAGGTACTCTAGCATTTATCACCTATGAGATGGCAGGAATTCAAATCGAAGCTACACCTGTTTCGGAAGAGGGGGAATTCGGACAATTTGGGGGCGCTCTATTCAATGGACTATTTTTTACCCTCATCGCAGGAGTTTCAAGCATCCTCATCTACTATTTAGTGAAAAAACGTGGATTAAATGCGTTCCGAGTCATTTTGTCTGTCACATTCTTATTTCTAGGAGTGATTTTGACCATCTTTTTCGGATGGGGCATTCTCATAATTTTTGCTCTTCCAGAATGGTCTCTCTACTTGCTCTATGCCATCGCTGGCATCACCGGATGCTTATTGACCTACATTTTTCACTCGAATAAATTTTCGATGCGGAGTAAAAATACGGTTGTAATGATTTTTGGTATTTACATTGGAGCGTTCATGGGAATTATTATGCCCACGTGGACTACTATGATGATATTAATTGGCATTTCAATATGGGACATAATCTCAGTCCGGCGGGGTCCCATCAAGAAGATTTTCCAACTTATCGATAAAGACTTCCAAGATTCGGAAGGCGAGAGGGAAAAAGAGAATTCGCAAATTTCTAAGGAGGAGTTCCGGAACGCTCCTATGGATATAGGGATCGGAGATATTGCGTTCTATGCATTGTTGGCATCCCACGCCTTAATTTCCACAAATTCTTTCATCGTATGGGGAACTACAACTCTCGGTATTCTCATCGGGGCGGCCTGGACGCTCAAATTAATTCGTCGGAATAGAATTTTGCCAGGTCTACCCCTGTCCATATTCATCGGTATAGGCTTATATTGGTTGGGTGTTTACATTAACACCCAGATCCAATTTCTTCTATTTTTCAACTAAGGTTAACATAAGGCTGCTTTATGTCAGACAAACCGAAATTCGTGCCAAAGTATCTCTTGCAGAAAATTTTTCCGAAGGATTGCTTGGGACTCATCGATACAGGAAATAAGGGCGTGCCGGATGCGCTCTTGATCGAAGGTATCAAC
>MBAA01000086.1:13799-17582 GCA_001940655.1 Promethearchaeota archaeon CR_4
CCTATTTCGATGCCGAAAACCATTAACTTAGGGCAGTATAGCGTGGAAAATGTGGAGAAGTATGGGATGGTGACCATCGATGGCGTGAAAATGACCCTCGACAAGGAGACAATTCTCTCGAAAGTGTTTCTCGCGATAGGAGAAAAAATATTTTCGTTAGAGGAAATTTTGCAAGGCAAAACCGCAGGCAGGCAAATTCCGATGGGGGAGTCGATAAAACTAATGGTCAAATTATCCTCGTTTAAAGATCTCCAATTGAAACCGGGGAAGCATGAAATTTCCATCGCTTTCAACTTTAGCGAAGGAGAACCCTTCCTCTTCACTCTCGAAAGGGAGTTGAAAGCAGATCGCATGCACTTGACACTTGATTAATCAACGAGTAGATAACATTTCACCGATTTTTTGTTCAAACAAGTTGAGGAATTTCTCTTTCAGAGACGATGGGATTTTCGCGCCAGCTGCAGCGGGATGCCCGCCAGCAGGATATTGCACACCCAATTCCGTAGCCGCCATACGCATGGCTTTTCCCAAGTCTACTCCTGCTCCTATCGCATTCCCCGGTGCTCTTCCCGACACTTTAACGGTTTCATCCTCCGAACTTACCACCCCAATCAATGGTTTTGGGGAATTCGGGGGGAGAGTGACGAGGGCAACGGAACAAATTGCACCAATCATTTTCTCGTCAATGGTGTTCCCCGCATCGAGGACGTAAATACTTCCTTTAAGTTTGATTGTTCCTCCTCGCTCGAGAGATTCTAAGATCTCCCGGATACTCTTCCGATATTCAGCCAAGACTGCGTCAGCTTCGTGTAACGCATCCCGACGGTCGCCCATTCCGATGGCGATCCCTAGATCCGAATGACCCGTGCGCCCACACGAATTGAGAAGAGTCGCATATTCTTGGGCATCTCGTAACGGTTTCCCCTCCGGTTCACGCGGGAAGCGATATACCGTGCCGATCAGGTCAAGAACGAGGTTTGGTTCGAGATTTAGATTCACCACGCAAAAATTGACGAGAGTAGACATCAATGTCTGGGTTTCCTCCTTCGACAAGTCTGCTAACGTACGGGGCCGGTTTGCCTTGACATCGAAGGTGGATAAACCCATGTTAACTAGGAGCATCTCGCAGGCACCTTGATTGCCCGTCAATCCTTTCAAATATGGTTCCGTTGACATGGAGAGCGCGCTAGCAATGGAACGGGTTTCCCGGCCGAAAATACGCACACCTTGAACAACATCTATCACGCTAGCGGCGATCCCATCTTCGACAATATCTTGATTCATCCCAATTACGGAATGTCCCTCCCCGCTGGTTTGTCGGTCCCCAATCGCCCCTACAATGGCAATTTCTGCGAGATCCATATTATTAGGATTTAATGCCCGGGCGAGAAAGTAACTCATACCCGCCCCGCTTATTTCTTTAACCCCGTCATTACCATAAAGTGCCGGGTTGTAATGATACGGGAATTCAACGCTTGCATCTGGCGTAATTTCGTGATGGTCGCATATAACGACATCCCTTGGTGGTAGCAGTTTTGCTATGACATTGAGCTGTCCACTTCCGAAATCTGAAAAAACCACCAAAAAGGGGGAATCTCGATAATTCCGAGCGATCTGCTCGATGAATTTTGGTTCCAGCTGACGCAGCGTTCGTACTTGAAAGGGAATTTGAGCCCGCCATAGTGCCTTCCCAAGGATAGCCCCCGCCGCTAGTCCGTCTGCATCAATGTGCGTGAAAATCTTCACTAATTGCCGGGTTTCCCGCGTGCGTTGCAAACGATCCGCGCCAAGTGTGACATGCTGTTCAAAATTCATAACCTGCACTCGGGAATTTTTTTATGGCTCGTAATTGATTTATTACCAACCTTTCTAAAAAACGGAACTAAAGTCGAAAAAAGGAGTCAGAAAAACCAGAAATCGATGTAACAAGAGGTTTGAATATGACCACAATTAGCGTAAACAAAGCGGTGCAACCCCTCATTACCACAATTTTGTCCAACGCGCAAAACCTCGGGGTACAGGTTAGTACGTGTGGGAATGGGTCCGTCATCGTTGACGGGAGTAAAGGGTCTTACGAATTTGGGCGTCTCATGGGCGAGGTCTGTCTTGGCGGACTTGGCTCCGTGCAGTTTACTCCCATCTTGGTCGGCAACATCCAACTACCTGGCGTGCAGGTCACGACTTCCCACCCGATCCTTGCATGCATGGCGTCCCAGTATGCCGGGTGGAATGTGAAGTTGAAAAAAGAGGGGGAAAAGAAACCCGTGTTTTCTTGTATGAGCTCAGGGCCTGCCCGGGCACTGGCGCGTGTTGAGAAGGAGCTTTTTGAGAAATTGAAATATGAGGACACGTGCGACAAGGCAACTATTGTGTTTGAGACAGCTGCCTTGCCACCAGAGGAAGTGATGGCTTACGTGGCAGATAAATGCAAGGTGGCTCCGGAGAACCTGGTGGCATTGTGCGCGCCCACAGCTTCGGTGCCTGGGTCAGTTCAGATTGCAGCCCGGATCGTTGAAACCTCGATCCATAAACTCCTCGAATTGCACCTGAAACCCGAATTCATTAAATACGGTTACGGGACCACTACAATTGCCCCAGTCGCCAAAAATGACCTGATCGCTATGGGGCGGACTAACGATAGTCTCATCGCGAGCGGGCGCGTCTACCTCACCATTGACGTGCCGAAAGAAGAAGAAGATGCCGTGAAGGGGATTCTCGCGAAAGCTCCAGCTAATACATCAAAGAGCTACGGCAAACCGTTCTACACGACCTTTAAAGAGGTTAATTTTGATTTCTTCAAAATTGATCCAGGAGTTTTTGCCCCCGCGGTCATAACTATGAACAATTTACAAACGGGAAATGTCTTCTCCGCAGGAGTGATAAACGAAACGATGTTGAAAGAATCCTATGGAATGTAATCAAATTCTTTCGCCCCTATATTTTTTTGATTTTTTAGATTTTTATAGTATATTTTTATACCTGACTTATATTAGGAAACTTGATGACCGTCGTAAAGATTTCGAGAAAATCCGAGCCAGATGCCTTAGTTAGCAAATTAACGATGCGACTTGGGCGAAAACCTACTCAACAAGAAGTTATTGACACATGCGTTGACCTTGGTAACGAATATTTTGAGGACTTGGTAGGTCGTTTGAATACATTTACTGTTATTGATGATGCGAAAATGCAGCGGATTGAAGCGGCGATTGAAGAAACTAAGGATGCACCATGGGTATCGGTGAAAAAGAGTACATTATTATCGCGTGATGATGCTGATATTTATGGCACATAAATCACACAAAATAATATCAGAATAATCAAATCTACTCGAAGAGTGTAGCAAGTGGCAATATTCTTGGATACTGGTTTTTATTTGGGACTCGTTCATAGCAAAGATGCGCATCATGAGCAAAGCAAATCAATATTAAATAAGGTAAAAGCGGGTATTTTTGGACGTTTATATACTTTTAATTACGTTATGGTCGAAACCGCAACCCTGGCAGGGTCTCGTTCTGGGAATGATGAGCGTGTAATAAATAATACGCAACGGTACTTTATTGGAGACCTGATTTTAGCTGTTTCCATCCGTCCTACAGGGAATGACGATGAAAAAACGTGGGATTTATTTAGAAAAGTGAATTCAGGAAATAAGGAGAAAATCATCAGCTTCGTAGTTTGTTCTAACTTAATTCTCTGCAAAAGATACCAAATCGATCAAATTGTCTCTTATGATGGACATTTTGAAGGATGATTACAAAAACTTCAACTTTATTAACAGTTGAA
>MBAA01000086.1:17629-19992 GCA_001940655.1 Promethearchaeota archaeon CR_4
ATTTAATTAATTCGTCTTCAAAATGTTGAATCTCGGCAACCGATACGTCCGGGTCAAATTCGAGGGACTTAATACCGTAATAGGCCCCCGCGAGCTTGGCTGCAGCGGCGATCTCGGCCTTGGTTAACGGGATGTTGAAGCTGTCCCCTTTCTTGGTCTCTCGCTTGAACTTGTCGAGGAATTCAGTCATCGTGACGGCAACCTTGAAGTTGAGCTGGTTCTTGATGACAAGTTTGATGATGTTATTGATATCGATGTACCCCAGCGCGGGAAAGTTGGCACGGATGTAACCCTTTAAATTCTTGGAGCTGCGCTCGCACTCGATCTCTGTCCAGTTCCCCACCGAAAGGTCACGCCGCACATCAATGACCTCCCAGTCGACGTTGTTCTGCATGAGGAATTCCTTGATCTGCTCGTCCACTTCGAGTGCTCGAATCGACACGTACACGCTCGGGATGAAATACTGGTGGTCTTTTTGCATGAACAACCCGCGCTGTTGGAGCGATGTCAACACCTTGATCTCGAGACTCTTCACGTTCTCCGACAGGTGTTTGGCCTGAGTTTCAAGAAAGATGATGTTTCCGCGGTCGTGTTCGTATTTCCGGTCCACGAACCCGATCAGACCCTCGCGATTATTTTCGATGAAATCAGCGAGCCCTTGTAAAGTAGGTTCCACGTTGAGGGATGTCAAGTCTGTTTCATCGATAGTAATGAAGTCCGTCATTTTGGAACCAATCGCGAGTCGAACCGAGACCAGTTCTTGTTCCACATTTTCACCAAAAACTGTTGTAACTGCATCTTTCACGGGGGCGATTTCTTTCTCGAAAACGGTTATCTCGGCGATTGAGGTTTCGAAGGGATCAGGCACGCGGAGGATTTGATTTGCGAGGGGGGCTTCTGATGCACGCACTTGAAATTCAAAATCCAGCAAATCCCGCTTGAGAATGATGTAAATCTCTTCTCCTTTGTCATAACACGTTAAACTGGTGCGCTCGTCTAAAATCGCGCGGAATTTCCGTTCAATATTTCGTTTCGGGAGGTTTTGCCTAGTTTTCCACGTACGAATTTTTCTCTGGAATAAATCATCAGAAATGGGAGATCCCTTCTTGTCGGACTTTTTTAAGCTCTGTCATATATTGCGTTATTAATCTAATAAAAGAAAACTCACTCATTAATCTCTTCGGTAAGTTCTCACGTAAATTATTAGTTAAATACTAACTTGTTGCCCAAAGAATGGTGCCTCTGCAGAGATACCATGGTTAGAAAGATAATTCGCTAATGCGATCGTGTTCTCCTCTTCCCCGTGGATGCAAAATGCTCGTATTTTGGGACTTTTTTTAGCAATGCTCTCAAGGAACCAGTGAAGCTGGTCCATTCCAGCGTGGGATGAAAATTCGAAATAGAAGACGTTTGCGTTAACGGGTTGGTCAGAAGCCTTTCCTTTTTCATTGAGAAATGTTTTTTCTTCCAAGAGTACCCGTCCTGGGGTGCCTTCAATTTGATAAGACACGAGAAATACCCCATTATCTGCTTCAGGGAGCAGTTTCTGGGCATATAATCTCGCAGTACCCCCCTTCAACATGCCCGAAGGAGCAATGATGATAGCGCCTTTTGTATTATATGCTCGTTTTCGATCTTGATAACCTTGTTTTTCGGAGATGAAGTGCACGCTTTTGAGGGATTTCGCGTATTCTTCTCCATCGCGAAGGTAAGTGGGATAATCGAGAAACATATCGGCAACGGATCGAGCCATCCCGTCCACGAAAATGTTGTCCCGAATCTTGTGTGCAGCTAGCACTCCCAGAATTTCCTGGGATCGAGAGACTCCAAAGGCCGGTACGAGCACCTTGCCCCCGTTCTTCCGGATGCCCTTGACCGCATTGACGAACCCCTCCTCTATTTGCTCGCGTGGGGGGTGGTTCTGGGTAGCATATGCGGACTCCGTGATAACACAGTCAAGGGGTGGGAGATCTTGCGGCGGGTCAAGAGACGGGAGTAATTGCGTGCGTGTCACGTTGATATCTCCAGTATAGAGGATTTTCTTCCCATCCATCTCTACTAAGACCATAGCACTACCCGGAATGTGTCCCGCGTTCAGGAGAGTTATATAGCACTCTTTACTGATCTCTTGACGTTTTTTATACTGAAGGTTAGTTTGTGCTTGAAATAACTTCATTATCTCAACGTCAGTGAATGGAATGAAGTTTTCCTCTCCCCTCTTTTGAACTTTTATCATGTCCTGGAGGAGAACTTGGGTTAGCTTAAAGGTAAGGGGGGTAGCAAAAATTCGGGGAGAACCGGATACGTAAAAAATTGGTGCCCCGCCCGTGTGGTCGATGTGGGCATGAGTGAGCACTATTGCC
>MBAA01000086.1:20002-20315 GCA_001940655.1 Promethearchaeota archaeon CR_4
GACTCCGGATGTGACCCGGCATATTTTCATCTTTTCCCATCAACCGGATTCCATAATCCAAGACGATTCGCGTTGAATCTCGCTCAGATTCTATTAAAACTGCAGAGCGCCCGATTTCACGACAGGCGCCTAGGAAGGTGATCTTGACCATTCACAATAACCCTACTTTGAGTAACAATAGTAACAAGATGTATGTTACGATAGATGTCAATTAACGAAAATTAAAGAAACCTTTTAAAAAGCTAAACCTAATTTTTTTACGATTACGATGAGTTGCGATTACCCGAAGGACGTGAAAATCGGTATCATCGGC
>MBAA01000086.1:20344-23391 GCA_001940655.1 Promethearchaeota archaeon CR_4
TCAAAAAGAATACAAGGTATACACCCCTTATGGGGATACCTCGGATTTAATCGCCGTAGGAATGTTCCGCGGGAAAAAGGTGGCGTTTATGCCCCGCCACGGTAAGGGACATCGGGTTCCCCCTCACAACCTCCCCAATCGGGCAAACCTCTGGGCGATGAATCAACTTGGAGTGCAACGCATTATCTCCCCGTCTGCCGTGGGAAGTCTACAACCAGAACATGATAAGGGCGATTTCGTCCTCGTGACGCAGTACATCGACCGCACGAAACAGCGACCATCCACGTTTTATGACGGTGGACAGGTGTGTCACATTTCCCAGGCGGATCCCTTTTGCCCCGAACTCAATGATATTTTCTTCAAGGCAGGAAAGGAAATCTCTGGTCTAAAGATCAAACCCGCTGGCACCTACGTGTGCATCGAAGGACCCCGCTTCTCCACCCGTGCCGAGTCCAAAGCTTTTCGCGCTTGGGGGGGAGACATAATTGGGATGACATGTTATCCCGAGGTAGTGCTTGCGGCAGAACTAGGGATGTGTTACAATACCGTTGCGATGGTGACGGACTTGGATGTTTGGGCAGCCGAATGCAAGAAATGCAAGACCGTCGTCAATTTCGGGGAAAAATGCCCCAAATGCGGGCAGATGTCAGAGCCTATGGCGGTCAGTATCGAAGAGATCCTCGAGACGATGGAACATAACGCGACTCACCTCAAAATGCTCCTCGAGAAAGGTATCCCGCGGATTCCAGACACGCCCATCTGTCGGTGCCCCCTCTCTCTCGAAGGAGCGATTATTTAACTCTTCTTTCCTTTTTCAGAATGAATCCGGTAATAGATAATGAAAAAAGGATTAACAAGCCCCGTCAAACGCCGTCTTTTTCGCCATTACCGTGAACTTGTGTTTGAATCCTTGTCGTTCGAATAAGTCTTGCATCTCTGCATTATCGTGGGTGACATTTGCCCAGATTTTCGGGACGTTCAAGTTCCCGAGAAAGGATGCTGCCAATTGTAGGAGGTTCGTCCCAATCCGTTGCCCCCTTGCAGAAGGGTGTACCATTATGTTTGAGATGTATCCGTATGAGTAACCGGCGGGATCCCGCTGTACTTCTGCAAATGCGATCCCTACGATACTCCCACCTTTATCCGCCACGAAGATGTGCGCCGCTGGGTCTTGGAAGTATTTTTGAACAGTCAGGTCGAACCAATATGGATCGAAATCGTCATTGAACACCATTGCCAACTGTCGGATGAGGTCTTTTACTTCTGTCAAGTCTTTCTCTACCACTGTCCGGTATTGAATGTCGCCTTGTTTTAAATCTATGCGTGTTATCCCCGTAAAGGGATCCACATATTTTTCCATAACTTTAAGCATACGTGTAAATTCGCGTCGTTCGAAAATCCTAAGCATGCTTTCATTATTCGGATTGATATTTGCCCAAATACGGGAAATAGTGAACATGGACAAGAATTGGATGGCCTCATTAACGAGAGCGCTCCCTAGTCCCTTACCTTGGCATTGTTCAGCAATATTCACGTTTGAAATTCCCCCGTAGAGAACTCCCCGTGGATCTCGTTCCGTATCTGCAAAGGCACACCCGCATACTTTTCCATTATATTCGGCAACAAAAGT
The DNA here is from genome assembly GCA_001940655.1 of Promethearchaeota archaeon CR_4. Classification (GTDB taxonomy): domain Archaea; phylum Asgardarchaeota; class Lokiarchaeia; order Sigyniarchaeales; family CR-4; genus CR-4. Next base: position 21,975 of record MBAA01000086.1, read on the forward strand.
ACCGGCAGTTGCGTCCAGCGTGCGTACTTGCATCAAGCTATTGAAAAAATACTCATTGAACTCGTCTTCGTAGAGACGCGCGAGTCCTTGGATTAGTGACTTAACAGCGTCAAAGTCTCTCGGCAAGTACCGTCGAATTTGCGTGTTAGTTAATAATTGCTCCTTCTTGGTCATAGTTATATCTCCTGTGATAGAACCCGCCAGAACGGTTGCGAAAAAAGACGCATACCTCCCATATAATGATTTCCCTACATTACATTTACGTCATAATCTCAAAAATCAACAAATAAAGATTCAAAACTTTCGGTAAATTGATTGTAACTTTATTGAAAAAATAAGGGGGTATGAAAAGATTAACAAGCCCCATCAATCGTCGTCTTTTTCGCCATAACTGTGAACATAGGGGTGAATCCTTGTCGTTCGAAGAAATGTTGCATCTCGGCATTATCGTAACGTACGTTTGCCCAGATTTTGGGGACGTTCAAATTTTCCAGAAAAAATGAGGTCATTTGTAGGAGGTTCCTCCCGATCCGCTTCCTCCGAACAGAACTATCGACCATAATGTTTGAGATGTACCCATACGAGTACCCCCCAGGATCCCGCCGCACTTCCCCAAACGCAACCCCCAGGACTTTTCCGCCTTGCTCTGCCACGAAAATACGCGAGGCTGGGTCTTGGAAATATTTCTGCACGCAAAGGTCGAACCAGTAAGGATCAAAATCATCGTGGAATATCATTGCTAATTGTTTATTAAATTCCTTGACCTCTGGCAAATCTTTTTCCGCTACAGTGCGGTATACTATGTCACCTTGTTTTGATTCCATGCGGGGCGTGAGTGTAGGGGGAAAAATGCGTTTTTCCATAACTTTAAGCAAGGGTTTAAACTCGCGTTTTTGGAAAATTTGAATCGTTTCCTCATCTTTCGGATTGACATTTGCAAGAATGCGCGAGAGACTTAATCCGGACAAGAAATTTACGGCCTTGTCAACGAGAGCACTCCCCATTCCCTTTCTTCGATACTTTTCAACTATATTCACGTTCGAAATTCGCCCGTATAGCACACACCGGGGGTCTCGTTCCGTGTCTGCAAAAGCGCACCCACAGACTTTCCCATCATATTCGACAACAAACGTGCTTGTGGACGCATCAAGCATACGTGCTTGCATCAATCCATTGAAAATGTAATCGCTAAACTCCTCATTGTAGACTCGTGCAAGTCCTTGGGTTAACGTCTTGACCACGTCAAAGTCTCGTTGCAAGTACCGACGAATTTGAATTTTGCCAGATAATTGTTGCTTTTCACTCATGTTTAAACCTCCTATGATAGAATCGCTAGAATGGTTGAAAAGAAAGACGCATCTCAGACATATAATGATTTGCCTACGAAACTGTTGGGTTACATTTTATAATTGTTAAT
>MBAA01000135.1:0-3943 GCA_001940655.1 Promethearchaeota archaeon CR_4
GGGTTGAAAAGGAACTGCGAATATCGTGCAATTCCGCTCTTTCTCTTCGAGATAAAGCAAAATGATTTGCCAGTTCATCGGGATTAACAAATAATAGCGATTCGAATTCAGGGACTTGAAAATAAGGAAAGAATCGTGGATCATTGATGTCTTCTTGAAATTTTTGTTCAAGGAACGTTGCACGCTGGAGGAGAGAGGGAAATGGGAGAGTTTCCTGTCCCGGAAAGTCATCTGATAATGCGTAAAAATCAAACATCGTGGATACGAGTTGTGCACTCGAATCTCCCAGTAATAAAGTCACTTCCCGCTTTATTCTTTTATACGGGATAATCCCCCCCTTGTAAACCGTCCCATCGGGGTTCCTTTTTGTCCTCAATATGGTTGGGATGAGAAAGACATTGAGAGGTTGAAAATGAGGGGCGAGAATGATCTCAATAAACTTTTGTTCCGTAAAACCTTCGAGGAGCAGGAGAATTTTACTCATAGATCTTTTTACCTGTTTAATACGTTTTTCTCCCAGAGCTCGCCCATAGAGTAGTCTTCTAACCACTCTTTGATGGTTCTTGCATCCACACGCCGAAGGATGGATTGTTTTTCTCTTCTTTCAACCACAATTAGATCATCTGCTGCAAACAGATCGACTATTGTGACAGATTGTGTTGCGATTATTAATTGACTCTGAGTTGAGCAACGATGAAGAAGTTCTCCAAGCAAGCGAATCGCGTATGGATGGAGCCCAAGTTCAGGTTCATCGATTATGATGAGAGAGGGGGGTTTTGGTTGAAGTAATAATGTTGCCAAGCACATGAAGCGGAGGGTTCCATCTGAAAGAGTATTTGCATTAAAATACTTGTCAGACCCCTTTTCTCTCCACTCCAGTAGAATCTTACTTTTATTTAGTGGAGACGGCCTTAAAAAAAAGTCATCAAAGAATGGGGCGGCTAATCGAATCGTGCTAACAATCTTCTCGTAATAATCCAAGTGAGTTTGCTGGAGCATATAAAGAAATGCTGCCAAATTTGAAGCATCGGGTCGTAATCGTTCGTTATCCCCAATATCTCCCGTCTGCTTGATTTTTGCACTCTCACTAGTATCATGAAAGTGGAATACTTTCCAGCTCTTTAAATCATTCAACACATATTGGGCAATCTTGCCGGGATGCGTCCTTGCCTCCTCATATAGTTGGGTTTCTTCGTGACCTGAGCCGAGTCGAACTGGATATGGATTCTTTTTGATATGGTCATCATATTTGAAATAACAAGTTTCATCTTTAAAAATCAGCGTATCTTTAACGGTTGGATTTAGAGTAACTTCGTATGCGTTCTTGCCAAAATTGAGTTTCACATATATTTCTTCCGTCGTCTTTCTTCCAAAATACAATAAGGAATCAGCACCACCAGATATCCCCACGTAGTTCTGCAGGTTTTTCTCCACGATCTGGTTTAGGAGTGAAAAAATCGAGATAAAATTTGATTTTCCCGATCCATTGATGCCGATTAACACGTTCATTGAACGGAGTTCTAAATCTAGCTCGTGAATGGACTTAAATCCACGAATCATAATCCGATCCAAAGAAACCATAATTATATCCAAGTCTATTAGCTTAAATATGCTTTTATTAAAGCATCGGATTCTGTGCTATTTTTATGATCCGTGCGGATGGCCGGGTTTGCCACAACAGTTCTTGTATTTCTTCCCACTTCTGCAGGGGCAGGGTTCATTTCTCCCTATCTTGTGGATGCCTTTTTTATTTGAGGGAAGCGATGCGTTACCCCGCGACATTGGATTGATTACAGGTATTGAAGATTCCGAGGATTTTTTATCTCGGGAAGATCCCTTGAACCAAGCACATGACCCGGGTGTGGGCATCCCACGTGTGGTACTGCTGCCGCCCCACCACCTCGGATCGAAAATAATGCCGCAGGCAATTCACTCACCCGTCCTCGCTCGGGCTCGGACAAAGTTAAATATTTGGAGTAACGAGTTGTCCCCGGAGACATTGCATCCAGTAATCGTGGAGGGTAAACACAATAGGGATCTGTTCTGCTTTGGCAATGGAAATTAAATTCGTGCTCAATTGAATCAAGTGCTGCACGTGGATGATGTCAGGGGCGGATATCAACCAAGAGCTGCCGGAAGACACAATCCACGAGCGGGTCAAGGAACTTGTCCTCGAAGAGGTGATCCCGACAAGGTTTCGCAATGGAATAGACACGAATGCCATAATAATCTTCGCGGCGCACGGAATAGAACGGGGAATAAAGATCATCGGCGCGCGAGAACACGGAAACATCCACGTCCGGCAGCGCGGACAATGCCTTGCAGAGGTTATAGGTATACACTTCAACCCCAGCCATGGCATACGGCGGAAATCCGTTGATGACCTGTAACACGCGTAATTTTGCGTCATTTTTGCCCAAAGACCGAGGCTCGACCACGAATACAATCCTCCACAATGCTCCGAAGAAACAATCCACAGTGAAAGTTCTAAATCTTATCGGATCACGCATCGATGTTGTTCTATGTTGTTGGGTAGAATACGTCCAGAAAATGATACGACATCGTATATTTGGGAGAAGTTAAAACGCTTTATTAGACGGTTGGCAATGGACATGCACAAGAGGGAGCGCGTAAATACCATCTTTACGTGCTTATACCAAAAATAGGTAAAAAAAAGCGCGTTAGAAAGGAGGTGACAAAGAACGGACGTAATGCAGAAAGACGAGAAGAAGAGTGGGCAAGTGACGGAAGTGAAGGACGAGAAGGCAAACCACGTGGTTCGAGAGGAACAGCGTGTTAAGGCGGTGTGAAGACGGGAGAGAGCGAAACAACGATACGACCCCACATGCACGCAGGTGGTGATGCCCGTTTTGAATGCCTGCGGGAGAGTATAGGAGAAGGATGGGAATGGTAAATCCCACTAGGCTTAGCGCAAGATTAAAGATAGAGGGACCCTCGTCATCGAACAGAACGCAATTTTAGTCACGTTGGACAAGGACTTCACACATATGAAAAGAGAGATGAAAGAACGCATCAGAGTAATTTTTATTCACATCCATCCGCCAAATCCTCTTGTAGCAGAGAAAATCCTGCAATCTAAACTAAGTTTTTGCCCGAATAAATTACGAAAACCGGGTGTTGTCACTTTAGAAACCCTTGTGAAGCGCGTTTACCGCAACATTTTTTATACTTTTTCCCACTGCCACACGAGCACGGTTGATTTCTGCCAATTTTTTGAGTGGTTTTTTGTTTCGAACGTTGTGATGTTTGACTCGGCAATAGCGATCTTATTGTAGATTCAAAAACATCTAGAGAAATCTCTTGTTGTTTGGGTTCTTTAAACATAGCCCACCATTCCATTTCTTTTACAACGTCTTCGACAAATTGGTAGTGAGGATCGGATATGATCTCCTTAAAATTTGGACCCCATCCACGCATCATTAACTCTTCTACCTCTTTTATCGTTATATATGATTGATCCACGAGATTTTCTTCAAAAGCAGACTTGATATCTTTTAGTAACCGGCGCTCGGCCAGTTCTGCGCAAAGCTTGGCGAGTCCACACCATATAATCGAAGCATCTCGTTCCAATTTTTCTCGTATGAGAAATGTACAATACGCGGTTAGCTCTTCCCTTCGCATTTTTCCATGAACGACCAAGATCATTAGCGCTTTTAACATCGCTTCCCGCACGTATTCGTCTGCGCCCTGATTTTCAATTAGGGCTTTAATTGGTGCAGGGTCTCCGTCATATACGGAAACTACGATGCGGGGTAAATCTTCTGTAATCAATTCGTCCCCGAGGAGGTTCACTTGCTCGCTGGGATAACTATACATCTTGATGATGAGGGGGGATGTTCTCGTGATTCGGAATTGCGCGAGTAAAAACAATGCATATATGTGCCCCATATAATCTGGTTGTTGTTCGCATTTTTTAAACAGA
>MBAA01000135.1:3963-7198 GCA_001940655.1 Promethearchaeota archaeon CR_4
CGCGAGAAGTTCTGGGATTATCTCGTCTTTCTGCCGGATTGCTTCATTAATCGCATCGTATGGAAAATTTCGCGGGGATTGCTCGAATTTCGTAATGATCTCTCTGATGTCCATATGCAATACCACTCATATCTCACTCTATATCATAAGGGATCTCTTCAAGTAATTGCGGTATTTTTACCCGATTTTGTTCAGGATTTCAATTAGATAGAAATTATGTCGGACACCTAGCTTTCGGGAACTGTCACAAATTGAATGTGGTCTCTTCAAATTTTTAATGTGGATCATTTGCAAACCTCAATTAAGGCGGATTTTTGAACTCTATGCTTATTTGCAGGTTGATAATATGCTTCGATCCAAGAACTAGATAAGTATTTCTCCATATGGGTGATATTCTGGGCATAATCCTGAAATTCACGCTTCATTTCAAGTTAAATGGATAAAAATCTTCAAAATTCAGAACGTGGATAGATCTTCTTAAGGGAAGCGGTAAAACGTCAAAATTTCCATTTGTATTTAAAGCAAAGAAATGGCGTTAATTTCGCATGGATCAAGATATCCCCATTCTATTAGCTGCGGTTGAGTTTGTTGTCGAGGAAATGGCGAAAGTGCCTTCAGTTAAAAAGGTCGCCATCATCGGATCCCTCGCGAAAAATGCCAAAAAAATGCAGGAACTAGACCGCTTGACCGGGAGTTATCCGCCAGACAAGGAGGGAGAAGGGCTCATGGAGTACTATGACCGGTCTGAAATTCACAAGGAGGGGTTCTCACAATCTGGGAAATTCCGAGCTAAACAAATGAAAGACGTGGACCTCGCGGTCTGGGTAAACGGTATAGAGGACTTAGGGACTATCCGCCGTGCCCTCGCGGTTGGCGTTAAAAAATTCATTGCCAGCGGGAAGTATGGGGTGTCAAACAACGAGTTTGATGTTTTCTTGCTAGACGCAACCTCGGGCAAATACTTGGGCAATCTTTGCAGCTATGCGATGTGCCCGAAAGGGAAAGACGATTGCCAAACCACTGGGTGTGGGAAGGTGCCGTTCTTGAAACTCTACAGGCAGTTTATTTTCTATCCGGACGCGGTGAATGAAAAAGCCCGCTTTGACGTTTATGACAGTCCCGATGCCTGTTCTATTCAACCAGAATATAACCTCGCGGCGTTGCTAAAGAATATGGTAAAATAGGACTTAATCGCGTTGATCACCAACCTCTTCACGCGGAGTGAATCGGCGAAACGTTTTATCTTGCAGTGGTTCTCGGCACGGGAAAAAAGCGGTTAAACCCACCCGAACGTAACCCATGCGAATAATGGTATTGAAAATACTAATCCCGGCAGAATCCCCGCGCTATAGTGGGAGCGCCTTTTTTGTTTAATGCAAGGTCTCATTAATTTAATTAAATAATCCGAGATACTAAGGTTGCTAGCGTCCATATGATTTAATTATACCGGCGAACGGAACATATAATATGTCAGAACAGCGTGACCACTCGCCAGTTGAAGGTAATGAGGACTTTGCCTCTTTTGAACAAACATTAAATCTTCTCCCCGCGCAAAAATTACGGGAAATGCTCCAATCTGTGATGAAAAATGATGTAAACGCCAAGAGACACGTGTTAAAATGGCTCAAAACCCACTCCGATGGGTTGTCTCCCGCCCAAAAAACTCGCATTGATGATGAACTGCTTTGGGAATATTGGGAGAAGGTCGAGCCTATAATCGCAAAATTTAATGAGTTGGGAGGGGGACCAGAAAGACGAGAAGAACAAGTCTACGAGTGGTTGGAAAAAATTACAGAATTGGTACAAAAGGGCACCTTATCAACTACTGGCAAGATTGATTTCATTGACGAGGCCTTTTACGAGTATGACAAGCAAAACTCGGGATTTGAGGACAAACTCATGGAAATCTTTTTTTCAATGTGCACGATTCGCGAGGAATGGGAAAGTTTAGTCGACCACCTACAAGAACGACCATCAGACTGGCGAAACAAACTAACGATGGACATTTGGAAGGATCAATTGCACGAGGATGAAAAGTATGTGGCGTTGCGGCAAAAATACCTCAAATATGGGTTAGACTACTGGGACTTGGCCTCGTTTTATATTGGTAAGGGTGATGTCAACAACGCGGTGGTGGTGGCTGAAAAAGGACTTATAAAGGGGGAAGGTCGCATCGATGAATTAGGCGATTTCTTGAAGGATCATTACCAAAGACAAGGGGACGCCTTAAATCTGGAGCGGATAAACCAGATCATCAATACCCGAAATCGACCACGCCCTCACCCGACAATGCCAGGACATCGAAAAACAGTGAAACCTGTCAAAAAAAAGCGTAGGTCCTAACTCGCTGATGCCCTTCACTACCCTAAACATAATCCGTCTTAGTTGACTCTAGATAATTATTCCAAGGATGGGAACAAATCGTGGAACATCGAATCAACCCTTAGGATTCAGGAAATAGGCCCCTCGCTGAAGGAGTTGAGCAATACCGCCAAAAAGTTCGCAGAAATATTCCTTCCCTGCAATGGTATACCCCTCTTCTCCGAGGTGAATGACCTTCTTGCATTTCGCGCACTTGGTCGGCTCGTAAGCGGGCGGGTTCGGCAACTTTTCGAAGTTATACTCGTTGGTGCCGTACCAGACGTACATCTCGGTTTCAACGTCCTCCCGGCACTTAAGGCAATCCTACCACCTCCCCGCGTGTCCCTCGTGGTAATGGGACGCGCACAAGGTATACCGGTCGTGATTGCGGTGGTAGCTGTTCGTGTCGTACGAAAACAGGATGTACTGATCCTCGTCATCGCAGATCCACTGGTCGCAGCACTCAGTTTTCGTCAGGCTGGTTGTTTTTCCGCAAAGACCACACTTGGGGCGTCCGTTTTCCGTTGTTACTCCCTTCCCTGTTTTTTCAATTCTTGATCTTGCACGGAGGGGTTCGCTCACGTCCTCGTTTGGAACTGGATCAATCGTAAATAGAATATTGTATGAACACTATGAATCCCTTAAAAACGGAAAGATGCAAGAAATACGGGAATAGAGTTACTTAGAGTATTGGCACATTAATTGGATCCGCATATTTTAATGCCCAATCCGCATTTAAAAGAATTTTTTTTAACCCGAATGGCAAGAAATAGCTTGGATGCTGCTTCAGGATGCAAATGAATCTCAATTCATCAAGAAAGCAATGGTTCAATGCAAATTGATAAATTTTTCTGGGCACCGGTCACGTGTGAAC
>MBAA01000135.1:7403-8986 GCA_001940655.1 Promethearchaeota archaeon CR_4
CTGAATTTGGCGAATTACGGCATCCTGTACCAGATCATCCGCTAAAAATTCCGGTTTTCCCCTTGTACCGATGTAATTCTATATGAGTTCAATGCTTTCAATAATATGTTCTAAGAACACGGTAGGATCGTGTTTCATGGGAAAATCAGCACCTGTTCGTCAAGGATTGTATGCTTGAGAAGGGGGTGAAGGGAATCGAACGTCACTACATCCACTTTCTGCCGAATTTTTCCCTTCATTTCTATTTCCAATCGCATTAGATCGAGCAAGGTGCTTCCCTCAGGCAGGTCCACGAGGATGTCGATGTCACTCCTACGCGAAAAATCGCCCCGCATCACGGATCCAAATACGGAAGTTCGTTTCACGCCAAACTCTCTTAAAATGGGCGTTATTGCCCCTCTTACTTTGGCGATACGTGATATGGATTGGTTTCGTGTCATCATTCACCCATTATATTTGAAATCATTTCAACTAATAAGATTTTCGCACTAGCCATCCTGGTTACGAAATTATAATCTGGTGCCACACTACACGGCAGTTTGTTAAGGGGATTGCCATCGGATAAGTGGAATTGTTCTATTGTATCATAAAAAAGCATTTTAGATAACTTGTTAGGAGACCGATTCGATTTTCTAGTCCGAAACAAGGATAATTTACACGATGCTTAAATAAGTAGTCACGGATTACCTCTCCGTGAAATTCTCCAACTTTATGTAATTGGCTTCTTATCCTTGATCGCTTATTTGGGTTTCTCTTCTCCCTTATTTAGATTATCTCCCATCTGACACAGGTTAACCTCAGTAGCAGGTTCCATTATGCTAAGACCTCTGCGGCCTTTTTCGATTTTAATCGCCATTGCTGGAATCCATTTTCCCCTGTCCAATTTCTGATGGTTTCCCAGTCAAGTTCTGGCAGGTGGGATAGATCTGCAAAGAGGTGACTATGATTGCTGGCAATGCTACCATTGGAAAATGACGTTCCTCCAACCGTATTTTTGTTGCGAAGAGAAATTAGGTTCGCTTCTTTTCGATACAGGGAAATGAATTCAGGAGATTGCTATTGACGATAAGAAGACCTAATTATGTCGGTACCTAAATCTCATAAGAATTATTAGCAATGTATGAAATCGACAAAAACTCCACAATCTTTTTCGAAATAGGTATAAGTAATATAGAATGGATACTACTAAACCGAAGGGGATTTATACCTGAAAAAATAGTTCTACAATAACTTTGTATGATACCCCTGTGTCTAAATTTAAATCAAAATGATTTAAAGGGCAGATATTAGGCGACATAATTATGATAACCGAGAAATACTGCTTGAGCATTGATTTTGGCACCACGAATTCGAAATTAGCATATTGGTTTCTCGAGCAAGCTGCAATTATCCGCGACAATTTGGGAAATGCAAATATTCCATCTGTTGTGCATTTTGCGGAAAATGGAGCTGCGGTGGTAGGGCAGCAAGCGAAAGAAAACTTAATCCCGTTCCCCGAAAGAACTATTGCCTCAGTTAAGCGGAAAATGGGGAGTCGCCATCGTTTTGAGATTAACAATGAAAAACTACCCCCGGAGTATGTG
>MBAA01000135.1:9010-9749 GCA_001940655.1 Promethearchaeota archaeon CR_4
CGGGAACTCGCCCTAAAACAGACTGGCATAGAGTTTCGGGATGCGGTTGTGTCAGTTCCGGCGAATTTTTCGGACGCGCAGCGGTGTGCGATTAAGGATGCCGCGGAAATCGCGGGGTTGAATGTCACGAGGATGGTAAATGAACCCACCGCGGCTGCCCTCGCTTACGGTTTGGGGGTCGCCGAGGGGGAGAAAAAGACCCTTCTTATTTACGACTTTGGAGGTGGCACTTTTGACGTATCGGTCCTAACGGTCAGTGGGAGCTTTTTCAACGTGGAAGCATCGGGCGGCATTGAAAAATGTGGGGGGGATGATATTGACACTTTACTTACCCAACATATTAGTGGAATTATTCAAAAACAATATGGCGTGGACATTAACACCGACATAAAATCCCTGCAGGCCGTGCGTGCAGCTGCTGAACGCGGGAAAATTGAGTTATCTGAAGTTGGGCTTGTTACGGTCAATATCCCTTTTTTGAATGTCAAAGAACATGGACCTGTTGCATTTTCTTGCGATATTACGCGAGGTACGCTCAATTCACTCATCGGTGATCTCATTCAAAGCACAAAAGCGCCTGTACTTGACACTATAGCGCGAGCAGGAATAACATTACAGTCCATTGACGAGGTAATTCTAGTTGGCGGAACGACCAAGATCCCCGCGGTGCGTGAGTTTGTGAAAAATCTGACCGGAAAAACCCCCTTGTGTCACCTAGACCCTCATGAGGTAGTGGCGA
>MBAA01000135.1:9780-16606 GCA_001940655.1 Promethearchaeota archaeon CR_4
TAATCTCAAGTTTGACATAGATTTAAATACAAAGGGAGTTCCCGGGAAAAATCAAATTGAAATAAGTGACGTGGTTTCGCACTCATTTGGTGTCCACGTCTTTCCTGAGGACGTGATTCGGATCGTGGAAAAGGATGAGAAGCTCCCCATTCGGAGGACAAAAATGTTCAGTAATGAATGGCCATTTACGCCGGAGCTAGAAGTTGAGGTGTTTGAAGGAGAAAAAGAGACCACCGTAAAAACTAATCGTCTCGGGGCTTTTTTCATAGATGTGCCACCGCGCCCTGCAGGAGAAAACCAGATTGAAGTGACCTTCGAAATCGGGACAGAATATGGCATCTTAGATGTAATTGCTAAAGATTTAGAAACGGGGATGGAGAGAAAAGTCCGAATGGAAGCAAAAAGTCGCTTAACGAATAAAGAGAAGCTGAAATGGGCAAAAAAACTACAAAACAATGAAATTATGACAGTTGTGGTACAAGATGAGGCCCGAAAGGTAGAAACTGTCTTATTCCTTGACCCAAACCGCACCATTTGCGAGGTAATAGCACACCTGCAACAGCGCCGGTTTATCCCTGCCACTGAATCCAACCTATATAGGTTGTACTTTTCGAAAAAGGCACTCCAAGGCCCTGAAACGTTAGCAAAACTTGCAGAAGGTAGTGAAATCGCCCTAACTTTGCGATTGGAGAATGAAATGATAACAGGAGCGCATTGAGGGAGTAATGACTATTACGTGGAGGTAGGTCGCAATTAACAATTTGCCCCTAAAAGAGCCTAACGTTTACTACATGAACGGGAAGAAATATTCCATCAAAGGTCAATCCTCAAAAAAAAGGTGGTCTGCAAATGCTAACAGGAAATCTGATGGAGATGTGGCAGAAACATTTGACAAGTTTGCTGAGGAGGAACTTCAGGCATTCCTAGAGCAAATACTGAAAAAACGAAATGTTTTTGGAAGCAGCGATGAGTTTAAAACAATTTTAGAGCAGATAATGCAAAACCGTGATGGAACAGAAGATAAAGAGGCAAATGAGAGCGAAAGCGAATTTAAGGGCGATTTTGAATTTCCGGTTAGGCGAGGAATCTGGGAACAAATTAAGAAGAATTCTAATCAAAGTCCGTCAATGTCACAGGCCAGCACCTTTTTTGTCGAAGACACTCGATTTTGGCCTGTCGATGGAGTTTTTAGTACAGGAAAACAAATGCGGTCTTACCAAAAGCTCCGGCAATTTGAAAGATCATACAAGTACTGGGTACGATATCATCTCGATGAGGGACTGCCAACGTTCTTCTCCATCCTCTGTTCTGAGCCAAATGTTGATGAAATGTTACTAGAAAAGGTTTACACGTTCAAAATCAAGCATTCCTCTTTCCCTAAAGACGTGCTCGACGAAGCATATCGTACCTTGAAGAATCCCCGGCTTCGGACGCGATACTTACAATTCCTCAAGGTTTTCCAAAATTACTATGCCGATGTTCCAGATGATAAATATAAGGCCGCATTAAATAAACAGCACAATCATTGGCAATCCTTGGAATTCGCGACTATCCTACATGATTCCATCATTAACCGGCACCCAAATTGGGATGCACTTTACGAGATGGGCATTAACCTCCAAGATGTGGGAAAAATTAAAGAAAATGAGACTGCCAGTGACCTCTCAAGCATAAAAACAAAGAATTATAATGTACAACCCAAAGAGAAGATCCTGCACACTCTCACGAGACAATCATTTGGAGATGCAGCGTCTCTTGACGAATATAAGATCTTCATCCAAGTATTTCCACGAGTTATGAATTCCAAAGAATTGCATTGTATTCAAAAGCACCAAAAGCTCTGGAAAAAAGTCAATTTTACACCCGAGGAATTTGCACTCCTTCTTGGCGAAACCCCCATTGAAGAAATGGTGAAGAAATGGTATTCCCTCACAAGTCAGCAAGCAGATTGGGCTAGTTATTTACCCCCGAAGAAAGGGACATTGTATACTCTTCTGAATATTCCTCCTCCATCCCTCAAAGATACCGTAATAGGAAGCAATAAGAACGAGCGCCCTTTCAAGGACTTACTATTTGAACAGTATAAATCTGCGCAAAAAACCCCTGAAATCAACCTTGCATACACTACCCTGCGTAATCCCAATACTAAGGCCGACTATGATTGGATGCTTTCCCAACACGCTCTCTGTACGAAGGTTGCCGCTCTACTAGGTGCTTTTCGGACAATGAAAGACGACCATCTAAAAACAATCAACAAGGGAATTGTCCCTGATTCACGTGAAGCAATCCATTTTGTTGATTTAAACGCCTACTAAATTCTTTCCTAAAACAATAATAGGGTAATGACATAAATGACCGGCGAACCCGAACCTAAAGAAAATTTACGAGATATCGCCGAATTAAAACGGCACATCAATAACTTCTTCGAAGCTCTCCTTGCTCTCTGCCCGTCCCGTAATTATCTGAGCCAGTTTCTCTCGCTTCTCCCCGATGACTATGCGTCAATGTACGATTCTTTCCCAGAATTTTTAGCAGATCGGGATCTGCGGGAAACCATGAGGACGATATTAGGATTGACCTATGGCCCGATAGTGGAGATTCCAGCGACTTCAACGGGGAAAAAATTGCAGCAGCTAATAAACCTGGCCCTCGAGGTTTTAAGTGATTCTTCTCTACTTAATACAAGTTCCGATATATTAAAAGAAGTACGAAATGGCGCACCGCTAATTGATCCCGCAAAAGAATGGATAACTGTGAAAGTGCAAGCGGCATTGGAGGACCCAAAATGGGGCATTATCGCTAAGGGAATTCTAAATATACTTAAAGTTCCCCCTCCCCCCATCATAACGATGGTTCCAGAATCCGAGGTAGAATCTCGCGCTGAAACTAACTTTGCCCGTAAGTGCTTAACCCTTCAGGAAATTTCCTCATCATTCCCGGTTCCTCCGAAGGATTTGCCAAGTATACTTTATTGGTTAACCAACCACCTCAAAATTCTCCAGCGAATGCCCGAGGTAACCCTTGAAGGAACGCCTGCCCCCCCAAATGAAAAGTTTTGCATTGCGACCACAATCCCACTTCATTGGTTAGAGGGGTTTTAATTTTCCAGCAGTGGAGATGCTAAATGCGCACAGGTAAAATCCAAAATTTCAATCTAATTTCGAGTGAGTGTTGGCAATTCAAGAGAAGTTCAAATTATCAGAGCAACCCGCCAAAGAACCCCATTGCACGAAAGGTAATCGCTCAATGTGGACCAGATCCTGTAGAGAATCAGGCTAGATTAATGTATTCGCTTGCATTACTGTATCCTAAATTGACACTGCTCTCGCGGCGAAAACTAGCAAATAATTTTATATTTTCATGCATCTTCGGGATAAAAATAGTGCAATTCAATAAAAAAGTCCCGATACGGTCCATTTACCTGAAAAATCGTCACTTGGTCAGATTCAACAACCTTATTATCCCTAAATTCCAGATTCAAGATCTTGTTTCAGCTCGATTTCAAACTAAGTGTTCCCCCCAACCAACATATAATCCCCACTTCAAAATTCGGCAACCTATCGTAATAACATTGGAAAATACATACTATAATCTCATTAAAGACCTAAATGATGCTAAAAGGCGGTTTGAGAAACTCAAGTTCGATGTCTCGGTCTTTCAAAAAAATGCCGCCATACAGAAAAAAACGCTCAACACAGAGATGCAAAAACAATTTGTTCAAAAATTTGTTCTTACTTTGCACCAACTCGAATCTGCCTGCTCCTTTGAATATCAATTGGTCGGCAGTCGTCACCACCAGATAGTAACATTCCAAAGAATTTTAGAAAGTCTGCGAATGGTTTATCAGAGTGTTCTAGAAGCGCTGGGATTAAGTAAAATCACTCCCCAAGTCGGAGATCCATTTGATGCTTCCCGTCACCATATTATAAGTCTCTCTCACGACATTCGCCTTCGTCCAAACACCATCGTTCAAGTAATTAATTCTGGATATGCACTCCAAGGAGAGGTTATTGCTTTGGCAGATGTTATATTATCGACAGATAATCCTTCTCATTCACAATATCTTCAACCAAAAAATCCTCCCAAACAAAAATTAAAATTAAATTGGCATAACTGGTTCCGAAAGTCGAAAATTGTTAGTTTTTGCTGCTAAGAATCATATTATTGCGATGTGAATATACTTCCCTTTTTATTTCAATCCTCTATACGAGACTTTAATTTCTGCTATAATCCGTGTTGTAATAATTTTATATGAGTATGATCCGAGAAATAGAACGGTGAGACTGTTGTAATCAACGGGAAGGCAAAGAATCCCATATACTCACGTAGATAATCATATCAAAAATTACCCCCTCATTCACCTCTCGGTTATTGGCAAACTACCAATTCTCCTCAAGCTATTTAAGGAAGTAGATATTTATTATGCGGTACAAGAGGAGACCATTGCCGAAGGAATTGAGAGGGGATATTCGGAGGCAAAACTGCTCAAAGGGTACGTGACTAGTAAAAAAATCAAAGTCATTGCCATCGAAAACGAAAACCTGCCCATAAAACCATTTCTCCACACGGGGGAATATGATCCATACACTCCAAAATCTGGCGCATAGGTATAGGCCTATCGGTGATTCCTTGCCGATTAAATAGGGATTGCATGAAAACGAGAAGCGATTTGAGGGCGCGGGCATAACCCTGCTCAGGAATCGGCCCATCTACTTTGACACCCTTTTAGAGGAACTACAGCCATTAAGAGTTCTCAAACTGGCTCGCAGACCTCAAGCAACTGTGTCAAGATTGCGCCCCCGCCAATTACATCTATATTCAACTCCACGAAAAGAAGGCAGAAAAGTAAGTTAACGGGGGAGAATGGAGAAGTTGATTGGGCAAAGGTTTACAAAATCAAGGGGGAATTTGTCAGGGAAATACCATAAATGATCAATTCCTTTAAATTACGTGACCCATTAATTAGGATAGTATCCAAATGAAAGTGTTGCACGCATTCTGGGACAATCTCTGGAAGGGCGGGTCGTTATGTCTGTGGGGAGAAGATGTCGACAAAATTCCTGTTCAATCGAGCACTCCAAAAAAAGTCCCACTTCAAGCGAGTTCCCAAGAACGCGACAGTAGAATCCACCCTTTCGCGCTAACACAAGCCCAGCTCCGGGAATTAATCCGGAAGAATGTTATTAACATCCCAACATCCCCGTCGCCTTTCCAAAAAAGGGGGCTCATACTTCCGACTAGCGAAGAAATGCCCGTGGTATCTTTGGACGCGGCGAAAGGACTCTTAGATGGAGCGACAATTCCGATCCCGAACGGTTATGCAAGTTGGGAAGTGTGTTTGGTCGCAATTTCAAAAGAGCACCTCTATAAGAGTCTCATAAATCTCACAGAAAAAGCACGAGATCCCTCCAACCGTGTTGTTCTCGGGACAACGGTGCACTTTTGGGTGGCATTAATGACCATTTCTCTGACTCTGGCGGCGCGGGGGCAGTTTTCACCGGGCATCAAGGAAGTTAGAAATTTGGGACACCGATCCTTCGCTGCCGCGTGGCAGATCACGCGAGTGGATAACCTAGGCAGTTGGGTCCAACAGGTAGCGAGTGCCATACCGCCGGCCTGCCTGTGTTTCGTGTCACCTCCCGAAATTATTGAATCCGAGGAAATCTGCCAACAACTACGGTTGGATCTTGCACTTTCATTCATACAGGAGTCTGGCATTAGCGCCTTGGGTTCAAGTAATGTATCAGAGGATCCGAAAACCCTAGTGGGACACGTGCGCACCTTTTATGACCGCTTCTACCAAGCTCAGTCAACAAATTCCATCGACCTACAAGTCGTGGGGTCGCAATGGATGCAAGATTTATTTAGTGGCAGTAATTTACTTTGCCAAGCGTTACCCCCACTTCTCTCCCATACGAGTAATTATCAGGTAATGCAAACCTTTGCGCGTGTGATTTCGGCGCATTTTAAACAGCAATTGTCAGTGGAATATGATATCCCATTTCACCTATGCTTGAAATTAGAGGAGCCCCCGCTTGCGGGAAGTGACGGAGATGCCTGGACGTTATCTCTACACCTTCAATTGGCACAAAAACCAGAAATCCTGATTCCTGCAAAACAAATTTGGAGCTCGGATTCTTCGCTCGTCGTGTCATACCACGTTTTACCCCGGCCGCAGGAATTCTTCGTCGACCAACTTGCTCGCGCATCAGGCATTTACACGGGTTTAAACGCAGCACTCCAAAAACCCGTGCCGGAGAAAATCCACTTGACCGCGCAAGATGCGTATGATTTCCTGCAAAGATTTAAAGATTCGCTTGAAAATGCCGGTATATCCGTCATTATACCCCCGTGGTGGGGGACACAGGTGAAGGATTTGGGATTAGTGCTCCAAGTTGTCCCGCAAACCGAAGAAGAATCATGGGAAGATCTGAGTAACCCGGTTTCGTACTTTAGCACGAGTACAATTTTAAACTACGACTGGAAAGTGGCAATTGGGCAAACTACCGTTGCGAGTGGAGATTTCGCCAAGTTAGTTGCCAAAAACCTACCCCTCCTGAGATTTGGGGATACGTGGGTCGAAATCACACCAGCAAACCGGTCTCAATTTCTGGCATTTATTAACCAGGAAAAGCGGCGCTTGCGGGAAATGACCCTCGGGAAGGTTTTACGCTTGGGTCTTGGACACGAGGTGTTAAGCCAAGGGATGCACTTGCAAGGGATTGAAAGTGACGGGGCGCTCCGTGCAATCATTGAGAAATTCACCTCGAATGTCCACATTGACCCCGTGAAAGTCCCTGATGCGTTCACCGGGCAGTTGCGCCCC
>MBAA01000135.1:16675-16853 GCA_001940655.1 Promethearchaeota archaeon CR_4
CATTCACGCAAGAAAGGGGAAGAGTTCAGTAAAATCGTAAAAGAATATGATGTAATTATCAGTACCTATGCTTTAATTCACCGGGATTTGAAAAGATTCACCACCGTGCAATGGAATTATATCATATTGGATGAAGCCCAAAACATCAAAAATCACAATGCAAAACAGACACAGGCGA
>MBAA01000135.1:16879-20309 GCA_001940655.1 Promethearchaeota archaeon CR_4
CTTGCATTAACCGGAACGCCCGTGGAAAATCGCCTCGCGGAGCTCTGGTCAATTATGGATTTCCTAAATCCAGGGTACCTCGGGAATGTTAAGGAATTTTATGATAATTTCGAGCGCCCCATCATGAAATGGCAAGATACTGCTCGGCGGGAAACATTACAACGAATATTGCAACCCTTTATCCTCCGGCGGTTGAAGACCGACAAGAACATCATCCAAGACTTACCTGAAAAGATGGAATCGAAAGTGTATTGCTCAATATCCCCAGAGCAAGCTGCAATTTACCAAGCGTTAATGGACGCGATGATGGGAACGATCGCAGAATCAACGGGGATTGGTCGAAAGGGTAAAATTTTGGCGCTACTTGTAAAATTGAAGCAAGTTTGCGACCATCCGAACCTCGTCTTGAAGGATAAAGGAAAAGATGTGTTTAAAGGGAATTCGGGAAAACTGGTGCGACTCGAAGAGATGCTGGCGGATGTCGTAGACGCGAAGGAAAGAGCGCTGGTCTTTACACAATTTGTGGGTATGGGAACACTCCTCCAGAAAGAACTCCGAAACAAATTAGAGTGCGAAGTGACATTCCTGCACGGGAGCACGCCTCAAACCCAGCGAGACGAAATGGTCAGAAAATTCCAAGAATCTAACCCTATACGTCCGGCAATATTCATCCTCACGTTGAAGGCAGGAGGGTTTGGTCTTAACCTGACTGCGGCTAACCACGTGTTCCACTTTGATCGCTGGTGGAATCCTGCCGTGGAAAATCAAGCTACGGATCGCACTTTCCGAATTGGTCAGAAAAAAAATGTCTTCGTGCATAAATTCATATGTCTTGGCACCCTCGAGGAAAAAATCGACGAGATGCTTGAATCCAAACGGACACTCGCAGAAAACGTCATAGGATCCGGGGAGTCCTGGTTGACCGAGATGTCTACTGAAGAACTCCGGTCGATATTTACCCTTCGCGGTGACACAATCACAGAACAGGAGTGTCTATGAGTCAATGTGCGCGCGGTACACTAGATACGGTAATAATTCCTGGTCTTACAGGACTTTTCCAACTCAGAATCTTGAATATTTCTTTGACTCCTACTACCTCAAACCTTGGGCAAAAGCTTGGGCCAAGTTGTTCACGCTAAAAGACCGTGGTCGGGCGGAACAAGGAACATATTATCCTAGGGGAGAATCGTACGGGAGTATATCGTGTGAGGTGAGATCGGGCGAAATTACGGTACGCGGCGAAGATTTCTCTCTTGACATAGAGGTGGCGCCTCTTTCCAACCAAGTATGGGAGTCCATCGTCTCGCAGCTTGTTAAAAAAGTCTGCTTTGAAGTGGAGTTGAAAAACCTACTTGCAAGAAATAACGCCTTACAATTAAGTTCCAAATTACAAGAGTTAATCACGTCCTTGGTGCCTGTTTCTCGAAGTGAGATTCAGATAAAGTGCACTTGCCAAGAGACGGCATCCCTGAGCACAATAACTTGCGGCCACGTCGCAACAGCATGGACATCGGTTGCCTACGAATTCCAAGCTGATCCGTGGGCGCTATTTCGATTCCGCGGGAAAGGTCCCGAGGAGCTATTTCCGGCCATTTACCGGCATCGGGTGAAAACACTCGCCGCAATTTCTAAAAAAGAAAGTAAAAACGAAAACACGGAGAGTAGGAAAAACGCAGCCGTTATGCCCTACCTTTCCCCGTCTCCCACTCCCAACCTCCCGGCCACGTCTTTTTGGATTATTAATCACCCTCTCCCAGTTCTCCCCGTGGATAACCATGCGCGGGAACCTCTTGACCCGTTCCCAGTAAGTCTTGTATTTCTCAACAAATTGAACTTCAGTGAGGCGCTAGACCGCTTTTACGCTCAAACTTCCACCTCTCTTGGCAATGTTGTTACCCGATTTAAAGACATTCAAAGCCAACTCATCACAACCGCAACCACAGTTGCATCAAAATCCAAGGAATCTCTCTTGAAAAAATTGAATACACCGGAAATTAAAGGGAAGAATAGCAAAAACGTTTCTACTTCTCGCGGACACCCCCTTGTTCAGAAAAAAAGTCCGGATAAAGGAGGGGTATCTTCAAAGTTATGTTATTTACAGGTCAACACAACACCGCCTTTGCTTGTGACATTAAATTCTTCAGCAACACTCAGGGAATTGGAGGAAAAACTTTCCCCCAGGAATCATAAACGAGCGGAATTTGAAAAAACATTCTATTACATAGATCAATTCCAAAATTACAACGGCACATCCCTCGAGAGGATGAAGGAAAGCAGGGGATTGAGGGTATTGACAACAATATACGACTTGGAACACGTGACCCTCTCTCAAGCATTTCCCCACGCGGGGGATCAGGTTTTATACCGCCCTGATCCTTCGATGAATGTATTCCTCACCGTGAAATTATTAGATACGTTCCGCCACCGCATAAGCGTGGCGAAATCCAATGCAGAGATTACCTCCCCCAGAGCTACTACGCCGGTTTTAAATAGCATTAAAACCAAGTGCGATATAGGACCTAATTCCAGCTTGCTTTACTTCCGCGTAAAGGGGCGGACAGACACTTTTTTTGAGATTTCTAGTTCTTCCACCCTTACAGATTTAGCGACTTTAATATCTCACCGCTTCAATGTCCGTTTTTATGGTGCATATAAATTCTCAAATGGACCTTCAGCATATGACAGCATAGTGTTGCCTCAGCAGGCGCGTAAAAGGGAATTAAAAAAATTTTTCACTCGTATAGGGGAAACTGTGCAATTTTCACCGGATATAAGTCAACCCGACAAGTTTCTTGTCGAATTAGTTCAAGTGCGGTCAAGTCAAGGTTTAGATCCCCAAGGAACATATGTATCGCCAAAAAAGGAACCCCCGCTCCTGAAAGTGGAACCGAAAAAGGAAAAAGTGAGGGATTTAAGTGGTAAAATCTTGCGGCGGATTAGTAACGCTCACCAAATTCAATTCAGGGGGCGGAGATATTATGTCGATCCTCAATACCGCGGCAGGGAGGTATACCTACAGTTCGAGGGGAAAAGTAAAACTCCGATAGCAACTAATCCTCGCGGGCAACCCATCAGCATTTCGACGAGGACATTTGACTCCTCCCCACTTAAAACCCCCATACGAATTAAAAAGAAGACAAATAGTTCCCACAAAAACCAGAATTCTTCCCAAACCGGGGATAAACGAGCGAAAAAAGCAACTGCAGTAGTTCTATCCGAAATCCGGAATGTCGACAAGTGGGGTCGTTTTAACTTCCGGGGGGTATCACGTTATGTGAATCCAAGTCTGGCTGGTTGTAAAATCACGGTAGCGGGAACCCGCTACCACATCACGGCATTCGATGAAAAGCAGCACCACCTACAAGTATTTCGCTCCCGAATCGCTGCCCTGAAATCGGGGGAAAGAAGGCCATTACCCCAAGAAGGGGGA
>MBAA01000134.1:0-1084 GCA_001940655.1 Promethearchaeota archaeon CR_4
AAACAAGTGAGTCGCCTCCGGTTGGATCCCACCGCCGAGGAGCTGGTCGAGTGTGTCGTTCCCCGTGCGCAGCGTGGGCAACTGTTGGCGGCGGCAAAGCTCGATCTGGGCATCACGCATCGCTTGCAGTTTCAAATCTTTATCACTACGACATCCCCGCGCGCTGCCCCTTTAAAACCCCAGAGCCCGACGAATTTCTAGTTCCGCCCGAGATGTCACACACGAAAAGAATCATACTTGAGAGACAGATTGAGATTCGTTTTCAAGTGATCGTGAACCTAGGAGAGAGAGCGCCGAAAGTGATTTTTATGCGGTGCTGCTACTTGGCAAATTGGACCAGGTGGAGTTGTGAACAAAATTCAATTCTGAATAGGATTGTCAAAATAACGGAGAAGAAGCGCAAACAATTAAATTAATGATTGAAAAGAAATTAAAAAAAGAAAGGGTTTCATCTTGACTTTTTTATGCAGCTACTGCTTGGGCGGTTGCTGCGGCAGTTTGCACGGGAGCTCTGACTACCTTTCTTGATGCAACGACAACGAGTACCCATACAACCACTATAGCAGCGGTCATCGATCCTCCTATCGTTGCCATTTCTTCGAGCATGACAGGGATATCTGCGGGAGTTTCCATCGCAGTTAGGAAGGGGAAGAACGGCACGACTTCTTGGTGGGCTACGTGTTCAACCGCCAGCATGATGACTCCGCCCCAGAGTAAAAGGCTCAGGGTGGTCAATTTGTATTTTGCCACGAGATCTTTCTTGTTGTGCAGGAAAATTTGCACCAGCAACAAGATGACGGCTAAAGCCATCGGTACTAGAAAGCAGGCCATAGTTTTTCACTCTATTTTTTATTTTCTCTTTTTGCTAAATAGAAGACTCATTTCCCAGATTCCAAAGATGGGGATGAGCATAACGATGCCAAGGAGGACTCCATCAGTGATTAGGCCTTCCGTTGTCATCTCGACAAACGGACTAACCCAATCATATCCGTAAAGATGATCCACGAGGATCATAACGGAAGCGCCCCACAGCATAATCGCTAACCAGTGGAGCTTGTATTTCTTTGGGTCTGCCGAGACCACG
>MBAA01000134.1:1105-2810 GCA_001940655.1 Promethearchaeota archaeon CR_4
GCTGCAACTGTTGTAGTAATGAGCCACATATTTATCATCTAACTTTAGGAGTAATACTAGATTATGATCTGGTATCACTCTTATGTTACGAAGTAATCCATATAAATCTTGGTAAATCTTGACCCAACAAGTGTGTGCTATATAGAGCCTCTCGATTATGCGTTTCTAGTTGACAAGATGCATGGATTTAAGAAAAAGGAAATATAGATTAAATCTTATGAGTTTTGTTCTTATGACTGAGATAGTCATACGCAATTAGATTTTCGTGATATTTAAGTACCACCCTTTTGAAAAACGGTCTCATCTTTTTTAAATATAATAGGAAATTGTTGTAACAGTAATAGTGTTGAGTTTTTAACCCCCAATCTCTCGTATGAGAAGACGAGACTATCGAGGAGAAGATTTACATTAAAAATCCGAGTATATCCGGAAAATTCCTTGTCTTGAAAGAGTGAGACGTATTGAGTTTATGGGCAAATTTACCAATTTCCAATATAATTGTAAAAACAGAGAATCTCTTTGATATGCAGTTAAAATCCGACCAGAACCAGAATAAGGGACAGATATTTGCGAATTTCTCTCTAAAACTACAGAAATTAATTGAAAAGTATTTATGTCATCTATAATTCTGTATCGGTGATACTGAAATGGTTCTACGTATCACTTCTTGTTATATCATTTGGAGGCAATTTAATTGCACATCCCTGATGGATATCTAGGCCCAATAACATGGATTGTCTTATGGGGGGTAATGATTCCCCTCTGGATAATTGCAGGGAAAAAGCTCAAAAAAACCCTCAATACCAGACAAGTACCCTTGTTAGCAATAGGAGCAGCGTTTTCCTTCGTAATTATGATGTTCAACGTTCCTATTCTTGGGGGTTCCACGGGACATGCAGTCGGTGGCACTCTTATCGCCATTGTGTTGGGACCATGGGCTGCATTAATCGCAGAATCTGTTGCGCTGGTGATTCAAGCACTATTTTTCGGAGACGGGGGGATTACGGCGATTGGTGCGAACTGTTTCAATATGGGAGTCGTGTTACCTTTTGTCGGGTATGCCATCTATAAGCTGCTTACACGTAATGCTCCGGCACAATCGAAGAGGTATTGGATCGCGGCGGGGATTGCGAGTTATGTTGCTATTAATATGGCTGCACTCTGCACCGCGATCGAGTTTGGATTGCAACCAATCATGTACCCCGCTAATTCAGAAGGACGATTCCCCTATTTCATGTACCCGCTTAACATTGCCGTGCCAGCAATGATGATAGAACATTTAGTGTTATTCGGGATCATCGAGGCTATTGTCACGGTACTCGTGGTTATCTATCTCCAGAGAACCGACCCAGCCCTGTTACATTTGCCTGTAGAAGGTTATATAGCGCCAAAATCCCCCACGGAGGTGCCTGTATGACGGAAGAAAAAAAAGTGGCCTCTGTCGCGAGGATTCCGAAAAAGAAGACCATCAAGGGATTGAGCGTGATTATTATAATACTCATCATTGCCGCGCCTTTAGGTCTCTTGGCAGTTGGTATAGCTTATGGGGAATGGGGTTCGCAAGAATTGCAAGAGATGTTAGGATATGTGCCGTCAGGAGTTGAGGAAGGAGAGAATCTCTGGCAAGCACCCTTCCCAGATTATGGCTTCTCGGATCTCGATCCCAATGTCGCATACTGGTTTTCAGCTATCATAGGTGTGTTTA
>MBAA01000134.1:2931-3161 GCA_001940655.1 Promethearchaeota archaeon CR_4
GCCATCAACATCACTACGTTGAAAATACGTTAAATAACATAGCACGTTTGCTAGAAAGGTCGATATTTTCTGAAAAATATGCTTCTCAAAGCGGGTTATTACAACACATTGACCCACGAGTGAAAGTAATCATCACATTTTCTTTTCTAATAGCAGTAAATTTATTCCAAAACCTTTATGCAATCATAACAGTATATGCAATAACCTTGCTTGTAACTATTTTATCGAAG
>MBAA01000134.1:3183-4277 GCA_001940655.1 Promethearchaeota archaeon CR_4
AACGGGTCTGGGTTTTTATCCCTTTATTTGCGGGGATCATCGCCTTACCGGCAATTTTCAACATATTTACACCTGGTGATCCGATCGTAACACTCGCCCGTTTCAACGAGGTACAACAATTTTGGGGATTTGAATATACAGAGATTTCCGTCACCCGGCAAGGGATCCTCGGAGCAATAATGTTCACGTTCCGAGTTGCCACGTCCGTTTCATTGGTGGTACTATTAACGCTCGCAACCCACTGGGTAGATATTTTGAAAGCACTTCGCATATTGGGGGTACCCCAAGTCTTCATCCTAGTGCTCAATATGACCTACCAGTATGTAATGTTACTGGTTCGGTTAATACAAGATATGTATATCGCCAAAAAGGCCCGGACAATCCCACATCATAAAAAGAACACGGGATTAAAAGGAGAACGAACTTGGGTTGCATCGCGGATAGGAACGACTTTCCGAAAATCCTACGCGATGATTGACGATGTGCATAACGCCATGATCGCGCGGGGGTTTCGTGGCGAAATCCAGATCTTTCAACAATTTAAACTCCACTGGTTTGATCTTGCTTGGACGATTGGTATGGTTGCAGTCCTTGCGGGAATTATTTGGATCAACTTTCTTTGAGGAAAGAATATGTCGATCTTCGAATTAAACAATGTAG
Source organism: Promethearchaeota archaeon CR_4 (assembly GCA_001940655.1). Taxonomy (GTDB): domain Archaea; phylum Asgardarchaeota; class Lokiarchaeia; order Sigyniarchaeales; family CR-4; genus CR-4. The sequence continues at coordinate 3,844 of MBAA01000134.1, forward strand.
GATACAATTATGTAGGCCAGATAACTGCCTTGCGCGATATAACTCTCACAATCGAATCGGGGGAGCAAATCGCGATATTGGGCGCTAATGGGTGTGGAAAATCAACTCTCTTAAAGTTGCTTGCAGGTCTAATACTCCCTTCTACCGGTGAAATCAGAGCATTCGAGCATATATTAACAGAGAAGTTGTTAAATGGAGCTGACGGGGGATCATTTGCCCAGACTTTCAGGCGAAAAGTAGGTCTTGTCTTCCAGAATGCGGATGTCCAACTCTTCTGCCCAACCGTCTTTGACGAGATTGCATTTGGGCCCTTGCAGCTCGATTTACCCCGGGACGAGGTGTGCCAGCGAGTCCAAGAAGTAATGGAGATGCTTGAGATTGAGCACCTGAAAAACCGTCCTCCCTATGCCTTAAGTGGCGGCGAGAAAAAGCGA
>MBAA01000134.1:4284-5518 GCA_001940655.1 Promethearchaeota archaeon CR_4
TCGCGTCCGTGCTCCCTGTCAATCCGGATGTCTTACTACTGGACGAGCCTACGACTGGCCTTGACCCACGCACCCAAGCATGGTTTGAAGATCTCTTACATACCTTGGGGAAGGCGGGAAAGACCATCATTCTCGCCACGCAAGATCTTGACATCGTGGATGCCATCTCAGAGCGGGTTTTGGTGTTCGGGGAGGATCACACAATAGCAGCGAGCAGGAATGTAACAAACATCCTGAGTGATCGAGAGTTGCTCTTGCGTGTGAACCTCATCCACGAGCATTATCACAAGCACGGCGAAATATGGCATAAACACGACGAGAGGAAACAGAAACACTCCCACCATTTTGAAGACCAAAAAATGTGATTTAAAAACACATAATTTATGTCCGTCTTGTGCTCTTTCAATCATCTGATATTTTGGCTGCACGGCATCGGCGACAAACGCCCACTGTTGCATTTTCTCAATGAGGGCTACCAAACAGGGAGCATGTCCGGGCATTGAGATTAAATCAAAATGGTATCTCCGACTCTTAGTCGTAAAGGAGTACGCGGGCAAGACCTGAACGAGAGGCACAGGTAGTAATCGCTCACCCCAAGCGATTTGGCCGTAATCCGGGAGGGTGTGGCCTTGTTGCACGAAATGTGCACCCTTCGGGTGGATGTACACGGGGATACCCATATCTTCCGAGATCATTTTTGCTCTACCCGCGTGGTCTTCGTGACCGTGGGTCAAGATGCAAACAACTACTTGGTCTTTGGTAGGGAGAGAAGTCAAAAAGTCCTTCAACGCTCCAACTCCACCAGGGGCTCACGCATCAAATAGCAAACCATCTACAAGAAAGCAGGATGTCCAAAATGGTTTCTGCATTAACTTGTTCCCGGAAGCCCAACCCCATTCCTGTACGTCCCCATAGGATTGGGTCTTGTGCATTAGTATCAAAATTGAAGTATTTTCTTTCATTTAATTTTTTTTCAAGGAATCTCTTGGAGACATTCCCGTAACGGAATAAATGAGGTAGCATTGATCTTCTCACATTTCTTCACTAACAAATGGGAAGATTTTTGATCACAACCCCTTCGGTATTGTAATTCCGCCACTCGTATTCCTCTTTATTGTAACGGTCTTTTAATTATAATGCGCTTTAATATTCACCATTACTTAGTTACAATACCACGTTGGACGCCTGTTAAATAAGGGAAAACTATGGCAAAAAAAGCGGCCGTGATAAAACC
>MBAA01000134.1:5538-7455 GCA_001940655.1 Promethearchaeota archaeon CR_4
AATCCGCAAAGACCACGAAACCAGCGAGCACCATTGACTTGGACGATCTATTCGAGCGGGCTATCACGTTCCAAGAAGCAGGCAACACGCAAATGGAGGATAAAGTGTACCTGCAGATTCTGAAGATCAACCCAAATCACGTGGGCGCACTTTTCAATCATGGTTTAATTCTCGCAAATGAAAATAAGGCCAACGAGGCTCTGACGTTCCTCGACCGCGCTCTCACCCAAGATCCGAAACACGTGGAAATCTTGCTGAACAAGGGCATCATCTTGGGTATGCAAGACAAGTTCGAGGAGGAACTAGCGGTTTACGAGCAAATTTTAAAAATTAATCCTAACTACACTATCGCACTCTTTAATATTGGGGCAGTGTTGCGGCAATTAGGGCGATCGGAAGAAGCTCTCAAGCAATATAATGAATTGATCAATCGAGAACCCGATTTGGGTGATCCATACTACTTTAAAGGACTCACGTTGGATGAGTTGGGGCGATATGAAGAAGCGATTGACGCGTTCAAGTTAGCGCTCGCAAAAGACTCAAAAAATGCACTCGTGTGGCAAGAGTTAGGGGTAGCACTCGATGCACTCGAGCGATACGATGAAGCAATTGACGGGTATGATCACGCACTTGCAATTGATGCCGAGAACACAGATGCACTCTTTTCCAAAGCCGTTGCCCTTGAGAAACTCTCAAAGATGGATGAAGCGCTTGAAATTTATACAAAAATCATCGAACTTGACCCGGAGGATTATCAGTCCTGGAACAACAAGGGCCTCACTCTTCTCGAGAAAGGGGACTTAGAAGAAGGATTAAAAAGTTTTGAAGAAGCATTGAAATTCGATGCTGAATCGGGAACGCAGCAATATAACATCGCGTGTGTGAAAGCACGCATGGGAAAGCTCGAGGAAGCAATGGAGTGGTTGAAAAAGTCAATCTCGCTAAATCCAGAGAATATAGATTTAGCGCTTACGGATGAAGACTTGAAAACGATCCGGGACAGAATTAAATAGAATTATTTTCCTCCTTTTTAATTCGTTGATTGAATTTATCTTCATCCATCAGAGTTCGAGCGAAAGTTCAATTGTCTTGGATCGCTCCCATTCCAAGGTAATCGTATGTACCTTTCTCTTCAAATCCCATTTTGCAGGGACTTTATTCCCGTCTAATTTGATAATTTTCGGTTCACTAGGTAACAAATGTATGTTCAATGTGAGATTCCGCTTTTCAGAGGAGAATTGTGTCGATTTCGGGGAAATGCGCACGGTGGTTAGATTTTCGGTTGTTTCTTGTTCTAGAACGTACTCGTTGTATTTGCCATCTTTGAAGTTATTTGACCATCCATCATCTTCCAAATGGGTATAGGTTGTCCACGGTCCGGGGAATATTTCGAGGAGAATCTGGTCTTCCCGGGCGCGCGTGATGAATTCCCGAGGAGGACTCATGGGAATAATTGCACCCTTTCGCACATACAATGGTATGACGTCCAACGGGGTGGAACGGGAAATACTCTTCCCACCTTGAATGACTTCCTCGGTCCAAAAATCAACCCAGTCTCCTTGCGGGAGATAGAGATCCCAGATTTTCACCCCTGCATCTAACACTGGTGCGACAAGTAATGAGTCCCCCAGCATAAATTCGTACTGGAGAGAGTGGGTCCTGTGATCCTTTGGAAACTCGAGGCAAAGGGCGCGCATAATCGGGTATCCCGTCCGGTGTGCATTCACAAGCGCGTCGTAGAGGTAAGGGAGGAGTTGATATCGCAAGTACAAGTATTTACGGGTTATTTCCGTGATCTCCTCCCCAAACACCCATGGTTCGTGATTTGGGGTATTCTTGGCCGCGTGGTTGCGACAGAAGGGATAAAATACGCCAAGTTGAATCCAACGAGCAAATAATTCTGGCGTGCACTTGCCG
>MBAA01000134.1:7465-9325 GCA_001940655.1 Promethearchaeota archaeon CR_4
CGATGTCAGCCCCGCATAACGCCATACCCGAAATGCCCATTCCCAAAAGCATCGGGACACTCAGCTTCAAGTGTTCCCACGTGCACTGGTTGTCCCCCGTCCACACGGTTGCATAACGTTGGATCCCTGAAAACCCCGCGCGGGTCAGTATGAAAGAACGTTCCTGTTCTCGGAACTCCTCGTAGGCTAGTTGCTCGGCTTGAGCCATGAGAAAACTGTAAACGTTGTGGACTTCTGTGTGGGGTATTTTCCGTCCCAAAAGGGTGTGAAACATGTCGAAAGTTGATTTTTCTTTAGCTACATTGGTGCCGAAATGTGTAGGTTCATTCATGTCAATCCAAGTGCCATCGACCATTCCCGGGGCGAGGAGTTCAGCATGCAAGTGCGCCCACCATTCTTGCACGTCATCCCGGGCAAAATCTGGGAACACACATTTACCCGGCCATACAGTGTTAACGTAGTATTTATCTTTCTTGTCATTGCAAAATGCCGATATTTTATCCCCACTTTTATAGGCATCATTTCCCGTCTCCCGAATACCCGGATTTAGATTAACCACTGCTTTAAAACCCTGATTGTGTAATTTTTGCATCATTTCAGTGGGATTTTTAAACCTCTTCCGGTTCCACGTAAAATCTTGAAATTTTTCCATATAATCAATGTCGAGCCAAATCCCGTCGCACGGCAGGTGACGGGATCTAAACCCTTCGGCAATTTGGAGAACTTCATCTTGTGACATATAGCTCCAGCGAGACTGATGGTACCCTAGGGCCCACTTGGGTGGCAGACTGGGTTTTCCCACCATAGTCGTGTATTTATTGATAATGTCCGATGGTGTATTCCCTGCAATGACGATGTAATCCAAACAACCGTTAGTCGCCCAAAATTTTAGTAAATACGGTTTTTTACTCCCGATGTCAAAGAAGGTGTTCCCATGATTGAGGAAGAAAAAGCCATAACATACGTCTTCACTCATGAAGAGAAAAAATGGATGCGACTGGTAGAGGGGGTCGGAATTTGGAGTGTATTTCGAGTCGTCAGTATTCCACATTTCCAAGAGCATTCCCCGCTTATCTAGCGGTCCTGCCTTCACCCCAAAACCAAAGAAATGCCCCCCCTCTGGGATGACCTTTTGCCCGTATACTATTTTTTCTTTCGGATCCCAATACGTGGGGCTCGCTGGATCGTCCTGTAGTAAGACCTTACCTTTTGCATCAAATATAGTCAAGGTGGAGTCTTTTTTCCCAATTTTAACCTGCATCTTTTCTGTTCTTAACACATATTCCCAATCCGTTTCTTCCTGCTTTGGCGAGGGAAATTTAAATTCAAAATCTTGCAGGAACCACGAATAATCAAAGGGGATTGGAGCATCGAGAGGAACAACCTGTATTTCTACTACGTCATTAGCCCAGAAAGTGAACCTCAACTGCCCTTGGACTAAAAGAATTTTAAAACTAATTTCATCTGACATTCTCAAGGTCTTGACGCGTCCCATAACAACTCGGTCGCTAGTTGCCGCATCTGTGGAAATGCCCGGACTGGATTCGGAATTCCCCATAGATAAAAAAATCACAAACCACTAAGAAAAATTTTCCGTATCTTACTTAACCAATTACGTTTAAAAATTAGAAGGGGGGAGCGAGATAGGTGTTCGTAATACCACAAGATGCGTGCTCTCTGACGTCACGCCGGCGTTAGTATGCCTATCTCATTTCGTAAAATATTCCCTCTGCTAAAAATCTTTTGATTGGGGAAAAAAATGGGAAAATACCTCGTTATTTTTCGAAATTCTCGGGTGTACAAGGTCAAAGTGAGTGGAAGAGGAATATTTTTTATTTTGAAAGGAGGTAGAAGAAAATA
>MBAA01000051.1:0-2959 GCA_001940655.1 Promethearchaeota archaeon CR_4
GCGTGACGCTTTAAGCAAAGACAAGCGACGAATGGCAAATAATGTCGGGCAAAAATTAAAGAGGCAACGGAGAATGGATTTTATTTAAGTGTTCACTGAATATGTATAAAAATAATCGATCTGTTGAGAATTAATGTAAATTTCTTCTAGGATTTCATAGTTCCAAACGAATTCATTTTTTTTTCTTTTAAAATGTTATTAGATATTAAAATTTTGAGTAAAATATCAAATGGAACTATTTTCCAATTCTCAGTAACATCTTCATTCACAGCCTGTCCAAGATTGTTAATAGTAATTTTAAAGGATTTTTTATTGATTTTAGGAAAGATTTCTTGAATAATTTCCTTCTCGGCCAATAACAAATTATAACTAAGTTTACTATCGAGATCCAAATTTGAATTAAGGACAATAATTTTTGAACCCCTTTCTCTTAATTTATCTTGTAAATGGAGTTGCCCCTGTGGATTTAGAAACTCAACCAGAATATTCTTTGGAAAATAAAGGGATAAAAATGTGAGAAAATCTTCAACGTAGCTTTTAATAAATGACGGAGTTGAACTGAGTAGTAATTCGGGCGATATTCCAGCGTTCTGGACGTTTTTAAAATCTAATTTTATTTGTTCTGACTCAAACCTAATTTTAAAAGCAATACTTCTGATTTTTGAATATGGCATTCTAATTATGTTGATCAATTCTTGGTCAGATTTCTGAGAAGGATTTAGTACATTTTTGGGGGGGAACCCCATATGCTTCATAAATAAACGCTTCTATTGCTCTGTTCATATTTTTATTCCCCAAAATAAGTACAATATCAAATTCCTCTAATTTCCATTTTGGATTGGTAATTTTCTTAGAAGGTGCTATAAATTCGATGCATATCACTTTTTCCAATGGAAATCCCCCCAATAGATAATCTAATCGTGAATTCCACTTTATTAATGAATAATTGACGATCGGGGGGAATCCTGTCTTTAAATTTGGCCCCATTAGGGAAATATAGTCATTTTCATTTTGCGTTCCTGACCTATATGCTAAATCTACAAATATTTTTTTTATTTCATTAGGACCATTTAGAAGCATCCACCCCTCTTTCATTAAATTCGGTAAAATTTCAAGCCCCTCGATTCCGATTCCCATTTTCTCGTACTTCCTCATATTGATTAATATACATTATGTAGAAAATCAAATATCTTTTTATTTAAGTCCCTAAATTTAAGAAGAAATTTGATAATTTCAAATGATATCTGGACAAATTGAGATTTGTATATAAGAAATTTCTCAATATCTTCTCTCCAACCTTTAATTTGTGGGAAACGAGAAATACCTAAATGAGCATAGTGACCATAAATGAATCCTCTTAAAATATAATTCTTGGTTATTTTTTCCCCAGTAGAAATTCCAACAGCATTTTCCTCAAGATATCCATTTAGTTCTTCTCTAATTTGCCTGAATTCAGATTTAATTTCACCAGATATGGGTAATTTTTCATAAATTTCGCTAATCACATCTCTTAATGAAAGATCATAACGCTGGATAAACATACGCAACACAAGAATATAAGAACGAAGATATTCTTCGTCTGGATATGCTAGACTCGCATCGCAACTACCATCCTTATGAAAAAGAAATTCGAGTTTAGCTGGAGCTTTCTCCATCTGCTTTTTGAATTGGCAATTTTCAATCCACTCTGCCCATTCATTAAAATTTTTTAGGATTTGAAGGTTTTCTTTTAATTCCTGTTCATCCATAAAATCAGTACATATTTCGAGCGTATTTCATTTAAACTTCAACTTAATCTAGGGGAGAATCACAATAATTTTAAAAGATTAAATAAGCGGTTTGGATGCAATAACTGGCAGAATTAACTTTGTAATTTTTACATTTTTTTACACTTTCTCAATATTTCTGGTGCCAAAACCATAATGTAAGTCACAATTTCTCATCCAAATCCCAATTCCCGGAGTTTATTCCTCCTGAGCAACTTGTTTCGATAACCCAACAAAAGAGCCTCTGTGCGATATCGTTTTCGTTCAATGAACCAACTTTGAGTATAGAGTATGCGCTTGACGTGTTGGTACTGATGAAACCACTCCATCTCAAAGGTAACTTCGTGACGAACGGTTTTATGTCCCCGCAAGTCGGGGAGGCGCTAATCACTGCAGGGCTTGACGCCGCTTGCATCAACATTAAAGGGGATGCATACGTGGTTCAAAAACATTGCGAGGCTAATGTCGAGCGGGTATGGGAGAATGCAATCGCCTTTGCCCGCGCGGGCGTCCTCGTGGAGCTTGTTACACTTATCATCCCCGGAATCACCGATGCTCCGGAAGTCATAGACGCAATTGCCCAGCAGATTCATCGGGATTTCCCTTTCCACACGCTATGGCATATGACCCGCTTTCATCCCGATTGGCAGGCTCCTAATCGAGGATACAACACCTCCACGCCAATTCAAACACTCGAGGAGTTACGTCAGCGGGCACTTGATACAGGTTTAAAGTTCGTGTATGTTGGGAACGTACCGGGTCATTCCGGGGAAAATACTTATTGTCCTGTATGTGGAACGCTCGTTATCCAGCGAAAACTCTATGATGTAAACCTCTATTACAAGAGAACCGGCCAGATTGTGAATTGCAAAGAATGCAGACAAGTTCTCCCCGTTCGACTACGCTTGCCACCTTAAGAACATAGAATCTTTAGATTCAATCCTACAACCAAAGTCCATCTCTCAATCTATCGAGCGATTTGTTGCGAATTCTTTCTATCAGGGGTTCTTTGTCGGGGATTCGTCGCGTGATAAATAGTTTACACAAGTCTAAGTGGTAATTTGTGGCTCTTATGCCAAACTCTGCTGCGAGTTTCTTTATGATTTCATTTTCATAGACTACGTCATTCTTCGCAAGCAGGTCAAGGAGGAATTCAACCCAGCTCTGGAGTTTGGCCACCTGTTCTTGGATGA
>MBAA01000051.1:3011-5370 GCA_001940655.1 Promethearchaeota archaeon CR_4
GGGACTTTCTGTAAACCCGGTGATAATCAAAATTTTGTACTTGAATAAATACGCGTGAAATACGTTCAGTGTGGCAAAATTCCCGAGGGTCTCAAGGAGGTCTTCCAGAAACAATTTGTCCGCCTTGGTATGTTCTTTTTTAGTCCGAGAGGTGAATTGCAACTGATAATCAATCAATTCGTAACCTCTTACTTTGCCCGTTTGATCCACGAAGGTTACAAAATCGTGTTCGCAGACACTCGGATTATGGATTTGAATTTTAATGATGTCGACATTTTCCTGTTTTAATACATACTCCGGAATTTCGATTAATTTTTGTGCTTGGCAAATGGGGCAGACAACGAGTGTCCTTCGGTCGGCATCGTATCCTGTCATTCAATTATCTAGTTCTTATGACGGTTATATTGTTTATTATCTTCGGCAAGTACCAATATCAAACGAAAACCAATAAGGGTGGAATTAAAAAATATATAGTAGAAAAACTCACTTGAGCTACAAGGGATACCCTGTGCCTAAGTCCATAAAAACTAAAATTGTCATGTCTTGTTTGATTTCTTCGCTTCTCCCTATTGGCATAGCAGGGATTATTATCACCATACTAACATTGTATATGGAGTCTATTATCGGTCAATCTGATCCTCTAATCGGATTATTGAACACAATAGTTTTAGTAACTTTTGCTTCGATAATTGTTGCTATCGGACTTTCAATCCTCCTTAGTATTAGGACTGCAAAGAAGATCAGTACCCCTCTCAACGATATCGTAAAAGGTATTAGAAAAGTTGCTCGTGGAAACCTAGATTATCAATTAAGTGTAGAATCCTATGAAGAGCTCAAGCTGCTGACTCGAGGAATAAACGTGATGGTCTCCGATATCCAAGATTTACTAAAGAATTACAAAGCTTCGGAAGAAAATGCCAAGCGCCTGGCTGCCCAAAGTTTGAAAATCTCCGAATTAAAATCTAACCTCATTACTTTCGCGTCCCACGAATTAAAAACCCCCTTAATACCGATCGTAGGATGGGCGGAATTAATGCAAAAAACGATGAACGCCGATAAAAGTCTCGATAACCTCTTTGGTAAAGAGGAGATTGATGGAATTTCAAGGTCTGCCAAAAAATTAACTAAAATTATTGAAGATTTCCTCGATGTTGGGCGAATAGATAGTGGGAAACTAAAGCTGGAGTATGGGATCTGGTCAATCGCCCAGATAATGAAAAATGCGATTGAGACTGTTGTCCCTTCTGCACAATTTACAAATATTTCCCTTTCGAATGAAATCCAAGACGAGAATTTGTGGGTGGATGGATTTCGTATCGAGCAAGTGTTCACCAACCTTCTTACGAATGCAGTGAAATATTCTCCTCCTGGGACGGTAGTCCGAGTCACCTCCGAACAAAATCAGGATTATTACACCATTTTTGTGACAGACAAGGGGGTGGGATTTACTACCGAGCAACTTAAAGACATTTGGCAACCCTTTTCCACTTCCTATCTTGAGAAAAAGGATACCCCTATCCCAGGTACCGGTATTGGATTATTCCTCGTAAAATCAATTATCGATGCACATAACGGCAAAATAGAGATAATCTCCGCCGGGAGAAATAAAGGTTCTACAGTGAAAATTACTTTTCCGAAAAAAGATATCTCCCTACCGTGAATTACGTGCCACATTTCTTGAGATTTTTCCCTTTTCCTTGGGCATCATATCTTCCATCTACGCGGGGATATCTTATCACAATTAAATTAAGAGACCTCGTTTTTTTAATTCCTCTTTTGATAGTTCAAATTTGTCGCTTGCAGTAGGTATGTGTTGCTCGACCCAGCTGAGAAACATTAGGATTCCATCCTTAAACGTGTATTCGGGCGAGTATCCAATGAGCTCCCGTGCTTTGCTTATATCTGCATAGCAATGCCGAATATCCCCTTTCCGGAATTTACTTGTAATTTCTGGTTTCTTAGTGGATTTGAAATGCTCGAGAATTGAGCTTGCCACTTCTGTGATCTTTGTAGGCATCCCGGTGCCAATATTGAGAACCTCATAATTCACCGCTGTCGACTCCATTGTCCTGATAAGTCCTTGGCAAATATCGAAAACGTGGACGAAGTCCCGAGTCTGCTGTCCATCTTCGAAGATCACGGGTGATTGCCCCGCAAGGACTCGTGATGCGAAGATGGCAAACACTCCCGTGTAGGGATTCGAGAGAGATTGCCGGGGGCCATACACGCAGAAGAAGCGCGTTGCCACTGCGGGGATACTATAGGTTTTACCAAGCATCAGTGTCATTTGTTCTTGACTTAACTTATTCATCGCATAGACCGAAGTGGTATTCGGTCGCTTGATTTCGGGTGTTGGACG
>MBAA01000051.1:5434-8989 GCA_001940655.1 Promethearchaeota archaeon CR_4
GCCGACCCCCACGCGGGCCGCGAGGTGAAACACCACTTCCACGCCGTCCATCGCTTTACGAAGTGATTCAATGTCCCGCACGTCCCCATGAACGAATTCTGCCCCCTTGGCGATGTATTCAGGAACCCTCCGGCCGGGACCATGTACTTGTGGATCCAAATTGTCGAACACCCTAACGGAGTGTCCTTGGGCAACGAGCATATCTACGAGGTGGGAACCGATGAATCCGGCGCCGCCTGTTACAAGTACCTGTTTACTAGCCATTTTCCCAACCTTGTAGATCTTAATAGATCGTAGAATAAAAGAAATGATTGAGAATTAATCGAATAGGTTACTTTTTCTTCTGATCTTTGGCTGTTTTTCCTAGAGCGTGCATATGAATTAATCTCACGTCTATGTGTTCCTTCCCACTGCCACATTCCCCACAGTCTGGGACGTAACACGTGACATTGTTGAACGTACATGTCTTCTTGCAATGCGGGCATTCATTTGGAACTGCTTCCCCTTGGAACGTGTAGAAGCATTTTGAGCATTCCCACCAAGGCATATGATCTCACTCCGCTTTGTGTTTGTTGAGGCCTTCTTCACAAAAAAATATAAAAAGATATGGAATTGGATTAAACAATTAGTATATCCAATTAGATAAAAAAAAACTTCATCCTAACTACAGTTAGTTGCCGACAAAAATCTTTTTGCATCCCTAATATCCCACCTTTCTATCGCCCGATTTAATGTATAGCATTAATGGGTAGAGTACTGCGATACCCTATCGCAATAGATCGGTTTCAGAAGAGCGGCAAACCCGCGGATAAGGTCTGATAGGGATGTAGGGTTGAAAAAGATAGAAAAGATTGCAGACTTTATTGGATCGCTACTTCGACAGCTTCGGCGAATTCATCCCGATACGGGACTTCTACCGTGAGTAACCCATCAACAAATTTTGCCTTCGCGTCTTCGGCTTTCACTGGACAGCAGACCGCGTAGGAGCCGACATATTCAATGTCACCTTTGGTGGCACGGATGTAAAATGAGTCCTCGTGGAGCTTGAACTTGATATCTTCTTTCTTCACACCGGGGAGTTCGACTTCTATATGCAATTTCTCGTGCTCTTCCTCGTTGGGATAAGCGCACACATTTGGACTTATTCGAGTTGTGGTCAATTTTATTCCTCCAAATCTATTAGTTGAGTATCAAGGTGCTCTTGATTTTATTAACTTCCCATTTGTGCAACTTTGTGCCCAAGTCAGTAGATTTTTAACTGGAGGATAGCAACAACTGAAAAAGAGTTAAAGAATTGAAAAGTTCCTTGCAAGTTATTTATGCAGGGGCGTTCCTTGTTCCGATTCCATACGAGTAGGAACTTCAGGTTCCTCTTTGTGTTTCTTGTCTGCTTTTTTCTGTTCCTTGGCGATGAAGTTCGCTTCGACCTCTTCCTTAGGTTTAAGCTTGAAATCGATGTAATCTTTCTTCCCGTTGAGGTCGTCAATCGTGTGCATGAACATCAAGGTGATATAACTCAGATTTAGGTCATTCAGCACGAGAACTGACGTGATACCTCCCATCCACACAAATAAACCGACACCGACACCGAGCGCAGCGTAAGTCCACACACCTGTAAGTCCTAATAATCTCCCGAATAACGCCCCGATGGCCCCCCCGAGAATACCGTTTAAGAAGACGGATGATATCTTCATTACCTTGAAAAGCCGGTCTACGTTTGCATGCTTGATGTAGAGGTCAGGAATGTTGTGCCCGATTAACTTGAGGGAGCGGAAACAAGCACTGAAAAACAGGCGATCTTCCAAGGTCAAAGCAGGTAATGTAAAATAATTGAGCCCCATCCAGATTCGTTCGCGGAGGGGTGGTTTCTTGAATTTTCCCCCTTTCTTATCTGCAGACATGGGAGCGGCTGGGATGACTTCCTTCGTGAGTTTTGCCGCATCTAATATCGACTCGGGTTTGATTTGTTTCTTGAAGAGCTTGTAGAAGAACTGGATCAAGTGTATGATGGTCGAAGCAAACGCGTATCCCATTAATCCCCACCACCTGCGCCGGGTGACGCTCCACGCGTGACTGAAGGACATTTCCGTTCCTTTACTTCTCACGTACGAGTGAATGAGATCAATCTTGATACCCAGCACGACAAAATATACAACGTAAATCAGGAAGACGAACAAGGCGGTATAGCCCGCAAAGATCCATCCTTGCGTGATTTCCACCGTTTTAGTCCCAATGGTAAATGTGCCCGAAACCTCAGTGATGTTGAAAAACACCGCTACTATGGTGACGAAATAGAACAAGGACAAGATAATAATCCACAGTGTCTGCAGCAGCTGGGGGATTATCAACCTGCGCTTCTTCCACACGATGAGACTGCTCAACTTGACGTATTGGATGGCGAGGTTCAACTTTTTCCGCCAAAATATTAATACACATGCTTGTAACGCCACGGGTATGAGAAAAATCCAGTGGTATTCCCACGTGCCAAAGAAGTAAAACAACCATAGAAAGAGGGCGATTTGGACAATCGTAGAACCATAGAGGAACACGCCTGCCAATTTTCCGAAAAACCTCACTACAAGGTATGACACCTGGAGCGTGAGGAAATAGGATACGGCTAGAACTATGATGACTTGCCACGAGAAACTCTTGAAGAGTTCTATAATCGGATTTAATACAACGTCAAGTACAGCAGAAGGGAATGTCGCGAGGAAATCCTGCACGCTCTTAATGACATAATAAAAATTATACCCCCCATATGCAAAAAATGCGCCAAACAACAGCACGAGTAAAATCTCCCCCACGACGTGCAACCGCCCTTTCGTGACCATTCCTTCCAAGTCGAATTTACCGTCTGGGAGATACCGTTCTTCATACTTCATCTGAGTCAATCACCCGATCACAATCCATCCTGAATTCGTAAATAAATATCGATTCTCTCAGGTACTTAACGGATTTCCAATATAGGTTTGGTAAAAGGCGAAAATGTTACTCCCGAACCTATGACAGACTCAAATAAGGACTTGGGTTTCTCCTGAACCTTTAATAATTTTCCCACATATGAAAACACTGTGACTGTATGACAACAAACCCCCTATCTCCTACTTGGAAAACAACCTATGATGCCCTCTTTCTAATTCAAGAAGATATCCCAGAATTGCACCCGAAAGAAGTAGTACACCACGCGGAACCAGAACCTGGCGATGAAAATTTTTATCCTTGTGGAGGTAGGATGGAGGGATTCAACGCGTGGCAAGCTGTTGACGAGGATGGCCAGCTCCATCGCATAGTGGATATCCGGTGGTTATTTGACACTATTGAGGGAGCACGGCGGTACCACAGGTTACAAATGGCAGTGAATAGCGAATATAGTAGAGAATCCCTCGAAAAATGTCCAATTGGGGAAGGTGGTAAGGTTTTTACCCTTTCAGACCCTTTTGGCTCAGATCTACAAATGAAGATTTATCTTTTCACCGTCCGACAGGTTGGTGTGAAGATCTTTTTCGCTAACATCCCCCACGAGCAACAGATAAAAATCCTTTCCCGCATTGTCAC
>MBAA01000051.1:9108-9894 GCA_001940655.1 Promethearchaeota archaeon CR_4
AAGTTATTGGGATGATCCCTATTCGATCCTCAAGACGCCAGAGGGTATTTCGATTGGGAGTACCCGAGAGGATGTCCGACAAAATTATGGATTCCCTCTCGAGGAACATGTTGAATCCCTCGTATATCCTGGCATTTCCTTCAGATTCGGTCCATCCGGAAAAGTTGCATTCATTGATCTCTTCCCCGTTTCCAAGAAATGAGGAGTTGTTGTGAATGGAAAACATTGGAAAGAAAATTGCCTTCATACTCTTTTGGATATTGCATAAAAATCTCTGGATTGTATGATAGGCCCCAAACACGAATATTTTACGTTTGAAAATCTTTTTAATTTCAAATTACAATGCGTTTCCTAATGCTTCTTTACGAAAAGATAGATGAAGGAATTTTCCTCGTAAAATCGGACGTCAATTTTCCCTGGAAATGCAATGGGATCATTGTCCAAACGCAAAATGGGGAGAATGTTCTCATTGATTGCAACTTTACATCTGAGGAAATTGAGACCTTATTACAAAAAATGGGATCTCGAATCGCAGCCTATTTTGCATCCCACGTGCACATGGACCACGTCAATTTCATCAAGAATTATGAAACTCTGGGTATCAAAATCTATTGCCCAGTCCCGGAAGACCAATACCTCCTGCATATCGACACATTTCTCCGGGAGAATGGGGCTGCAGATTACGGCCTGTTGGACCAATTCAAAGGTTTCATTGCCAACATCGCTCAATTCAGGGAGCTCAATGCAGTGAGTGGGTTCCAACCCTGCACGAAATTTACATTTGGC
>MBAA01000051.1:9913-10499 GCA_001940655.1 Promethearchaeota archaeon CR_4
TCCCCCTCCCCGGACACTCCCCGGGTCACACGGCGTTTGCGATTCGAGACACGACAAAATCTCGACGCAGTGTCTTATTCGCATCAGACATTGGGCTTGATCCCTTTGGCGCATGGTTCGGGTTCAAATACAATAATATTCGGGACCTCCGGGCGTCCATCCTGCGAATTGAGGAAATCTACAACCGCGAGGATTTTATTTTAACGAGCGGGCACGGCCCAATTTATTTTGAGAAACAACCCGGCGTGTTTCAAGAAATTCTCCACAAACTGGAGCAAACCAAAAAACGATTACTCGCAATGCTCGATCCCAAGACACCCCGCGGATTAGGTGACCTGACGTTAAAGGGCATTTTTTACCGGAAAAAAACCGTGCAGAAGTTAGATGAGACCTCTCGTGGTTGGTATCACTTCTGGGAAGGAAGCGCTCTCTCGAACCTGATCCAGGAATTGCAACAAGAAGGAAAACTCGTTGCTTGCGGGGAACAAAAGTGGATCCTCAAAGACCCTGAACCGGAAGAACTGTATGGTCGTTGAAGAGGCTCGAATTTTGGAGATATTAAGTTAAGAACATCAAGACTTCATTG
>MBAA01000051.1:10550-10741 GCA_001940655.1 Promethearchaeota archaeon CR_4
CAACTGCGATTCCGATACTCTAAGAATTTGAAATAGATTTCTAATTAAATCTTTCAGCTATTCCTCTAATTCCGCGAGCAGGGAAAGAAGGGATTCCAATTCTCGCCCAATCTCTAATGCTTTCCCCGACAAGTCTTTTAAGACATCCGGGTCTTCTTCATCCTTCTCTAGCAGAAATAAAGCATTCTGAA
>MBAA01000051.1:10893-11035 GCA_001940655.1 Promethearchaeota archaeon CR_4
TTTTCCTTTTTCTAATGAGCAATTGAGGAGGATTTAGGATTTTGATTGATTTTTCTTGGTGTAGATCATTTTGGTTTTGAAGACTAGAAATTTTTAGAAGCATTTTTTTGCGAGATGGTTTTTTATTCATATCACGAAAACC
>MBAA01000085.1:0-3077 GCA_001940655.1 Promethearchaeota archaeon CR_4
AGAGAAAGCCAGAAAGTCCTCCAGCCAGAATTTCGTTCCTCCCTGCCATTTACGCATCAATCAACAGGCGAAAATCTCATTTGGTTGATAACGAGGAACTTAATCCAGGCAGGTTGGTGCAAACCACATTAAGGCGCTAGATTAATTTGGCGTAGAGATTATTTCTTCAACATTAGGTTCTTGTAGTTCTCTTGTTAAATTGCTCGAAGTTGTATTGCGAGTGATCTCAGCATAGATTTCCTTAATATTTTTCCGAAAAGCTCTCTTGATGTTTATTCTTAATGAAATCCCAAATCGTATAGTCATTGATTTAATTCGATTCGCTTCAATCCCTTTTGTCTGTGTCCAAACACTGATTCGTGTTAATCCTTCATAATTCCTCCTGAACTCATAATGTCCATAACAAACGGGGGCAAATTTTCCAATATTTCCGTAGCTTTTTCTGTAGTCTGCACCAGTCCCATTATTTTTAGAGATCTTAACAACAAGGCGTGTCTTTTCATTCAGGTAATTAAATTTATCCAAATTTGACGAGTGAATTGCAATCAGATCAAAACTCTCTGCCTTTAAAGGTAAAAAGAAAGAAAGTATTTTTCCTCGAACAATCTCATTCTTGCGATTGTTCTCAATTGTTTCGTTGGGAATTAAATCTCCTTCAAATCCCATTATTATTTTGTTTTTCAAAAACCCATTAAGATCGCTTAAGATGAAATGCGGACAAACATTAGATCCTGTTCCCAATTCCATGAAATCACAACAATTTATAAAAATAGCTTTATAGGTCTCTGAATTTTGAAATTGGTTTTGAAAAATCGAGAGGATAACGGAAAAAATGTTAGAAATTAAAGGAGTAGCAAAACTAGTTCCCATATCAGTGACCATTTGATTACTTGGGTTTATTACTGGGATCTCTTTGTTGATCTCATTTATAATTGGATCACTGTTGAAAGAGTTATCTCCACCATAAGTGATTATTTCAGGTTTAAATTTTATTATCAAATCCTCAGGGATATTTATCATTGTTGGTGGGAGCTTGAATCTTGTGTACCTTCCATAAATGCAATTACCTCTTCGACTAGTACAGCACATTCCACCAATACAAAGAGCGTTTTGAGAATCTGAAGGAAATAAAACGGGAAATTCTAATAAATATGATGGATAATTAGATAATTCTGCCCGAATATCGTTTGTGTCGATATTTCCCGCACAAATGATTACAACCACATTTTTCTCGTGTATTAACTGGTCTAGTTTATTTAAATTATTTTGGCGAATAACTGGATCTATGTCAAAGTACGCATAAGACAGATTAAAAATCTTGCACCGTTCAGAGAATTTTTCTATTGATTCAAGTAATGCTTCAAATGCATCATAGATACCGTTAGGACCTTCAATTTTCACATTGATTAAGCGTACCTTAGGAATCAAAGTCCTTTGGCGATGTATTAAATCACTTCCAAAAACAGCAAGACTTGAAACCCTTGTGCCGTGGTCAATTTCATCATTAGGGTTCATAAATCCGTTCGATTCATTAATCGAGACATATTTTGCAATTTCTCCAGTTATACCTGAGTCAATAACACATATTTCAGAATATGATGAATCACCAATCAAGTTTTCAAATGTAAGTTGAGTGGGATCAAAAAGTATGTTTTCTGTTGTCACATTCGCTTGACGTGACGCCTTTGTTGTAAGATCAATTCGTCTAATGAAACTATAATCCGAGATATTGGCAATTTTTGAAGATTGTGCAGAACATTTACATATATTTAATTTTTGGTTAACAACAAAGGGTTTATTTGTTTCTATTACTCCCGATTTGGTGATCACTTCCACAAAATGGAGAAATTCTTGGTTGTTTACCGGATTCATAAATAAAATAGTTAGATTCAATATATTTTCCAATTGTAAAGATAATGTTTTTCGTAATTGTTCTCCAATTTTCAGATTGCTATCGATGAAATCTATTTTTTTTATAGCATCTAATTCTTTTTTGCGCAATGGCGTTTGGAAAATTCTCTGATATTGTGTTTTTTGGACTTTTTTAACTTTCAATGAAAAATTCAATCGTTATCCTTGCTTCTTTTTGGATTAATTTCCTTTTGTTCTTCATTTAAACATTATTGAGAAACTTCATAGTTGTGGGCAGGCCGCAATCAGAAACGTAAACGCTTTTATCGCCCCCCTTTTTGTCCATCAAGGTCAAGTATATATCTTGCCCACAATGGAAGGGTTCATGGCAGGTCGCCCCAAAACCCAGTACCAACCCATCTTCCGCACGCTCTATGCCACATTGGAAGATGGCACGATGTTTCCACTCACCGACATCCCTATCTTGTGCCCGAAATGCGAGTCCCCGCTCGTGGGCCCGTATGGCAGTCAACCGGAGGAGAATGGAGGAGATGAAAAGTTCCAGTGCAAGAACAAAGAATGCTCCTTCCGAAACGACCACGCCCAAGGGCACCAGTTCAACATCCGCACGTCCGCCCGGTTCCAGCAGGCACTCGCCGCCTATTTGAGGAGCGCCCTCGCCCCCCTCGTCAGCGGCATGATGTCCCAGCAGGCCCTCGCGGGCCAGATCCACCGCTCCCCCGCGCTCGTCACGTACCTTCGCCACAAGGTCGAGGCCCGCCTGCAGGAGTTGGACCAGCTCCGGAAACTGGTCCCCAGTCCCACCCTCGAAGACGCCGTGGCCCTTGACGAGTTTTTCCTCACCATCGAGGGGCAATCGGGGTACGTGATCCTCGCGACGGGGTACCGCCTGCGCAAGGTCCTCGGCGTGAAGGTCTCCCTGAGCCGAGACGAACATGTCATGCGAACCGTGTTCAACGAGGCCGAGCGGAACAACGGGAAGGAGTTTGACATCCTCACGATAGACGCGTGGGGCGGGTCACAGAAAATGGCCAAGAACTTGGGTCGCCCGATCCTCGTGGTGATTCACAAGCATAAAAAACCCTACGACAAGGCAGTGATCTGGAAGATCGAGTACAAGGACGGCACCCGCATCATCCACAAGATTGGCGTGAAGACGGACTTCTTCCAGGCGCGGAAGACGCGGGAGTACCACTACCTCCGGC
>MBAA01000085.1:3124-6014 GCA_001940655.1 Promethearchaeota archaeon CR_4
CTGGGCCAAGTCATCCAAGTGTACGCCCGAATGACAATCCAGAATAACCTCGCGGAGAATAAAAACAGCGTGATCGAATGCCGGGTCTGGCTGTCGGGCCCCAAGGACCTCGAAGGAAGCGAGGTCCGCCTCCGCACGTTCCTGTTCTTCCAGAACAACCCCGAACAGCTCAAAATCTTGTCCATCTCGCACCGGTTCCGGGCCGACCTCCTAGATCACGAGATTCGAGGGGGGATTTACGGGCACATATTGCACGCAAATTACATTGACAAGCAACGTGAAAAGGAGTCAGAGTTATGAATTGATCATCCGATCTTGAAAATGACCTGTTTTTTCAATAGAAACAAAAATTTTTTGGGAATCTAACACAGAGCGCACATTAAATTTGAAAAAATCAAGCATTTCTTGGGATAATTGACTCGAAATTTTTTCAGTCAATTCAATCAGAAAAAAGAGGGTATCTTTTATATCATCTTGGATCATTTTTTTTGTGACTAACTTAGAGAAGAAATTTTGAAATTCACTTTCATTAATACCACTTTTTTTGAAATTGTCGCCTCCTAATCCTCTTTTTCTTATTTCTTGTGAATCTTTTGTATCAGCTTTGAAAATAAATATGTCATCCAAATTGATTACCACTCCTCACGCATACATTTTTTATTTGGTATGAAGTAAATCACCAATAGTTTTTAAAAAATCAACTAATTCCACTTTCCGTTTATCATAAAAATAAAGCTTTCACCCTTCCGTTCCTAGATTTCTATTAGCGTTAAAAGTAAAAGATCTTACAGATCTCCCGATTCGGGAAGAATGCTACGAATCCGCCGCTCTACCGAACTAAGCTACGGAGCCAAGTCTAAGTAATGAAAAAGAAACGTCCCGTTAAAAAATTTCTTGTGGGATGGACTAGGATTCGCAACTTAGTGTGAACCCAGACCTGACTAAAATCGTGAACTTCTGCCAGATCCATTCAATAATTACTCATCGATTAAATAGAGTGAGAAAAAGAAGAGCAGGACATATAAGTAATAGTATATCTTGCGTACACGTTCTTTGGAATTGGATAGATTAAAATATGGAAACCCTAAGGAACCACTTAAGTTGTTAGACCCCGATTTCTTGTTTCAAGCAAGAATTTTCGCGATGAGGATTTTCTACCCTCGAAAACCAATCAAACACCATTTTTGCGTAATTAAACTATGATGCTCGTCCCCCAATTAGACGAGTTATACGCGACTTCATCATCCTTATCAATCTTCTTTCGGGATTTTGGACGCTGCCCATTCCTTTAGTATGTTCTCATCCACTGATAGGATACCTTTCTCCTTCACCCATATTTTATAAGGGGGGCGGAGTTCAAGCGGAATCTCTTGGAGGGGTAGATGGATGTATAGCTGTCCTAGGTACTTTAAATATAAAGGCGGAGGTTTTTGTTCGCGCAAAGTTATATAGGTATTTTCACAGCATAAATCACCTACTGCATAAAGGGCAAAACGTTGCAAGTCAGAAAGTTGGTCTGGATCTTTCCACTGTGATTCTAAAGCTAATTTTACGAGCGGGTGTTTTCGATTTGCCATAAACATATAAAATTTCTTTGTTTTATAAGGCCACTCAATCGTCATTATCCCCTCCAGTGTTTCTCCGCAATTTAGACAATGGATGAATGAATCTTGGATTCGTAATCCAAATTCATTAAGTGTCTTTACCAAATCCTCTGTAAGTGGAAAATTGATAGCGAATTCTTCTTTATTAAGTTCAATCACCCCAAGAACCGCGAGAACAATTTGGAACTTTATCTGCAGATTATCAACATCTTGCTTATTCTGCCATTGCCTGACTTCTTGCGGAAATTCAATATAATCTCCCCTACTGTTCACTAAATGCCAATAATCTTTGCATTGTTTCCAACATAATTTCCCAACTTCTGAAATCGGTGTCCAAGAAAGTTTTGTGCCTTCATTGTCTAGGGTGATTGGGAGACACAAATATTTCCTGAGACATTCTCCCTTCATGTTAGTTAAATCTACTTTGTAAATATAAGTGTATTGCCAGAATAATTGAGGACTCTTATATAATTTCTGAAGTACTTGCTCCCATAATATACCTCCCGCTCTTGATAGGATATTATTTAATCTAAACCAACTCCAGTGGAGAGGATACCCAAATGTTGAGGGGTGTCGACTTGGGGGTAACCAGGCTCTAGAATCTCCCTTAACGTTGAGACTGAAATCAAAATCGCCGCCAATTCGAATTAAATTTCCATAAATTCTTCCATAATATTGTTTTGGTTTCTTTCCTCTTCCAGGTCTTCCACAAACATATACCCCATCAAAAGTAGTGTTTGAAAAATCAATTGCCTCACGAAAAATACTGTTTATTGGTCTTGAACTTGCAGGTTGTTTTTTAAGAAAAACTACAGAAGGCCCAGTATTTCCCATTTCATATTTTGCTTCATCGTTTGCTAAACAGAAATTGCCAGACTCATCAATTAGGAAGCTTATACGCGTCTTTCCTTCCAATTCCATCGAAATCTCTGAAAAATTAAACAGGAAGGTATGTATCTTTGTGCAACCTACTCTTTCAAGGATTGTGGAAGGAAAAATCGGTTCTGGTTCGAGAATTATTTTCTCAGTTATATCAGGGATGGTGCATTGGCCTGTTATGGGATACTTACAAGCAACTGCATATCTATCTAAAGAGTCAATCAACCGAACTCTATCCATTCGCGGGTGATAGAACAGGGGTTTCTGGCGGAGGATGATCTTGATAGTAGTCCCAATTTTTTGATCGGGTTTCCCCTTCCAAATAGAAACCAAACTTCCGAGGCCATTTATGCTAATCTCAAAAGGTTCACCGAAGTTTAGCCCTATTCCATATTGGCGTCTTGTCA
>MBAA01000085.1:6030-7096 GCA_001940655.1 Promethearchaeota archaeon CR_4
TCCTAAAATGAAACAAGCCAAAAAACCGATACCAAAATGCGAGATTGGGTGAAAATCAATCCCTGCTTTCTGGAACCTTTGGTGTTCTCGCTCGAACTCGAGAGAGGTATAATAACTCTTTCCTTTTCTCAAAAGGAAATTTTCAACGATTGAGAGGTTCATCCCGATTCCATCGTCTTCGCATTGTAAGATCTCTCGCCCGGTTTCATCGAGGAAGTGAGTAAAGGTAACACAACCCCCCGAAAATCTCGTGTTTTCACATTCATAAATTGCTTTGCGAAAGTCGATTGCATCGAGCGCATTTTGAAGGAGTTCTCGAATACACAGACTTGGATCATCGTATAATTGTCCTGTGATAAATAATTGAACGATTTCTTCACGTGAAAGAGAAACAGCATAATCTCGGTATATATACTCTTCATCACGTGGTCCAATCCGACTTCGATCGACACGAAGGGGAAGATCGATATTATAGTTGGCAACAGGATGGGGAAATTTTTTAATCTTTGAATGTACAGCAACCAACTCAGTATCAATCCAATCCAAATAGTTGTACACGGCTTTTTGATATTCGGGTTTTTGACATCTGCACGTAAATCGAATTAATTCCGGAGAAATCTGCCAACCTTGAACAGAAAGGTGTTTTTGCCATTCAATCACACTTATATCACTTGTAAATCGAATTGCATTAAATAATACATCGGGGGTTCGATCCCGATCAAAGTCTAGAATGTCTGCGAGACGTAGAACTAGAGCTAAGTACACTACATTTACCCGGAGAGTGCCAATTTGTTCATCATAATGAAAACCTTTTGCATCATTAATTTCTCCTATGTCCATTGAATGGGAAGCACAAATTTTGCCAAGGAACCGCGCGACATTGACATTTTCAACTATTAGACGCGGGTCATCATCAAATTCTTTGCGAATATATTCTTCTACCCTTTCTCCGTGGTGTGACCGGATATATTCCACAAGGTGCCCTTGTAAAAATTCTTCTCTCTTATTTTTAAGATTTGAAATATCTGCTGATTGACGATAAGGTTTTGCTATTTCAGATTCTATT
>MBAA01000085.1:7114-8302 GCA_001940655.1 Promethearchaeota archaeon CR_4
TTAATTTGCCAGTTTTGCATTGAAGATACAAATTCTGGTTTACTTGAATGCGTTTCATATTCGCTAGAATCAAGGATCATACCTTGATCGTGATAATATGCAGAAAGAATAAGGAGGAAAATTTCTACCGGAATTAAATTGCGCAGGACATTTTCTGGTATTATACGTCCCATTAAATCAACTACATCCAAGAAATGCGCCTCATCGTGTAACGTAAATTGAGAGAAAAGATCCCGCGCCAATTTTGCGCGATCTGCTGCTTTCTTACATAATGATAAGGCGTTTTGATGAAGAGTTAATGCTAAAGAACTTAATGAAGAACTGGGATCAACTTCTTTCAAAGTTTTCATTAACTTAGATTCTTCAATTCGTCCAGTTTTTAAGGAAGACAACAGAAAAACCTCCCTCATATTGATACATAAGAGTTTTTAATGATTTATTTTCAATATAGACTAGATTTACTTATGGTCAATGAATTATTTAATATTTCATGCAAGTTTGTCCAATGTATCTAATTGTTGTTGTGTAGGATTGTATGTAAATTAAACACGCGTTACATCGATTCAATTTAGGGGTATCTGATGAATGATATAAATTCGGAAAAGAACACTCGAATGAATCTCACTTGAAAGAATTGGTATGCAAAAGCGTGACAAACGATATTCCCTCTCTCTCAATCGCTTACTCTTTTAATTGGTTTCTGCTCTAGGTCACAAGATTCTTCTTCAGAAATTTTCTTATGGGGAGACAGGAAGCTCCACTTGGTATGAACACGAGTCGGCCGCGGCTGTATTTGGCAAACCCCCTAGGATTCACGGAACTGGGTTTACGTGAGCTGGATACTATTCAATCTCGCTTGGGAGAGCACTTTGAGGTAATCGAGCCATTCCAGCAATCTCGAACTTTAGGCACACAATTTCAGGACCTCGAACAGTCGAACCTTCCCTTGGGAACATTAAAGGAAAGGATGAGCGTTATCAACCACAAAATTGGAAAACGAAACAAAGATGAATTGGATGCGTGTCACGTACTGGTGGCAGTTCTCGACTATGATGATACCGGGACAGCCGCGGAAATAGGTTATGCTTCTGCATGCCAAAAACCCATTTGGGGGTACCTAAGCGACTTTCGCCAGCGTGGAGATAACCTCGGCGCGAGTGTCAACCTCCAAGTGCAATATTTCATCGA
>MBAA01000085.1:8320-10474 GCA_001940655.1 Promethearchaeota archaeon CR_4
CTGCCGGACCTTAGATGAGTTATGTGAAAAATTGGAAATGTGGTTAAAAACTGTATGGATCCCAAAAAGCGGGGCAACTTAATCCTTTTTCTCATCATCACCGAGGTCTTCGTAGCAGTTTCGACCTAATTATAACTACCTACCCTCCTTCTAACTTCGAACGCAAATATCACCACGAATCCTGCCTATCTCATACTAAACGTATTGGGCGTATATCCTTAGTGCGATATCATTATATCCGTCCTCATTATGCTGTAATTCTTAATCTTCCCCCCTTCTTCAAATGAGCAGAAAATGTCCGTCTCTTTTTGCAGGGGGGCAAAATTCTTTCCAACATCTTGAGAAGGAAAAATTTTTTAGGAACTTTTAACGAAATTTAGAATAATCTTTAACAACTGTTTTTCCCCTAAAAAGATGATCCCGACAAAAGTATTCCTCACTCGAGGTGTAGGTAGGCACAAGGAGAAGCTGGCATCTTTTGAGCTCGCTCTCCGGGATGCGAAGATCGAGAAATTCAACTTGGTGAAAGTATCAAGTATTTGGCCTCCGGGGGCAGTGGAAGTCGACCGGGAGGAAGGACTGAAGTATCTCACGCCGGGTGAGGTCGTCTTTTGCGTGCTCTCGGAAAATTATTCCAACGAGAAAAACCGGATGCTCGCGGCGGCTGTTGGATGTGCTAAACCCGCGGATGAGAGTCATTACGGATATCTGAGCGAACACCACGATTATGGTAAGATGGAGGAAGAAGTCGGGGATTATGCGGAGGATCTTGCGGCGCAAATGCTCGCCTCCACATTGGGCATTCCGTTCGATCCAAACGCTAATTATGATGATCGAAAGCAGGTTTTCATCATCAGTGGGAAGATTATTGAAACTAAGAATATAACCTCTACTGCTGTAGTGGAAAAGAATGGCGAGTGGACTACGGTCATCGCTGCGGCGATGTTTATCCCTTAGTATTTTTTCACAATATCCTCTAAATTCCTTTTCTTAATCGAGTTTTTCCGGCGCATTTCGCAAATCTTTTATCCCGCGCCTTAATTTCAGTCGTAGACGCGAAGAAGTGAGAGCCTTGCTGACGGACAAAGAACAAAAGAAGGCGTTCAAAAAAGTCGCTTCTCAGGATCCTGATCGTTATTACCCCACCCGAAAATTAAAAGCATTGGGGTACATGCGCAAGCAATGCAAGTGCGGGCAATATTTTTGGACCGTAAATGCAAATCAAATAACTTGTGGTGACCCAGCATGTAGCGGCGGGTTCAAGGTTACAACGGATAATCCTTCAAAAGTGAAATTAAGCTATAAGGACGTGTGGGTAAAATTAGTGGAATTGCTGGAACCTCGGGGATACACTCCGATTAGGCGATATCCCGTGGTTTCACGATGGAATCCCACCACAGAGTTCACGATTGCCTCCATTGCTGCGTTCCAACCTTTTGTCATTTCTGGAGAGTCGGAACCTCCAGCGAAAAAACTCCTCATCCCCCAGTTTTGCTTGCGGTTTAATGACGTGGCAAACGTGGGTATTACTGGATCCCATTGCACGGGATTCGTGATGATTGGCCAACACGTCTTCGTTAAACCCACAGAATGGAATCAAGAGCAACTTTTTACCGATATCTTCGATTTTCTCTTGCAGGTTGTCGGCCTCCCTAAGGGTGAGGTGACTGTTCATGAAGATGCGTGGGCTGGTGGGGGCAACTTTGGGCCCTGCATGGAATTTTTCTCCCGGGGTGTTGAGCTCTTCAATCAAGTTTACATGATGTTCGAACAAACCCCAGATGGCTTTCGTGACTTGAAGCTTAAAGTACTTGATATGGGCCTCGGCATGGAACGAGTTGCGTGGTTTTCGCAGGGAACTCCCACTTTATATGATGCCACGTTTCCAATTGTCCTTCAAAAGTTACGCGAGCAAACGGGTGTAAAATTTGACGCCCCACTTTTCAAAAAATTCTCCTTGTTTTCAGCATACTTAAATATTGACGAGGTAGATGACATCAACGCCGCGTGGGGACGCGTGGCTAAAGAGATGACTATACCTGTGACCGAATTGCACGCGAAAATAATGCCTATGACCGCCCTTTATTCCATCGCCGAACACGCCCGTGCTTTGTTGTTTGCATTGTCCGATGGAATGCTTCCGTCGAATGTCGG
>MBAA01000085.1:10493-12370 GCA_001940655.1 Promethearchaeota archaeon CR_4
GTTCTCTTCCGGCGCGCGATGGGATTCATCGACCAGATGGGTTGGCAAATCGACCTTGCTGACGTTTGCGACTGGCACGCTGCCGAGCTCAAGGATATCTTCCCCGAGGTCTCTAATAATTTACATGACGTGCGAGAAATCCTCGCGGTGGAGAAAGTCAAGTATGAGAAGACGAAAGAAAAAGCCCGTCGGATTGTGGCGGACATAATCACGCAAGACATCACCGTTGATACGTTGGTTAAAATGTATGACTCCAACGGTATCAATCCCGAGGTTATTCGCGAGGAGGCCCGGAAACTCGGCAAAACTGTGACTGTGCCTGAGGATTTCTACAATCGCGTGCTGGCGCTCCATGAGCAAGTCGAAAGTAAAGTACAGACCCACAAGGATTACGATCTGCCCATTCCCGACCTTCCCGATACCCGAGCGAAGTATTTCGATAATTATGACCAATATGAAAGCACGGGTAAAGTCATTTGGGTGCAGGGAAATTACGTAGTTCTCGATGAAACTATCGCCTATCCCACCTCTGGGGGGCAATTACATGATATCGGCAAGATTAACGACATTCCTTTCGTGAATGTATTTAAACAAAAAAATATCATCGTCCATGAGCTGGATCAACCCGCGCCCTTTACCGTGGGGGATGAAATTACAGTTTCTGTCGATCCTGCCTGGCGGAAACAACTTGCTCAGCACCATACGGCTACACACATCATTAATGCTGCAGCTCGGGACGTCCTCGGCAATCACATAAACCAATACGGGGCGAAAAAAACCGAGAAATCAGCATCCCTCGATATCACTCACTTCGCGTCTGTCTCCCCCGAACAACTTACCAAGATCGAAAAGCGGGCAAATGCCATTGTGAAACAGAAAGCAATTGTCCACTCCCAATTTCTCAAGCGACGTGAAGCCGAGACTAAATATGGAATGCACATCTACCAGGGGGGAGCCGTGCCTGGAAACAACATTCGCATTGTCGAGATCCCTGGCATCGATGTCGAGGCATGTGGTGGTACTCACTTACATTCAACCGATGAGGTGGGCCGAGTCAAGGTGGTAAAGGCGCGGAAAATTCAGGACGGCCTCGTTCGACTCACGTTTACCGCCGGTAAGGCATTAAAATTGATGGAGGCTCGGGAAAAGAAAGTTCTTCACGAGACTAGCACCATCCTCGACGTACCAGTGGAGAAAGTAGCAGGGCGGGCTAAAGAGCTCTTTGCTAAATGGAAGGCCCTCAGCAAAGCACAGAAAAGCGGAAAAGAACCTACTCCTGAAGATCTCAGATTGACCTCAACAGAAACAACATCAACTGCGGAAGCTCTGACCCAGCTCCGTTCTATCTTCGAAGTCAAGCTCAAGGAAATCCCCCACACCGTGCAACGGTTTCTAACTGAATGGACGGAGTTGCGTGACCGACTTAAAGTGATGGGGTCTCTGCTCAGTGAAGACCAATTGGAAAAATTAAAAAAGACGGCCACCAACATCGGAGGCGTGCCAGTCGTGGCTGAAGACGTCCCTTCTATGGATACTAAAACCCTGAATGACCTAGGAATCAATCTTCTGAAGCAATTATGGGGGAGTATCATCTTCCTCGTTACATCATCGAGTAAGGGAGTGCTAGTAGTTGTGTTTGGTGACAATCAGGTTGTGAAGGAGAAGAACCTGCACTTGGGTAACGTACTCCGAGAAATCCTGCAGGGATTCCAAGGCAAGGGTGGTGGTAAACCAGAGAACGGGCAGGGTATGATACCATCCCAAGAGATTACCCCCAGGGAAGTTATTCACGCCTTCGTGGAAAAGCTAAAAACCCTCTTCTAATTAGCGAGGGGCACCGCCACTTGCCCATAAGCGGATATTTTTAACCCCCATTG
>MBAA01000186.1:0-1214 GCA_001940655.1 Promethearchaeota archaeon CR_4
CGGGAGTACGGCATCCGCGTCCTCCTCGTGGACCAGCAACCGTCCGACCTGATCCGCAGTGCCATCCAACCGCTCGCGAATACGGTGATGTTTCGCGAGGGCAAACGGGACGCGGAGATCTTCCACCAAGACCCGCGCATCCTCGAGAGCATCGACAAGTTGCCAAACTTTTTCGCCATCTTCAAGGGGAAGACGGTGCCCCACGAGGTGCTCCTCCGCCCCCCGAAATACCAGGATGCCAACGAGGGACAGGTCTTGGGGGCAAAGACGCGCGCACAGCAGAACACCCAAACTTTGATTGCACGATATCGTGTAAGTAATGTGAATGCGCAACCCCTTACATCCACGGAAATACTCAGAGCTGAAGAAACCCTCGCAGTGAATCCTGCTACGGGTAAGGATTGGAGTATAAAAATTCCGAAGGTCTCGGGAATTTCTCCGTCGAACAACCTATATCAATCTGAGAGTGTTATTTTTAACCCCTCGGAAGAGAACAGTAATCCCAAACTGGAATTAAATCGAAAAGAACTTCTGGAACGCTTATTTGAATTCTTAATAAATCATCCATCGAAACGAGGCGTACCAATTACGGAGATAGAAGCGGGGTGCGAAATCGAACGCGCGCAACTTATCGACATTCTCCGAGCTCTACGGATGGAAGGATCCATTTGCGAGGTTCACCAAGGGTCTTTTGCCATTGCTTAAATAATCTAAGATATGAATGATTTTATGTTTCTCTGGGTGAAATTAAACACATTTCAACTATACACGATTCGGCTAGCGTTTACAGGATTCTTGCCTATTCCTACAAAAATGAAAATTCTTTTTAATATTGCTCAGAGTCACAACTCGAAATCGTTAAAAACATTCTTTACAGAAGTAAAACGCAAACCATAACGCCAATTCTTCTAATTCTATTTCTGGATTTTAAAAATTACTCCGATGAATTATCTTATGCTTTAAAACAAATTAAGTTTTTTAAAAGAGTAGATGTTCTGGTACTGTAATCAATAAATCGGAAAAATTTCTCAAATGTTTTAAAAATACAAAAAATCCATCGTTTTTTCCATTCGTCCTCGCGATTTTTTACCTCCCTTACAAATGTTTGCGTTATCGAAGCTTTTGTCCTAGTTAATGCAACATATAATAGATTTTTTTCCTCACTTAATTCCGGATTACATTTTCTTGCAAAACTGCAGGTTTTATTGAAATTC
>MBAA01000186.1:1279-7608 GCA_001940655.1 Promethearchaeota archaeon CR_4
GGTTTTTTCTTTATTCTCTCTAATCTTTAGGTCGAGCGTTTCAAAAATTTCTGAATAACCTTCTTCTATTGATTCAGGTTTAAAATCTTCAAAGTAGAGAAAATCAAGATTAGCTCTTTCAAGTGATTCCTTTATAGACTCTAATCTGTAATAAGTTCTTGAGAGAATGCAAATTTCGTGTAGTTCCTGATTTTCTTTGAGCTTTTGAATCTCTTTTATTATATAATCCGCTTCTTCATTGTAATTCTTAAAAATATAACAATTTATCATATCAGATATAGCAACATCAGGTTCAATTCCCTCACGTAAATATTTGTTAAGAGAATTGATCAAGGGTAATGAATTCCTGTGATTTATTTCTAATGTTAATGGTATTGATTCAAAATCTGTTAGAACGTTAAAAATGTCTTCGCCTAACGCTCCTTGGAAAATATAAATTGATTGGAAATAGTCCCCAAAACACATAAAATGGATTTGACTTTTTTTCGATGAACCCATTACGAGGTATGAAAAAATATCATATTGAAGCTTGTTAGTATCTTGGAATTCATCAACTAGGATCAAGGCATACTTTGACCTGCAAAATTCAAGAATCTTAGGGAATTTCTGCCATAATTCAAGAGTTTTAAGTAAAATTTCATTAAAATCTATCTTATTCGCTTTCCGTAACTGATTTCTATAATTTTGATACCCTCGTTTGAATAAATCGTTATATATTTCATCTGAATAAGCAGCATTTTTACGAAGCTTTGTTTCTACAACCCATCTTTCAAATTTATTAAAAAAATCTTTATCACTTCTTGAATTTTCTTCAGATTGAAAAATCTTTTTCAAAATTTTCTTTTTCTCTAGATCCCATACAATCTCGAAATTTTTCGGTATGGCTACTCTTGAACCATACGCTCTTAAAATATTATAACAGAGAGAATGAAAGGTAAAAATTTCGATATAATCATCCTTTTTTTTGGTTGGGATGTCAATTCTTTTATACATTTCATTTGCAGCGGCATTTGTAAACGTCAATCCTAAAATCTTTTTGGATTTAGGTATTCTTCTATATTTAATCAAAAATTCGATTCTTTTTGTCATAGTATGGGTTTTTCCATATCCTGGGGGAGCAGTTATTAGATACGAAGAATTGGTCGGTGCAAATATTACATCTTGTTGAGAAGAGTCCTTTTCCAATCTAGAAACCCTCTTGGGATTTTTTAGAGGCTTTTTCGATTAAAATACGATAACTGTCAGGAATTTCGTCTCTTGCGGTAATATCTCCAATTAGATGACCTAGTAAGATTCCCTTATACTTAGGAAGTAATTTTTTGAAAAAATTGGTTACAGTGTTGTCTAAATCATTGTTTTTTGAAAAAGCGATTAGTTCATCGAGATTTTTTATTTCGTCAGGTAACTGGGATTTTATTGTATTTATCCACTGTGTTGATGTTTGTTCAGGTATCAATTGAATTAACACCTCTAATATCTTTGAAAACGCTATTGTGGAAAATATCTCATCTTCGAATGCTTTTTCATTTGTAATTATTAATTTGGGGTCTGATTGTAATCGATCCCCCCTATCTTTATCCAAGATGTAAAAATATGGGATTTTGATTGTATCTAAGATTTTACGATAATAGTGCATAGTACTTTCACTTTGCGTGCATACAAATGTAATTCCAAACTCATCAAAATCATTACCCAATGTTTTTCCAAACTCTGGAAGGGCTCCTTCCTCGGTGGGACCTTCCCCTAAAATCACCACACGTGAAAAAAATGTCTCTGGGTAAAATCTAAATAGGTTTTGCATATATTTTATTAGATTCTTTTTTATTCTTGAGTTAGAACCAGAACCACCTGCTAATTCTTTTGTCATAGTATTGATAAAATCAGAAGGAATGCGAGATGCAACGGTTCCTTCCTCTTTCTTTAATAATATTAAATCTGAAAATTCAATTCTACGAAGAATTTCTGATGAATGACTCGTGAAAATAATTTGCAGGTTTAATCCCTCTTCCTCTTTGATTTTCTGCACAAATTCTTTTATTTTAGAAATAAGATCCCTTTGATGATGAGGATGTAAATTTAACTCTGGTTCTTCAATTCCAATAAATGCGCTTTTCAATCCGTTATTTTTTAAGTATGAAATGATATTCAACAATTTTAGGGCAATAATGATTTTATTCTGATATCCAGTTCCATGCAATAAAACTGAGAACGAATCGATGGTAATTGTTGGGTTACTGAATATCTTTTTTTCATCAATTGTGTGTAGATCCATATCAAAAGTTGAGAATTTCACTAATCTTTGTAAAATTTTCATACATTCAGAGGAAAAATCTTGGAAATCGGTCAATTTTTTTATATTTTCTGATAAACTTGCTAGAATCTGTTGATTTTTTTTTTTAATGAAAAAAAAGCATAGACTTTTTTTAATTTTTTCAAGAACTTGATTTATAGCGGTATCTCTTTCACTCGGAATTTCTAAATCTTGAGCTAAATCATAGTAGAGCGTAAAAATCTTATCTATTTCATCTAATAACTTGGAATAGTCAAAATCTAATATTTTTTCTCGAATGTGATTACAATTTTCAAATAATGCCTCTAATTGGGTATATTCTTTGGTCAAATCACGAAGTTCATCTACAAGTGTTATACATCTTAATTCAAGAATTTTTAATGGATTTGTTAATTCAGGAATAAAATGATTTACTAAATTTCCAAAATCACCTCTCTTATTAAGATTAAGAGTCCTCTCCGCAGATTTATCAATATATATTGGGAAAAATGGCACTAATTTTCTATATTCTTTTCGAAAAATAATCTCATTATCATCTTCATCAGGTTCTTCCTTTGAAAAAATAATTTTTGGCTTGAATTCATTATTCTCTTCATTCCAAAATGCATTAAATTCGATAATTAACGTTTCATCCTCAGGATCATACATGTCAAAACGAAGATCTTTTTTGATTTCTTCGTCAATTTCATTAATCGTAATTTTTATTTTAATTGGATTATTTATCTCTTGAAAATCGTCCTCATTTATTTCCAAAGAGCGAATATTTACCCAAGGGTTTAAAATCATATCCAAAGCTTTGAAAAAATTAGTTTTTCCTATATTATTTTCTCCGATTATTAGATTAAATTCATTGAGTTCTACTTGGAATTTCTTAAAATTGCGGAAATTTTCTATTTCAACACTTTTTATTAGCATTAGAACACCCTTAGAAACGTTTAGGTAAAACTTACAAAAAATCTTACCAAAACCTACCGTAATCTATATTTGGACGATTTATTTATAAAGATTTTTCAAAAAAGAGGCCAATTGAGGATTATACGATAAAATCTTAAAATATTGTGAGTTCTATGTAGGGATTTGTGTCCGCATTTTTAACAGATTTTAACCATGTTCTTTAACATTTTTAATACTGAATACGTACTATTGAGAAAGCCTCCCTCATTTTGCTTTTCGATGAGGATGACAGACAAAAGAAGGGTTTGCTATAAATGGATCTTGCAGATCTTATGCGGTTGTTACCTCAACCTGAAAGGGAGAAGCTCCAGTTTGTAATCGAATCAATAGCTGAAATTGGAGATCTCTATTCCAAGCAAGTGGTTATCTATAATTATTCTAAAGATAAGATCGAATTAACCAGTTCTCAAGCAACCGACATAAATGCTGTTAGCGCGACAAGATGACTTCCCTTTTGCCACCGCAAGTGAGATATAGGAGGGCGCCAGAATCTTGCATGTTATGACAAGATTTTACAAGATTCCGGAGTCAAGCCCGGGTGTCCGCCCGAGCTCGACCAGCGCTGTCTATAAGACGTTTGCGGAGTTTAAAAAGATAGCTGCCAAGGTCCTCAAGGCCGTTGGCGCCAAAAACTTGCCACCAGGCAAGTGCAAGTGGAAGGCACTCGATATGCTCGTTGTACTCGTCTACGCGTGGCTCCGGGGGGTCTCAGCCCACCACGCATCCAAGAAACTGAATGACATTGCGATTGAGAAAGGGTGGTTCAAACCCGTCATGTTCGCGGACGGACGCCACTCGCGGGCCGTGCCCCACCAGACCCAGGTCAACGAGTGGTTGGGCAAGGTGGTCTTAACACAACTAAAGAAGCTCTCGCGGGCCGTATTCTCGGTGGCCCTGAAAGAGGCGCGGAAGAAGGGTTACTTGCCTCGCGAGGTGGTGCTCGAGTACGACACAACGCTCAGGGGGTACTGGGGGCGCCGGCGTGACCCGTTCATCAAGGGCACCACGAAAGTGCAGGGCACCCACTATGTCCGCCAGTACCACGGTGGGATGGTCCACGGGGGTGGTATGTCCCTCTACGTGGCCCTCGACCACGTGGCCAAGGAGGAGTCCAAGGTGCCGTTCTTGCTCGATACCGCGGCGTGGCTCAAGAAGCTCGGGTTCAAGGTCAAGTGGGCTCTAGCGGATCGCGAATATTATAGCTATAGCGTGTTGTTTTCACTCAAGGCACAAGGCATTGATGTCATCACGGTGGCAAAAGATTACAAGCAATTGAGAGGCGCGAAGGAGGCGTACCTTGCCGGGCGGAAGGGGCGCGTGCAGACGTTCACCATCAAGTCCGGGGCAAAAGCAGGTTGCAAGGTGCAATCCATCAGGTGTTGGCTCGTGCTTTACCCGAAGAAGAAATACGCCCTAAAGGCCATCCAGAGGGACCTCCACCACGGGGCGATGACGGTTGATGGGGTTTGCGAGCGGATCTATGGCCTGATCACCACGGCCGCTCCCCAGGGGCACGGGAAGAAGTTCTCTGCCCTCATTCGTAGGCCTTATCGTACTCGCTGGAAAATTGAAACTGGGTACCGGGTCGCCGACGTGAAACACTGTTCTTGGCGTTCGGATCGTGACGGGGCGCGCTTCATGGACGAGATGGGGCGCATGTTATTGCTCCAAGACCTGTGGCACGTTGCAATGGGGGATGACCCGCGAGGGAATATGTTAACACTGGAAACGTTCCGGGACGAGATTGTCAACAGATCTACCTGCCAGATTAATGCATAATTACTAAACCTAAGCGACCGCAACCTACGGAGGTGTAGAGTTAACTTTATTAGATTTCATTGAGAACTGATTATAACAAAAATATCGCTCTTAAAAATATTCCAACAAATCAAATATATTACGACAAGATTATCTCAAAATTATCTATTCAATGCAAATCTAAGTGACTTCCGAGATAGATTTATTCACAAAAAATGAATCCGGTTTTTACACCACGATGCATTTCTTCGCCAGAATATTCCTATGGAAACTAAATCTCACGCGGGCACTTTAACATCGGGCATATCACCGCACTCGCTGATGAAGAATTCCACCCCAAGCGCGCCTCCAAATTGAATTTTCCTCCTAATGGTTCCATTGGGGTCAAACATACGGGATCTTGGCGTGCCGTCATTGATTTTGAGATATCCCCTTGATTTGCGGTTTAAATACCCAAGATACTAATAGTGGAATGCAAATGCCAGAGTATGTCAACAACTGGCAGGGTAATTCAATGCCCAAGAGATTCCCTTAGCCTAAGAATTCGAAATAACATCTTGTAAGCGAATATACCGAGTAAATTTCGATAAAAATTCGCGTTTAATAAACGGTTGATTAAAAATGTTAACTGGACACTGTTCGAGGTTTAAAAAGGTATGAGTTCAAATCTGTGACATCAATGCAAGAATTCTAGTAATTATAAATTATTAATAAAAAACAATGAGGGAAGGTCGAAAAGATATGGAGGATATTTGGCGTCTAATTTGGGGAAAAACTAAACCCCCGCGCCCGTTATGGTGTCACCTCCTAGATGTAGGGTTCGTAGCACACGCCCTTTTATCTCCAGATTCTGCCCTGTCCTCCGTTGTTTCAAAATTCGCAAGAGCTACCGGATGCCCATTGAATCAAGCTCGTTCTTGGTTATCATTCTTGATTGCGCTCCATGATATTGGAAAATGCGCGTCAGATTTCCAATGTACTGGTCCCACCAATCTCACAGATCCGTTACGGGCCTCGAAATTACCATTCCGTGATTTCCCACAAATAGGATTTCGTCACGAAATTATGACTTGTGAGTGGGTGGAACCATTTTTAATTGAGACTGCGGGGTGGCACCCTAAAGCAGCATATATTGTAAGCACTGCATTAGGCGGGCACCACGGGACTTTTTCACATAAGGAACAGCTTTCTGAACCGCAAGATTTTTCCGCAAGATGGAATCCTCTACGCAACAAACTTGCAATGATTCTAAAAGGATCTTTCGCAGTCCAAGACTGGTGTGCTCCTCGTTTCCCTCAGGCGAGCGTTGCTGGGGTTTTATTGGTAG
>MBAA01000186.1:7616-7780 GCA_001940655.1 Promethearchaeota archaeon CR_4
GTTTTTAGTGATTGGATAGCATCAAACGACAAGTTATTCCCTACCTTCCCCGTAATGGAAGATCCTGTTAAATATATAGATTTTATCTCAAAATATGCTATAGATGTGGTCACCAACCTTGGTTTAATAGGCCAAATAGACTGGCAGCACCTGCCACGTTACAG
>MBAA01000186.1:7797-8995 GCA_001940655.1 Promethearchaeota archaeon CR_4
CCAAGTTAAACCCCCCTCGTCCAGTCCAAGAAGAATGCGAACGAATTAGCCTCACTCAACCCGATTTTCGACTCCTTATTATCGAGGCTCCCATGGGTGAGGGAAAAACCGAGGCCGCACTGCACGCCGCGACTCGAGCGATAAGCAACGGGGTCTTGGGGGGTATCTATATGGCTCTACCCACTGCAGCAACGAGTAACCAAATGTGGACGCGCATTCGGCAATTTATAGAACCCCATGACCCTGCTGCGAGTGAAAAAGTAAGGTTGGTCCATAGTATGGCGTGGTTAATAGACAAAACGGACCGACAAAATGCTGCCCAAAACGGATTAAATGCTGAATTATGCTCGGAGAACGCAAATATCAAAGCAGATAACGCCGAGAATCAAGCAGGGACGTCAGAAATAGAAGAACAGAATCTTGCACAGGAGTGGTTTCGTCCAATGAGACGAGGCCTGTTAGCCCCCTACGGCGTAGGTACAGTAGATCAAGCATTGATGGCCGCAATGCATGTTAAGTTTGGATTTCTCCGGTTGCTCGGCCTCACAGGCAAAGTGCTCATAATCGATGAAGTACACGCGTATGATGCCTATATGTCACAAATACTCGCCCGACTCCTTGAATGGACTCGAGTGCTTGACGTGTCCATAATCCTCCTCTCCGCTACCTTACCGCAGTCAAGGAAAGAATCACTGCTTGAAAAAATCGGCGCAACTCCACCTTCCAGTGACAGTCCCCCCTATATTGAAAGTAATTCCCAAGAAGAACCGTACGCAACAATTACTCTTGTAGATGGACAAGGTAAAACATCTCTTTTCCCCATTAGAAAACCATCCCGTACTATTCAAATCAAGCTAGAATCACACCCAGGATTATTAGGAGATGCAGTTGGAACTGCAAAATTGGGTTGTAATCTTGTAGAAGATGGAGGATGCTTATGCATTATTGCGAATACTGTAGATCGAGCACAAGCTATTTTCCGTGAAGTCAGGAAACGATTTCCCGCCGAAGACTGCAACTGCATAACCATACTATTTCACACTCGTTTTCCTGCCGCGCGCCGGTCAAAGATAGAAAAGAAAGTACTAAATCTTTTCGACAAACGGAGCTTACCAGAGGATGATAAACCTCCCAAGACTATTCGCCCTAAACGTGCGATCCTTGTAGCGACCCAGGTCGTGGAACAAAGTCTAGATTT
>MBAA01000186.1:9069-10234 GCA_001940655.1 Promethearchaeota archaeon CR_4
ATACCCGTCCGTCCCGCCCAACGGGATATACCCCCACTTTCCACCTCCTCTTACCTCTAGATGGTGAACTGCATATCCCATCCATACCGTATGATGAGTATCGTATGTTTCTGACAAGGATCATTTTAAGGACGCGTCCTCTTTTTGATCTACCTAAAGATATCCGCCCGCTTGTCGAATCAGTTTATTCTGACCAACAACCCAACCTTTCACTGCCAAAAATCTCATCAGAAGACTTACGTGAGCATTTACAAGAAGCAAAAATAAAATTTGAGAAGGCACAAGAAGAAGATGAAGTCAACGCACAAGTATACCTACTCCCACCCCCAGATGCGCGAAATTTTTCTTTAACCGCTTCTACATACAAGGCCTTCGTAGAGGATGAAGATGGAGGCGGTACGAACTTCTTTTATGCAAAGACGCGGACTGGGGATGACAATCAGCGTGTCCTGCTTCTGGAAGGTACAGCATTCCAGAACTTTTTCGCACAACATAATTCTCCACCACGAGAAATCCTCCAAAAAATTTTTGGGTGTATGGTTAACTTACGGAGAAATTGGGTATGGGACACGATACCTGACGCAGGGTTTGACCCCATAACTCCCGCGCCCCGCTGGACTCGGGGAATGTTAGTGCTTCGCCTGCAAAATAATTCTTGGCAGGGGAGAGACCACAAGAATAACCATTTCACAATTAGATATGATTCTACTTTTGGTGTTATGAAAGAGAAACCAATTGAAAGAAAAGGAAAATGAGGAGTAACGTGTGATGAACAATCAAAATGTAAGCTTTAACTTGCTCACCAAACCTTGGATTCCCATTCAAGATTTTCACGGCAATATTGCAGAGCGTGGGTTATTAGATGTCCTGCGAGAGGCGCATGTGCTACGTGGAGTTACAGATCCTGCCCCACCAGTCGAATTCGGTGTCATCCGGTTTCTAGTCGCGTTCATAATGGACGTTTATCAAGTAAAGACGATCTCTGACATAGAGAATCTCTTGGACCAAGAGCAGTTCGACTCAGTGAAAATTGAGAAATATGCTGTTGAATTGAGGGATAGATTCGACTTATTTGACCCGGTACACCCTTTTTACCAAGTTCCCGCAGCACAGATAATTAACAAGAAAGGAACCGAACCCGTGGCGCGTCTTTATCAACATCTCC
>MBAA01000186.1:10274-17080 GCA_001940655.1 Promethearchaeota archaeon CR_4
AATGTCAATTTGCCTCCAGCATGGAGGGCGAGTGATCCCACTCCGGAAAAAGTAACAATACAGAAGTTTTCCACACTCCAAGGTTTAACGTGGCAAGCACGGCGAATATCTCTAATTCCGTCCGAGGAAGGCCAGTGTACTTATTCTGGTCTAAAGTCAGATGTATTAATTCGAGAAATAATGTTCGGTCCAGGCCCAAAAGCTGACGGACCTTGGACGGATCCAAATGTTGCATACGTGATATCAAAAAAAGGGCCGATTCCGATTCGTCCCCAAGAAGATCGGGCTAGTTGGCGGGATATTGGACCCTTAATGCTTCTTCGAGAATCTGAATACCAAGCTGAAGGTAGCAAAAAGGCGTTTAATTGTCCTGCTATTGTGCAACAATTTACGGAATTGAAGCAGAATAGGACCTTACCGGAGAATACTCCGTTGGTCGTGACCGCGTATGGAATACGAACGGATAAGAAAATGAAAATCTTCGAATGGCTCGGAGACCGACTTGATCTCCCTAAGCGGATTGCCACCCAGCGCAATTTGCGCGTACAAGTACAACGAGCGTTAGACCTCGCTGAATATGTCAATGCCACACTTCGGGCTGCAATAAGTAGATCTTACCCCCGAAATGGTCAAGGAGTGAAAAATCCCCTAGGAACACTCAAGGATCTCTCATCCAATGCATACTGGGAAGCTATCCATCGGAAGTTTAAGATAGAATTTATCGAAACCGGTCTACTCAACCAAGATCTTAACGATGGGAACGCTCCCGGAAAATTGGATCAAGATTGGAAAAGGATCCTATTAAAAGAAGGGGGTGAAACTTTGGAACTTTCACTGAAAGACTTAGATTCGAATGCAAAGGAACTAGAGCGTGCGGAGAAGGCACGTGGATTCTTCCAAGGCGTAACGCGTAAGAAATTTTTCTCCCCAAAGGATATTACCGAACTGAGACGAAAAAAGCGAGGGAACAAAACAGGGATAGTTAGTAGTGGTGACCCTCGATCAAAACAACAAAGTACCACGTCATTGCCACACACGTGAATATTTCATTACCTTATGAGGTGTTATTTGTGAATACAAATGAACCAACGGTTGTCGAAAGAAAAACTCAAAAAATAACCTCTTCAAGCGAGGAAGCAGTCTTTCTTCAACGGCTCAGCAATTTGGACCGTGGCGAGATTGCGATATTGAAACGAAACTCTGGCGCCACCATCGGGGAGTCAAAGGGAGCGATGCCCCTTTTTTACTCACTCCTACCTTCTTCGGAACGCGCTCAATACGATGAGGAGATTTTTTTCCTCGTAGCAACTTTATGGGCTTGGACCTATAAGGAAGAGCGTCCTCGTCCTCCCAAGCGCCCGTGGAACGACTTTGGAGAGACGATGCGCTTGGTTAGGGAGGATCCCAATTCTTCGCCGGAAGCGGTAAACCGGAGAATATCAATTCTCTTAGATAGTCAGTTTAGCGCTTTGGAAAGGGGTCGTCCTTGTGGGGGAGAACTTGCCTACCGCTTGCGTCAATGTGTAAAACTTGCGACAAGCAAAGAAAAAGGGGTGGACTGGCTTCAACTCCTCCAAGACCTGCGGTGGTGGAATCACCCACAAAAACGAGTCCAGAAACGGTGGATTCACTCCTACTTCGGCACACGTGCCAGCGAGACTAGCCCCGCTAAAGGAGATAAAACACTAGTCAATGAGAATCTCAAAGACGAATCCATACGTCAACTTCCTTCTCAGACTCCAACTAAACCTACAGCATCCATTATTGCCAAGCAGGAAAATCGCGAGGAAATATCAAAACCAAATCTCCCTAAGAAGTCCACTAAAACATCGATTAAAAGAAAAGGACAGGTTTAACCAGACCTGAAATGTTACCAAACAAGTGAAAGAATCTCTCAATTAATTTGTAAGAAAAAACTTGCAATAGAACCAAAAAAACCCCAAAAAAAATAAAAAAATGGAGGAAAAAAAATGCTAGTTGAAATTCATATGCTACAAAACCACGCGCCGTCCAACCTCAATCGGGACGACACGGGAAGCCCAAAAGACTGCCTATTTGGAGACGTGCGCCGCGCGCGCATTTCAAGTCAGTGTCTCAAGAGGAGTATCCGCAAGTCCCAAGTTCTCGCGGATGAAATGAAGGACATTACGATGGGTTGGCGGACTCGTAAATTACCAGAGCTTGTGAGAAAAACACTGATTGAGAAAAAAGTATCACCGGACTTAGCTATGGCATCCGCGCTAAAAGTAGCGCAATTTGGGAAGAAGAAGGTAAAGAAAACCAGTAAGGCTGGAGGGAAAAAAGTGGCGGAAGACGCAGAGGAACCTGAGGAAGCAGGAGAAACGGAGGAAGAAGTCGAGAGCGTCCCCTCTGAGAGCAAAGACATCCAAACCGCCCAGATTATGTTTCTCACACCTTCAGAAGTCGATGCTGTAATAGAGACGATCTATTCCGCCATACAAGGGAAAACCGCCTCGGAAATTGGGAATCTCTCTCAGGATGATCTTCAGCGGGAAATTGACAAGAAGAAGAAGGCGTCTATCACACCAGACATAGCCCTGTTCGGTCGAATGATCACCTCTGACGCTTTCATCAACGTTCAAGCATCAATTCAGGTCGCCCATGCCATATCGACGAATAAAATAGAACATGACTTCGATTATTTTACGGCCGTTGATGACTTGAAAAAGTTAAGCGGCTCATCGGATGATCTCGGTGCGGGAATGATTGGAGACGTGGAGTTTAACTCGGCATGCTATTACAAGTACTTCTCCTTGGACACGGATAATTTCATTTCCAATATCGTTGGCGACAAGAACTCTAAAGAACAGGATGAACAAGCAAAGCAGTTGCTAAAGAAGACAATACGAGCGTTCTTGATGGCCGCCATCCACACCACCCCAACCGGCAAACAAAATACTTTCGCGGCTCATCAGCTTCCCGATGCAATCCTTGTCGAGGTACGCGCTCGTAAAACGCCGGTCAGTTACGCGAATGCATTTATTGACCCCGCCCGTCCGCAAGTGGGTAAAGATTTAGTTACAGTGAGCGTTGAGAAACTTCTAGAACACGTAGAATTATTGCGCAAGAAATTTGGCCTCGAAGCAAAGTCTCGCTTGTGGTTCACCACGAGAAACATCAAACTACCCAATTCAGATTACTGCGAGACTACAAAGGACCTATTTACTAAACTTGAGGCTGCGATTTAGAGGAGGTTAAAACGTGCCATCGTCAACCTTCCCAACCTTACTCTTACTTCGGTTCGAGGCTCCTCTTCAGGCATGGGGGCTGCGAGCACGCTGGGACGTGCGAGATACAGGACCAGAACCATCAAAATCTGGCATCATCGGATTACTCGCTTGCGCTCTTGGTTATAAGCTAGATGATCCTCGCATCGAGGCAGAGTTAGAAGTGCATCTGAAAGTTGGGATCCGGGAGGAACGCCCCGGCAAAATGAAAAAGGATTTTCAGACTATCCACGGTGAAATTCTACGAGCGGATGGTGGTGTCAAAGGAGGGGATGGAGAAGACTCCACGATTGTTTCCCCCCGTCAATATCTCCAAGACGCGGCATTTTTTGTAGTGATTGGGAGCGATTCCCCAGATTTACTTGTTCTATGCTATAAAGCAATGCAAAACCCACACTGGCCAATCTATCTTGGTCGGAAGGCGTGTGTACCAACGCGCCCCGTTGTGGAAACGCTCACAATCCAGTATAAGGACATTGAGGATGCTTTGCGGCACCACCCGTGGGATGTCAAAGGCACGGGAGGGTTATCTCGCGAAGAACCTTCACCTGATACCAAACTCCGTTGCGTTCTTGAAGATCCCGAGGGTCATCAGGTTCGTCCGGATCGGGTATATATCAATCCCGCTCGTATGTATCTCACCCGGTACGTGAAGGAATTTATGGTACCATTGCCATCAGTGGCACATCAGGAGGGATCGTAATGTATCTTTCTCGCCTCTTTTTGAATCCCCGCTCACTCGAAGTATGCCGTGATCTTGGAGACTGTCACGAGCTCCACAGGACTATCCTCAAAGCATTCCCGACCGTGGCGAGTTCTAATAAATATGCAGACAAAAATGA
This sequence comes from Promethearchaeota archaeon CR_4, assembly GCA_001940655.1. Classification (GTDB taxonomy): domain Archaea; phylum Asgardarchaeota; class Lokiarchaeia; order Sigyniarchaeales; family CR-4; genus CR-4. Next base: position 14,365 of record MBAA01000186.1, read on the forward strand.
GATTGCTCCAAAGAAAGGTGCCCGTGCCGCGTTGGGAGTCCTGCATCGCCTCGAATCCATCCCAAAAACCAACACATTTCGACTTCTCGTTCAATCTCTCTCGAAACCTAATTGGAATAATCTTCCTCCAACCTATCTCTTAGATATGGGGGGTGCCCCGGTCAACCCAGACGTGAAAGATGTTAGTGACTCGTATAAGCACATTGTACCTGGTCTATTGCTAGCATTTCGCCTGTGCGCGAATCCCACACGGCGCACAAAGTTCGTGACACGGAAGACCGGAGAACGAGAGTCAATTGAGAACCCTAAAGGACACCGCGTGATTATCTGCGGGGATGCCGCGCTCCTCCAATGGTTAAAGGACAAAGGGGATGCGGGGGGATTTGAGGTGCTTTCGGGAGTCGTGAATGGAGACGCCCAGAACAGTGCCCAGGAATTATGGGATGCGTGGGCAGTCCAAGTGGGGGTCGTCCGGGGGAGACAGACCAATAATTCCCTAGCACCGCAAGAGATGATCAGTCACAAACTCACGTTCCAGAGGGTGATGTTTGATGGGCGATTGCGTGTTACGGACCGTGATCGCTTCCTTGACACTCTGCAACGAGGCATCGGGAGCGGTAAGGCGTACGGATTTGGCTTGCTCTCGATTGCTCCCGCTCGGTAATATCCCCCTTTTTAAAAATACATCGCCTTCCCTCCCGTTTTTCTTTAGGTTACTATGTTCTATGTTTTAACGCTATGTCATATCTCGGGATTTCAAAGGGTAATTCCTATGAACATTCCGTGATGTAACACCGGAGTGAATCTGAAATGCATTCTAGAATGAAACGAGTGCAAAGATTTTCGGTCGTTCATTGCGCGGTATCTTACCCACTCGCTCAAATATTCCCCCTATTTCTTCTCAACAGGGAAACATAGAAAGTGTCTTTGTGATTTTGGAGATTTACTCAAGATCTACCGAGTTGTTTGTGAAGATTCTAACTTTCGTTTCTGAAGATTCATTCGCTTCCTTATACCCAGATAGTAGCTTTTCATTATGTCTTCTCATTCAGACCTTTAAATAGGAAGGAGCTCCATTTCTGTCGGCGACTCTCGCCAGAGTGTGTGTTATATGCAATCTCAATCCTTTGAAGAAAATCCTTTAGGAGGAGTGTCTCCTGCCTGAAATTAACCCGGAACCTAGTCGCTTGCGAGATCTCCACGTGCTCCCCAAGGTCCGGGACAGTCTGAGTTATCTGTACGTGGAGCATTGCCGAATCGACCAGGAACACAAGGCGATCGCCATCCACGAAGAGCAGGGTAAGGTGCCCGTGCCATGCGCTACCCTGAGCTTGCTGATGCTCGGACCGGGAACCTCGATCTCCCACGCGGCAGTCCTGACACTGGCAGATAACGGATGCTTGGTGGTCTGGTGTGGGGAGCAAGGGGTGCGGTTCTACGCGCAGGGGATGGGGGAAACCCGGAGCACTGCCAAGGTGTTGCACCAGGCGCATCTCTGCTGCGACTCAACCTTACGCCTCCAAGTTGTCCGGAACATATACATTGCACGGTTTACCCCCGGCGAGCTTGATCCCTCGCTAACAATCCAGCAGTTACGCGGGCGGGAGGGCATCCGCGTGCGCGAGGCCTACACGATAGCGAGTAGGGAGAACGGGGTACCCTGGCACGGTCGCAATTATGACCGATCCCAGTGGACGAAAGCGGATTCCGTCAACCGGGCACTCTCTGTGGCTAATTCGTGCTTGTATGGCATCTGCCACGCCGCCATTGTGTCCGCGGGATACTCGCCGGCGCTCGGGTTCATCCACACCGGTAAGCAGCTGTCGTTCGTGTACGACATCGCGGACCTCTACAAGGCAGATGTCACGATCCCCCTCGCCTTCCGGACTGCCGCAGAGGGATCGAACGAACTCGACCGCCGGATACGCTTGGCCTGCCGGGACGCCTTCAAGGGCAGTAAAATCCTCGCCCGGATTCTTCCCGACATCGACCGCATCCTGACGGTTAGTGTGGCGGCACCCTTGCCAGACAATGGTGGAGAGGAAGACGAGGGGGATTACGATGCCGATGCCGCTGCCCCAGGCCCCCTGTGGGATCCACACGAGGGTACCGTTCCTGGCGGGCAGAGCTTTGGCGAGGACGATGCCAAACCGGAAAGTCCTGCCAACACCCACGAGCAAGACACATCTCCAAAAACAGACATCACTTCCGGAACCTCAAAAAGTACTCCAAAAGTGAATCCCGAGACAACCTCCAAGTCTCCTGACATTAACGAGGAGGAGGGACGTGAACGGCCAAGCTGACGCTCATCTTCACGGAGAACGTGCCAGTGTCCCTTCGGGGCGAGCTTACCCGCTGGATGCTCGAACCACGCCCGGGCGTGTTCGTTGGCAAGCTCTCGCGGCGAGTTCGGGAACTCTTGTGGGAGAAGACCTGCAAGCATGTGGGGGAGGGGGGATGCATGTTGCTCCAAGTGCAGAATAACGAGCAGCGGTTTACCTTGGAGATGGTAGGCGACTGCCGGCGAACAATCGTGAATTTCGATGGTCTCTACCTCATACGCGTGCCCGAGGACGTTAAACTCCCACCTGCTCCCAAGGCCAAATCAGTGTTCCCTCCGGTCCAATTCCCCAACCAAATGCAACAACGCCTTCCTGAAACCAAACCTGTGAGCGAACCCATCCACCCTCAACCTACCTCCCCCCCCCGTCCCAAG
>MBAA01000186.1:17118-20440 GCA_001940655.1 Promethearchaeota archaeon CR_4
CCTCGAACATCGCGTCCTACGGGGGCAAGTGGTGGGTACGTCCCTATACGATGTTGAAGTTGCGATTATGAAAGATGTCCTCTCTGGCACGTGCTCCTGCCCCGTGAGACGCAATTGCAAGCACTGTGCCGCCCTCTGCCTCGAGTGGGTTCGCAACCCCGGCGCGTTTACTGTCCTGACAGGTGATCCCCCGATTGGGTAGGGTTAAATAGGTCCCATTTTCTTTTATTTATGTAGTGAGATTCCCCCACCTTACTCCCTAAAACCTCTTCAACCCTATGGACGTGATTAAAAACACCGGAGTACCGAACGTATTCTTTAATAATGGTTCGTTGTAATCTTCTCCCGAGCGTAACCAGCAATAGCTGGTGAACTTGGAAGAATGCCAACGTGCACGAGACTTTAAGAGACTTCCCTGATAGCATCGCCCCAAAATTTGACGATCTCGCCATTCTGGAAGAATTTTCCAGTATTGTCCCCACGTATGTGGGGGTGAACCGACCTCGCGTTCGCCGCGGGACGGTTGCCCGTCATTGTCCCCACGTATGTGGGGGTGAACCGTCCCGGTTGTTTGATTTTCGCTTTCCATTTCATTGTCCCCACGTATGTGGGGGTGAACCGTAGTTCCACTCCCGCACATCGGGTCGAGTATTATTGTCCCCACGTATGTGGGGGTGAACCGGAGCGGATGCTCATCAAGAAGATCGCCGCGAAATTGTCCCCACGTATGTGGGGGTGAACCGGCATGGCAGCGGCGCTACTATGCCGCGCACGCATTGTCCCCACGTATGTGGGGGTGAACCGACGAGCTCGTTCGCGGCGTCCGCGTACACGGTATTGTCCCCACGTATGTGGGGGTGAACCGCAGAACCTCCCGCCCATCGGCGACGACGTGCAATTGTCCCCACGTATGTGGGGGTGAACCGACCTTTATCCGGAAAGTTTCCGCAATCAAACGATTGTCCCCACGTATGTGGGGGTGAACCGTCAATTTGCAAATATGAATGTGAAACTGACGAATTGTCCCCACGTATGTGGGGGTGAACCGTTACAGCGGTTTACAACGTTCCAGTAATTCCGATTGTCCCCACGTATGTGGGGGTGAACCGAAGATTTCGAATGGGAGGTGAAATAGATGTTAATTGTCCCCACGTATGTGGGGGTGAACCGTCGTCAAATTGCTGTTCGCAGCAGCAATTTTGATTGTCCCCACGTATGTGGGGGTGAACCGATACCCACCTTACCGAATGTAGGTATTCCGCAATTGTCCCCACGTATGTGGGGGTGAACCGAAACAGGAAAAAATTACGACGGGTTGTACACGATTGTCCCCACGTATGTGGGGGTGAACCGGGAATCGTGCGCGCGTTCGTGGACGGCGAGGGATTGTCCCCACGTATGTGGGGGTGAACCGTCTGGTCGGTCGCGAGCGTGATCGCGTCGCTAATTGTCCCCACGTATGTGGGGGTGAACCGTCGCCCTGCGCGAAAAAAAGGAGAAATTAATCATTGTCCCCACGTATGTGGGGGTGAACCGACGGGACAAAATACGAATTTTACCACGTGAAAATTGTCCCCACGTATGTGGGGGTGAACCGATTGCGATTCTGATGCGGAGGATCTACCGGCGATTGTCCCCACGTATGTGGGGGTGAACCGAGCGCAAGGCGTGCCAGCGCCGCTATGATGCCATTGTCCCCACGTATGTGGGGGTGAACCGACGTTGCCCTTCTCGTCCCGGAACGTGATCGCATTGTCCCCACGTATGTGGGGGTGAACCGTCAAAAATAAGGAGGAAAGCAAGATTGAGGATATTGTCCCCACGTATGTGGGGGTGAACCGTACTCGTGATGGGCGGCGAGTTCAATCCCAAGATTGTCCCCACGTATGTGGGGGTGAACCGAAATTATGACCTTTTGGGACTGGTGGCGGTGCATTGTCCCCACGTATGTGGGGGTGAACCGGCCGAACACTTGTCCCAAATTTTCAGACAGATATTGTCCCCACGTATGTGGGGGTGAACCGCGGTCAAGATCCAGAAGGCCAAGGAGGAAGAGATTGTCCCCACGTATGTGGGGGTGAACCGACGCAGCTCGACGCGGACGCCGTCGCGAAATTATTGTCCCCACGTATGTGGGGGTGAACCGAACGAGGGCGATTGCGAGGACATTTTCGGGGTATTGTCCCCACGTATGTGGGGGTGAACCGGTCGTGACGGTCGCGGACACGTTTACTGAGCAATTGTCCCCACGTATGTGGGGGTGAACCGGACAACGAGCTCTCTCGTCAAAGTAGGCTATAATTGTCCCCACGTATGTGGGGGTGAACCGAAGGTTGCGATAAGGGAGGGGTTCGGGTCTATATTGTCCCCACGTATGTGGGGGTGAACCGCGATTCTTGTAAACGGCGAATCCGAGTTTGCTATTGTCCCCACGTATGTGGGGGTGAACCGGATGCTGTTGGAGTTTCTGGATGTTTTTGACCATTGTCCCCACGTATGTGGGGGTGAACCGTCTCCAAGAAGCGGGCGATCACCTCCGACTTGATTGTCCCCACGTATGTGGGGGTGAACCGCACTCCTGCGGTGGTTGCGGGGAGGGTATAAGATTGTCCCCACGTATGTGGGGGTGAACCGAGATTCCTTTTGGATCGTTCAGGGCGAATCGAATTGTCCCCACGTATGTGGGGGTGAACCGGTCGCTTCGTCCGGTATGTTCTGATAGTGTTCATTGTCCCCACGTATGTGGGGGTGAACCGATTACATCGAATCTGGATGATGTGGTCGTGACATTGTCCCCACGTATGTGGGGGTGAACCGTGGAATTAGTTTTCCTAATTCTATGTATTATCATTGTCCCCACGTATGTGGGGGTGAACCGTTCTAGAACCTATTACCGCTATATCGTATCATATTGTCCCCACGTATGTGGGGGTGAACCGCCGGCCGACCCGGCCCGCGTGGGTTTGGCGGTATTGTCCCCACGTATGTGGGGGTGAACCGTCCAATCCGAAAGATAGAGGAGTACTACTAAAATTGTCCCCACGTATGTGGGGGTGAACCGGACAAGAAAGAGAGCGTCGTCGGCCTCTCGGCATTGTCCCCACGTATGTGGGGGTGAACCGACATCACCCACAACTCGAAGGTGCACGCGAATATTGTCCCCACGTATGTGGGGGTGAACCGGACTAAATCAATTATAGGGACAGGTGCTTACGATTGTCCCCACGTATGTGGGGGTGAACCGAATGGAAAAGTTCGCAGAAACACGAAAGGCGGATTGTCCCCACGTACGTGGGGGTGAACCGTGCATCGAGTTGTTCCA
>MBAA01000186.1:20456-22499 GCA_001940655.1 Promethearchaeota archaeon CR_4
TCCTGAAGGATGAGGGCGGCCGCCCATGCGTCCGCCGTAGCGCGGTGGGTATTTGTGAGTGGAGTTTGGAAGAAAAAATGCCATGTCTCGCTCAAGGACGGGTAAGTGAATTCACTGTTAAAGCGTCCTAACTTCAAGACACCCGCCGCAACGCGCATTATGCACGGAACCTGGCGAGGAAACGTGAACCCCGCCCGACGCAGGAATGGGATGTCAAATTCTCGATTATAAGATGTAACCGCGTACAGGTTGAAAATCGATTGGAGTGCAACCTGGTGAATTTGCAACGGTGAGGCGGTGTTCACAAAATCGTATGTGAGGGTAGAGTGGCGAAAGATCCACGCGTTTCTATCCTTGGAGGAAAAGCGCTTATCTCGTACTACGTGGTCGAAAAGGACAGTCAATTCACCATTGGCAAGATCTAGGCTTACGATCCCAATTTCTACAATTGACCCCTTCAAGATTCGTTGCGAGGTAGTCTCTAAGTCCACGACAGCGACTTCCATTTAGTAGTCACCTTCACGCGCCTAATCCTGATGCGAGCACTTGCCTATTTAAAACTCGACTCAAGAGGTGTATTCAAAAAGTTATAATACAAACCTATAACATTGTAATTCCCGAAACCATTAGAATGAAAAACACCGGGTGATTATGCTTTTTTGGCATCATTCGATATCTCTATGACTTATCCCATAAAGCGTCCATCATCTAGAGGTTCTTTAAGGATTAGAGTGATTTTGTACTTTGTCAACTTCCACATTCCATGCTTTAGTTCCGGTCGGCGAGGTCAAACGTGCCCCTCTCACGGAAGGCGGATAATTCCAGGTTGATGTCTCCTTTTGTTGTTTTCATTATCGCTTTCAAAATGTATCAATTCAATCAATACTTCTTTTTTACGCCTTTAAAATTTCAGATCTATGAATAAAAGTGATATGCCCCCTGATCCTCTCGAAACGCGCGCAAACCGCGGTCTGGTTCGTAAGTTATGGTTTGGAACGCCCACGATTGGAATCTTTAAGGGATTAATTACAGCTACAAACCTACCTCCTGAAGAGGTACTTCACCACATTAAAAACGCTGGCAAAAACAATGCTAGAATGCGAACCTATCTAAAACCTCGTCACTTGCAATTGACGCGCATCCTGTATTTAGAGGGGATCAGTTTTCAGAAAATCGCAGATTGTCTCAGTAACCTCGAAGGTTTTGTGATCGATCCCAAACATCTCCGAGATATGTCTGGAGTGACCAACCAAGACATTTCCTCCAATTCCGTAACGACTCAGGGATATTCGTCAACCTAAATTTATACATTTTCCAATATTTTTGTCATACTCGCGGGGAGTAGCGTTCCCGAGCTTGTTATATTTACGATGGCCTTGAAATTTCTCCACACCTGCCTTCTGAGCTCATGAACCTCAATCTGATATTATTGCGCGACCAAGTATTCCGCCCAACAAATCCGGTGCGGAATGGCTGGGGGAGGATCATCCTGGCCGTGGTCGCTCTCGACGAGTACACGCTCAAGCGGCACGTGGCAGCGGAACTTCGAATGTCTCGCGACTTGGGAATGGATCGAAAAGTAGCAACCCAGTTCTACTGCCTCCGATGTCTGGGCAACCGTCCCTGTCCACCAATGCAAGACGGGGACGTTTACCGGCCTTTGGCGTAATTCTTGAAGCACTGCTCCTGTTGCTTGGTAACTATGGATGCTTATAAATCTCGGGTAGTTCGAGAGGATATCTAGAATTATTCGAAACGTAGACAATTGCTGTTGAATTGGCACACGCGAACCGGAATCTATCCCAATTTCGCCAATGATGACGGTTTTCTGTACCATTTCCTCGAACTGAGCAGGATGGAACGTTTGTTGCCATTTAGGTTGCCGCGGGTGGCAACCCACCCCCCATGCGATGTATGGGTCGTTCCGACGGAGGGCTAATCTACCCTCTTCTAGCGATAGAGACATCGATAACACCATTCCCGTGCCTTCGAGCTCAGCAGGTGTCCGAGATGGATGAAGATGTGCATGAGCATCGAGGGTAG
>MBAA01000186.1:22661-22928 GCA_001940655.1 Promethearchaeota archaeon CR_4
GACATCACGCGTCAAAAAGCTGCAATTGCGAAGCCATTCATTCCAATTGGAAGGAGATAGCGAATTAATGGTCTCGTACTAACAGATTTAATTTATCCTTCCGAAGCAAAAAAAATATCTCTATTTGGTTTTTTCAACCCCTTTCCTCTAATATGCATTGAATAAATACCCTAAATCTGACTTTAAATCGGTTCCCTTGCTGAGCTGATCATCGATATTGTTTGGAGTTGCTTTTCCGTGCGCTGGAATTTGGAACCCTAATGGCAA
>MBAA01000187.1:0-594 GCA_001940655.1 Promethearchaeota archaeon CR_4
CCAGCCACAGCACCTTGCCCGACCGCTACGGATACTTGTTGTTCGCCACAGGTCACATCACCTGCCGCATACACGCCCTCGAGGTTGGTTTCCTGTTTTGCATTCGTGGGGATGCATCCTTTATCACTCAATTCGATGCCCGCCTGCCGTAACAGGGAACCTGCACTCACGTGAGAGATGAAAAAGACTGCGCGGGCGTTCAATGTCTGATCGATGTGGCCAATCTTCCCTACTTTGACTCCGGCCACGTTTCCATTCTCGCCTTGGACGATTTCCTTCACTTTTCCTTCCTGGAATATGGTGATTGGGTAGGCTGATTTCTGGATTTCCGACACTTTCGCTGCTTTTATGGTATTGAGACTTTTCTCAAAAACTAATGTCACCTTGCATCCCATTTGCGCGAGGGCGAGCGCATCCTCAAGCGCCTCCCCGTCGTCCCCAACGACGACCACCTCTTTTTGCTTGTAGAGAGGCCCATCACAGAGAGCACAATACGACACGCCCCGCCCGAGCAGTTCGGCCTCATTCTTGATGGCCTGCTTGCGTGATCCCCGCCCCGTTGCAAGGATGACAGCCTTGGCCATGATTGCTTTG
>MBAA01000187.1:622-1404 GCA_001940655.1 Promethearchaeota archaeon CR_4
TCGCGAGGATGAGTGCGATTGCATCTTCCTCGAGAATCGGTACAGCTAAATCCAGAACTTGCTTGCGCATAGTGATAAGTAAGTCGGACCCTGCTATCGACTCCACACCCGCGAAGTTTTGGATGAGATGGGCGCGTGATAGAGAGGGAGGTTCTTTTCCTGCAAGAATTAGAACCTTGAGGTTTGACCGGGCAATGTAGAGGGCGGCAGAAAGGCCTGCGGGGCCTGCCCCGATGATAGCTACGTCTACTTCAATCATTTCTTGTTGTGGCGCTTGCACTATTTCTGTCCACCTCCTTTCCAATTTTTATCTACTCGAGGATCAATTCAGCGGTCACTTTCGCTTTCATTGAATTGGCGATGATGCAATTCTGCTCAGATTTCTCCAGAATTTTTTGCGCCTTGTCTTTTTCTGCAGGATTTTTGAGTTTTACGTGGAATTTATGGTGAATGGTTGTGATCTGCGATTGTTTTCGGCCACCCACGTCCACATCGTCCAATGTTCCCGTGGTTTCTACGAAACAGGGCCCAATCTCTAATTTGGATCCTTGCGCAACGGCTAGGAACGTAGCCCACAAACAGACTGACACGGAGGCAGTGAATAAATGTTCGGGGGACCAATTGTTGGGGATTCCGAACTTAAACTGGGGGGGCGTCACTACGGTTAAAGATGGTAAACCTTCCGAAGATAAGGTGCCCATACGTTTATAGGGTTCCACTTGGGGTTCCCAATTCACTTTCACGACATATTCATGCATGGAGATTTCCTCAATCGATTGTGA
>MBAA01000187.1:1465-1774 GCA_001940655.1 Promethearchaeota archaeon CR_4
AAGAAATAAATTTCCTGACAATTAATTTTTTGAACGGCAAGGAATTATGTTTCATAATGCTCGTCCGTTCCGCGTGTGTATTTTGTGCATCCAGTAGTGCGCTGGCAGCACCCTATCTAGAATCCGCAAGAAAATTGGGAAAAATGCTCGCAGAACGGCAAATTACCCTCGTATACGGGGGCGCATATGTGGGTCTCATGAAAGTATTAAGCGATGCCGCATATTCACACGGTGGCAAGACTGTGGGGGTTATTCCTCGCATCATCGCCGAAAAAAAAGGCGCTGATGCTCGCCTTTCTGAAGTCGTCT
>MBAA01000187.1:1812-4251 GCA_001940655.1 Promethearchaeota archaeon CR_4
AGGCGTTCGGATGCGTACATCGTGCTTCCTGGCGGGATCGGCACTATGGACGAATTATACGATGCCATCGTGCATAAAGAGCTCGGGTACCACACCAAACCCGTTGTCATCGTGAATGTTGAGCATTACTTCGACACGTGGTTAGCGTTTTTTCAGGAAGGAATCCGCCTGAAATTCATGCGCGAGGGACATTTGCATTTATTTCACGTGGTAGCAACGGTTGAAGAGATTTTTCCCTATTTAGACAATTATGTCCTGACTGTGATGGGAGACAAGTGGCTCTAACCTCTTTTTTGGAATGGTTTATTTCGGTGAACAAGAGAATCGTCAATTATTAAGAGAACCTTGGTTTTGATGAGAAAATTTATGGCTGGATATCAAGAGGTATGTTTTATTTGGTTTCAATGTTAATAATGGAGAAAAAGAAAGCGACCCTCTTTTTGGATCGTTAATATTCGCCGTTCTTGGCGGCGCCAACGGCACAAAGAACGCCCGCAGCGATCATCAAGTAGGCACCTACCTGCATCGTCAAGAAGAGATCTCCAAAGTTTCCACCCGTAACCGAGGGCACAATTATGTTACAGATGAGGTAGACTATCGGATATAACAACAGTATGACCGCGCCAACTCCCGGCGCCACTTTTTTCTGGACACCAACGAGGATGCAAATGCCTGCAACGATGAAGAGGAGGGGGAACAAAAGACGTAGACCATTAATAACATTCTCGATTTGAGAAAAATAATCCCCAATGTGAGTTAAACCTTCTCCCCATAAATCCATCCGTGTAACAAACAATTCGAACTCCTCACTAGGTATCCAGTGGGAGACTCCAAATCGCCAAAATTCGAGAAAAATCGATATGAGCGCGATCACAAATCCAATTACGTTAAAAACTACTCCGTCGCCTTTTGCCATAAGTATCTTGGGGAATAAGGGGGCTTTGCTCTTAAAACATGTCTCTCAAGAATCAAGAGCGAGCGAAAAATGAAAGAGAAGAATTGGAGTTGCGGAGATTTTGCACAAATCTTGATATTGTCCTGGTGTAACCATTAAAACTTAACCAATACAAGAAGGGGAGAATCCCGCGAGGGAAAAAGACTACGAGATGTCACTTAGATATAAATAACGCACGACAAACATTTACCGAAACTCTGATCACCTTCTTTAATTAGATCATGTGTCATACAACACACAAACACGTTAACATAGCTGCAATGGTTGGATGGATATGGATGATAATGTAAGGGTTCATGATGCCTACCAATTGCTCATGTTTGTCACGGGAGAACCCGCCCTTTCCCGCAAGATCCTCCTTGCATTGGCTCACATTTACCCGAAAGCGATCTCCGCCAACCAGTTAGTCGAGATCATCGAATATAGTCATAAGAGCCGGGTGTTATCGCGGGGCATCCTCGCCGAATTAGAGCAACGCAAACTCATCCTCCGGGACAAGCTAACCCAAAATCTACACGCGATTCGGATTAACCACGATCACGCGCTTATGAAAGTCTTGATTGAAGTAACACAATCATCTGGACAAGATTTCCGGACGATTTTACTGGACAAACTCCTACGGGGTGATGAAAAAAATGCGACCTAGAAATATGTGGGTAAACTCGTTTAAACGTAGAGTACATGCACCCGTAATCCTCATTTTCATTATGATTTCCATCGGAGTCGCTGTTGCTCTTTTCGGAACCGTTTCTTTAGCTTCAAGATCTATACAACACCATAGTTTTGATTTAAGTGGGGCGGCATCAATGATTCCTAGTTTCGAAATTACTCCCCAGAAACTGTTTATTGCAATATGCATTATTCTTACGGGAATTAGTACCTATATATTGTTGTTTTACTGGATTCCGGGAGATATTTCCTCCCACCTCTCATCATGCCTCCGTGAGCTTGGGTGGGATTACGTCTCAGGGGATCTCCAACGAGGATTCGGCAGATTCCGTGCTGTATCATGGGAACTCACTATTGCTATTCGAGTTTATGGTTTCACTCGGCGCCAATGGGGTCCTGTTACCCTAATTCTGTCAAGTACCAATCCGGATATCTTTAGTCAAGATCGAGAACAATTTTTAACTAACGGATATGCTGTTATTTATCCTGCCGCGTCAGGCAAAATCATATGCGAAACCACGATCCCTAATCTTCCCTGGCAAATTCTCCGGATTAGTTCGCTCGCCAGGGTAACCCACCACACCACGACCTTTTCATAGAGCGACTAATCTTAGAAATTCGCTAGAGAAAGTTACGCTCCAAGTCCTGCGTAATGCGAATCAGTGACTGAAAGGAATCCATAAAATTATTATAAAAATGGGCGGGGGGAGACTTGAACTCCCGATCCCTTACACCCCAAGCAAGGATCATACCACTCTAGGGATCCGGCACTATTCCGCAATCCGAGCTAGACCACCCGCCCGTAATTTTGTAGA
>MBAA01000187.1:4267-6380 GCA_001940655.1 Promethearchaeota archaeon CR_4
GTTAAATAGATGTGAGAAGTAAAAGGGAGCTTGATAAAAAAAATTTCCGAAAATTATTCCATTCCTGTCTGAATTTTGAAAGAAGGTCACAAGCTGTCAGAATACGAGGAATAAAAGGGAGGTGTTACAAAAAAGGAGGACCTCTCCCAATCCAGGGATCTTTGCAGCAAAGGTCGTTAGGTCATATCATATGTGGAAAACCTCCCATTTAAAAGGATGTTCACAATAATGTGCATCTCGTGCTTCAAGAAACAAGGGTCTACCGAGTTCACGATGATGTGTTAAGAATTGAGAGTTGGGTATGAGTGTAATTTTAAAATATCTATGATGTCAGGGATATCCTCCATTACGAGTTAAATCTCTTTGATAACATGCAAGTGGAAGAATTTTCCACGTTCAGGACGAAAAGTTTTCGGAAAAATGCAGAGATCGTGAGAAAATTAAATGTACAATCGAAACGACCGTGGTTACCCTACAAGGACTGGCCAAAAAATAATTTATGGTCATTGGAATAGTAAGCAACTTGGCATTTGAGTTTGAGGACTCCCTCCAAGGTATGCGAGAGGTCTTTCCGATTGCTCATGATTTGATCCTTTTCGAAAGAATTCCAAATGGTTTTCGAATTAACTTTCTCGAATCCCGTGATTTTGACATATTTTTCCTCGACCAAACCAACGACTCCGCGGTGCGGGAACATTACCGCTGGTTAAGAATCACCTCGGAGGAGTTTTTCAAAGAAAAACAACAATCCATAAAAGAAATTCTGATCGAACAACAAAGAAAACGGCTCGATAAATTAGCGCAGAAGCGAAAGCGGAGAGCGAGTAAAAGAGGCTGAAAGGTTTAACAAGAGCGTGTGAGAAAGAAAACCACAGGTGGTGGAAAAGTGCCCCAGATAATCCTTTTCGAAAAATCCGTCCCACTCAAGGACGGTTCCATCCTGAATATCCGCGAGCGGATGCGGGATGAAGGAACCATTCTCCTTTCGTTCTTGAGATATTTAATAGGTAAAATCGCCGCGAATGGGAACCTCGATTACCCGAAAATCGCTACTGAGGCGGACCAATTGTTTCGGGTTTTTCGAGATCAATGGCTCCTGATGTTAGACGCAACGGTTGGAACGGAAATGATTGGGCACGCGACCTTGACACGGCACACGATGGGAGAAGAGCAGCATCTGGCGGATGTTTTTATACAGGTGTCCGAGGCAAATCGGGGCATGGGCGTGGGCAGGGCACTCCTCGGAGCGATTATTGACTATGGTCAGATTAAATTACAAGGCGTACAAAAAATAATTGCAGGGATCCTCGCAACAAATGACACCGCAGCAAAATTATTCATAAAGGGGGGGTTTTCCGTGCACGGAATAATGCCGGGAAGGGTTCAACAACAACACCCTCCTGTTGAACATCTACTCTTCGTGCGAGACCTGTCAATTCTACCAGAGATGTTAGAGTTACCGGAGGAAGGGAAGAGAACCCCAAGATATTTCCCGCACTGGCATGAAACCGAACGGGAGCGGCAGGAAAAATTGGTTCTCATTGGGTTTCTTTGTGGATTCGACATCGATCGCTACGATGAAATAGACGACAGCGGTATTTGGGACTGGGCGTCGCGTTTTGTCCTCGGGATCGCCGATTGGAGGCCTGATATTTTAGACGGGCGCACGCGTATAGAATACCTGCAAAATGAAGCGTTACGTCTCATCCCCCTGAGATATTTGCGGATGATGGCAAAAGCACTGGGCTACGTCCCGCCTGTTTAAAGTTTTTAGTTAGATATTACAAAAAAAAGTGGTGCTTCCTTCATATAGATCCTTCATTTATAGTCCGAAAGTGAAAAGAATCAAAAGAATATCTACGCTAATTGCCAGCTCAATTTTTTTAACTTGCCTTGGTCGTATTCAGGGTAACGCTTTACGCTGCCGCTTTTTACTAGGGTTTGCAGGGTACACCAGTAGGTGATTCTCCGTTGAAGAATCGGATATTTCAGGTGTTTCAAGGGATAACGCCGATCGATGTCCGAGATCTGGGTGGGGCCGTCCTGTAACACCGAAAGGACGTTCGCTTTGATTTCGTCAAGGAACCCGAGCGCTTTTACTAATTCTATCCGG
>MBAA01000187.1:6386-9016 GCA_001940655.1 Promethearchaeota archaeon CR_4
TCTTCCCCCACCACGGTCCACTTGTGCCCATTCGCGAGGATCGCAGGTCGCTTCTGGATCATCCACTCGAGTGACGCGTGGAGGTCTGCCCAGTCGGACAGCGGACTGTTGAGCGTGGGACGAGTGTTGTTATACAAGTCGAAAGCGTCCCCGGTGAAGAGAATTTTCTCGGTTGGCACGAAAAACGCCACACTATCTTGAGTATGCCCGGGTGTGAATTTCACCTCAACGGGAAAACCGATGTCCCGAACTTCGCCGTCCACGAAAGTGCCTGTAACGGGAATTGGAGAGTGCTTCCCCCCGAGGAGATTTAGAAGAAAATTAACCACTCTCGGGTGTATATTCGTGATAAATTTCCCGTCCTCACCCATAACGTCTAATATCTTTTGAATCCATTTTTTCGAGTCCTGAAGCATCTCTAACGCGAGCGGGTGTGTGAAAATACCGGCACCGCTCTCTTTTTGAACCTCTAGATCCGCACTTACATGATCCCCGTGAGCATGGGTATTCCAGATCTCGGTGACATCTTTGACATTGATGCCATCCTTCTCCATTCGGCGAAGGAGAAACTTGTAATATCCACCCGTTTCCTCCCCGGTGTCCACCATCACGAGCTTTGTCGGGCCTCGCAGGAGATGTACCGTACATCCATTCCCCAGCGGCCAACGGCGCGTTCGGTCTTCATATGTAAAAAGAATGTCTGAAACCTTCATACATATCATCCTCATAAATGTACAAAAGTAAGAAATCCGGTTCGAATAAAAATTCCCTTTGAAATCTTTCTATTTCGAGTTCAATCAATTGTCCTTCGCATTTGGAATAAGTCATTAAGAACCTTGGAACTAATATTTTATAAACCCTCAGAGCAAACCACTACTTGTGCTATAGACGAGATTAAGGTTTAATAACACCAGATTAATCTCGATTTGCGCGCGAACAAGTAAAGACAAAATGGTGAAAACAATGGTAAATAAATACGAAAATACGATTTTGACTCTCAACAAATGGGCGTGGATAGTTTCGCTGATCATCGGAGCTATTTCCCTTATTTACGGTATCTATTGGGCAGCTGTATTGGCAGGTCCGTACTATGTTGGGGCATATGGCGTGTGGTACATCATTGGAGGTATTATAGGAATTGCGGCCGGGGTCATCGGCAAGATGAAAGTGGTCAGTCCCATTGATGCGAAAAATTTCGAAGCTACTAGCATGATGTTGCTTATCGTGGCCATTATCGGGCTCGTTGGCAACGGTGCAGGTTTCATGTTCCTCATCCAATTCATCCTCATCAAAGTTGGTGGCACGTAAGGAATACCTCAATCTCTTTTTTCATTCTTTTTCTATGTATATCTTGATAATTACTCTCGAATTGATGTGAATAGGGACCTGTTATTCCGGAATCGGCGGAAATTAACACCCTTTGTAATTAGCCGGAGAATAACGTGAAATAAACCTCTCAATATTAATTTAACGCGGTTTTGAATCAGATCACGTGTATGGATAGAACTAACCTTAACGCCAGAGATGGTTCGACAAGTAAAACCAATATTTTTATTTTTGGGAAACGGAGAATGAATGTGAGTTGAGTGCACGTGAAGACTAGAGCAAGTATAACCTTCGTGGGGGTCGTCCAAGGGGTTGGATTTCGTCCCACACTCTACAATTACGCGAGTAAATTTGCGGTGACGGGGAGGATTTGTAATTTTGGCAGCTTGGGAGTTCAAGCAATTATAGAGGGTGAGAAGACGGATATTGAGAGGTTAGTGCAAGGTGTCCGTCAAATTCTTCCGACAATGGCATATCTCGAATCCATCAACGTCCAGTGGGAACTCTTTCGGGGGGAATTCGAGGATCTCCAGATTGAGAAGTCCGTACTCTCTGCTGGACGCACGATCGTTCTACCCCCAGATATTGCCACGTGCGAAGCGTGTCTCGCTGACATTCGTAATCCTAATCTTTCGCGATACTATCGATATCCTTTCATAGCCTGCGCCGAGTGCGGGCCGCGATTCTCCACAATGGAAGACTTACCCTATGACCGCGAACGGTCGACAATGAGTGCCTTTCCCTTTTGTCCGGCCTGCCAAACAGAATATGAAACGCGAACAGATCGCCGCTTCCATGCTCAAACCTTCGCCTGTCATACTTGTGGGCCGAATTTTTCAATTTATTCGAACGCGAACGGCACATCAGTGCCTCTAACCTCCGATGACGTGCCCAAAACAATGGCGCACCTCCTCTTGGAAGGATTTATCCTCGCGGTGAAAGGCATTGGGGGGGTACACCTAGTGTGCCGGGCTGATCAAGATGATGTATTAATGAAACTCCGAAGGCGAAAGAAACGGCGGAAGTACAAACCTTTCGCAGTGATGGTCAGAGATATCGCCCACGTGGGCACGTTCGCTCACGTGGATGAATTGTCTCAATCGTTACTCACCTCTTTCCGCCGTCCCATTGTCCTCGTGCCGAAAAACGTGCCATTCCCCCTCGCGAGGGAAGTTGCTCCCGGCCTAGACTCCGTGGGTACCCTCCTTCCTTACATGGGTTTGCATCACCTGCTATTCGAAGAACCATTACCTCCTCTCGTATTCACGAGCGGAAATGTGTCTAACTTGCCGATGGCTCTCGAA